>NZ_JAELTP010000046.1 GCF_016428915.1 Pandoraea sp. ASV26
GCTTCAGTGCTTCAATTACGCCGTGTAATCCGGCTGACGGTTGGGCGCTGCCGCGAGGAATGCCGGATGCGTCTGCGCGTGGGCATACACCGCCATTGCGCGCGGATAAGCCGACATGTCGCACCCCGTTCGCTGAGCATTGGCGATCTGAGGAATCAGGCAGACGTCGGCAAGCGTCGGAGCGTCGCCGAAGCACCAGAGGCCGTGACCATGCTTGACGAGCAACCGCTCAACACCGGCCATGCCCTCGGCAACCCAGTGCTGGTACCACGCGTTCTTCTGCTCTGCACTCAGGCCCAACGGCCCTTGCAGATACTTCAGGATGCGCAGATTGTTCACCGGGTGGATGTCGCAACTGATGAGCATCGACAGTTCGAGCACGCGGGCGCGGGTTTCGATGTCCTGCGGTACCAGACGCGGCTCGGGATACTTCGCGTCGAGATAATCGATGATGGCGATGGACTGACCCAGCGAGAGGCCGCCATCCACGATGGCCGGCACGCCGGCCGACGGATTGACCTCGTCGACATACGCGTCGGCATGATGCTCGCCCACGCGAATGTTGACCGGGACGGTGTCGAACGCGAGCCCCTTGAGGGCGAGCGCGATGCGCACGCGATACGACGTCGAGCTGTTGAAGAAGCTATAGAGCTGCATGACGCGACCTCAGACCACGCGCACCGTGATCTCGCCAAGCCCCTCGACGGCGGTGACCATCGTCTCGCCTGCCTTGACCGGGCCCACGCCTTCGGGCGTGCCGGTATAGATCAGATCGCCCGGTTCCAGACGGAAGAATTGCGACAGATACGAAACGGTCTCCGCTACCGACCAGATCAGATGCGTGATGTCGCTCTTCTGCTTCTGCACACCGTCGAGCGTGAGCGAGATGCCGGCCTTCTCGATGTGACCGATGCTCGACACGGGGTGAATCGGGCCGATGGGGGCCGACGCGTCGAACGCCTTGCCGATTTCCCAGGGGCGTCCCATTTCGCGCATCTTCATTTGCAGATCGCGGCGCGTCATGTCGAGACCCACGGCGTAGCCCCACACGTGCTCGAGCGCTTGCTCAAGCGGAATGTCCGAGCCGGCCTTGCCGATCACGGCGACCAGTTCGGCTTCGTAGTGATAGTTGGCGGTCTGCGCCGGGTATTTCAGTTCGAGCGTTTCGCCGTAGGCCACCGGCAGCACGGCATCGGCCGGCTTGCAGAAGAAGAACGGCGGCTCGCGGTCGGGATCGAAGCCCATTTCGCGGGCGTGAGCGGCGTAGTTGCGGCCAACGCAGTACACACGGCGCACGGCGAACTGATCGGTGCTGCCGACAACGGGAATGGCGACGGTGGCGGGCGGAGCGAAGACGAAGGACATGATGTTTGACTCGGTCAATGGAAGTAGAGACGGTGGCGGCGCGCGTCGGTCAACGAGACGCCGGACGCGCGGGGCCGATAAGTGGTCGTGGGGCTTAACTCGGGTTCAGGTGCGCGACTCGCGCAGCAGGTTCAGGGCGGCGAGCACGGGGCGATCGGAGTAGCTGAACAGCACGGCGTCTTCGAGCGCTGCGAGTTGCACAGGCGCCCACGACGGCACGACGAAGTGATCGCGCGGCTCGAACTGGAACACCTCGTCGCCAATGCGCACCGTGCCGCGGCCTTCGACCACCGAGAAGACCGTCGCGTCGGTGCTGCGATAGGTCTTGCCCTGGAAGCCGGCGGGCAGGTATTGCATGAACGTCGCCATCGTCGGCATCGGCCAGCCGCCGGTCGCCGGATTGACGTAACGCAGCTTGATGCCGTCCCACGGATCGAGCTCGCCGTTGCGATACAGCGTGTCGAGCGCCTCGCGCGAGCGGGCGTACGGATAGCTGAAGATCGGCGAGGTCGGATCGCTCACCTTGTGATGCACCGGCAGCATGTTGAAGCCGTAGCGCGCAAAGCTGTCGCCCTCGGGGCGCTGCACCGGCTGTTGCGACTCGGGGTAGTTCTCGGCAAAGCCCGCGTCGAAGTACTGCACGAGCGGAATGTCGAGGCCGTCGAGCCACACGACCGGTTCGCCGTCCACCGGGTTGCCGTGGTCATGCCACGTCCACGACGGCGTGATGATGAAGTCGCCCGGATGCATCGTGGTGCGCTCGCCGTTCACGGCCGTCCATGCGCCTCGACCTTCCACGATGAAGCGCAGGGCCGACTGGGTATGACGATGGCTCGGCGCGATCTCGCCCGGCAGAATCAGTTGCAGGCCGGCGTAGAGCGAGCCGGTGATGCTCGACGACCCCGGTGTTCCCGGGTTCTGCAGAATCAGCACGCGGCGCACGGCTTCTTCGGCGCTGATGACGCTGCCCGCTTCCATCACCAGCGGACGCACTTCGTTGTATTTCCAGATGGCAGGCACCACGCGCGGGCGGGGCTGGGGCGGCACGAGGCTGTGCAGCGATTCCCACAGCGGGGCCATGTGGTTGCGGCCGATGTGTTCGTAATAGGCAGCGCGTTCGGCGCTGGTGGCGCGTTCAGACATGCATGTCTCCGTATCGGTAGGGGCCCGGTCAGCTTGTCGGACAAGCTCAGCCAGCGAGGGCTTGCGGGTCTATGGATAGCGTTATACTCGGCGAGACATATTCTTTGAAATGAATAAATCAACGGATCCATACGAAAAATCGTATGGCTCGGGGAATTTTGAGGGCGCCTGAGGGGTGCCCGGAGACTGCGCATGGACTGGACCCATCGCCTGCGTCTGCGCAATTTGCAGATGCTGCTGACCCTCGCGGAGACTGGCAACATGAGCCAATCCGCGGCATTGCTCAATACGACGCAGCCCGGTTTGTCGAAGTGGCTCAAGGATCTGGAGGACGATATCGGGCTGCCGCTGTTCGAGCGTCAGGCGCGCGGTTTGCGTCCGACGGCCTACGGGGAAGCCCTGATCGAGCACGCCCGGCGCATCGAAGCCCAACTCGACACGGCACGCGACGATCTCGACGCCATGCGCGAGGGCGGCAGCGGGCTGGTGGCGATCGGCACGTCGGGGGCGTCGTCAGCGGACACGGTGCCGCTCGCGGTGCTGCTGCTCCTGCAACGCATGCCACGGGTGCAGGCCCGGGTAATCGAGAACACGATGGACCGGCTGATGAATCAGCTCGCGCACAGCGAAATCGACATCGTGGTCGGGCGCTCGGCCCCGGAGTTGCAGGACCGCAATGTGCGCGCCGAGGCGTTGTATCTGGAGCCGTTGCATTTCGTCGCGCGGGCGCGCCATCCCGTCTTCTCGCTCGCGCAGGTGGACTGGCCCGACATGCAGCGCTATCGGTGGGTGGTCTGGCCGCGCGGCACGCCGATTCGCAACGCGCTGGAGACGGCGCTCGCAGAAGCCGGGTATCCGTTGCCGAACGACACTGTGGAGTCGAATTCCACGATTCTCAACCTCACGCTGCTCAACAACAGCGACATGATCGGTCTGGCGTCGCATCGCACGGCGAGCCGTTTGCAGGCGCTCGGTGCGTTGCGCATCGTGCCGCTGCGACTGGCGGGGTTCGGGGCGATCTCGATGTACTGGCGCGACGACGGCGCGAATCGTGCGGCGGTGGTGGCGGCGCTCGACTGCCTGCGCAGCGCGGCGACGCGCTCGACCGGCGACGCCATCGCCGGCATCGAAGGCGAGGGGTGAGGGCTCCGGCCCTCGGCACCGCTGCCGGGGGCTGCCGTTTGCTACACTTGCCGCCTGTCGAAGTCACTCTCTCGGGGCATCAATGATTGGCCGCATCTCCGGCAACTTGCTGGAAAAAAATCCGCCGCACATTCTGGTCGATTGCCAGGGCGTGGGCTATGAAATCTCGGTGCCGATGAGCACGTTCTTCAACCTGCCGAACCTGGGCGAGCGCGTGACGCTGCTCACCCAGTTCATCGTGCGTGAAGACGCACAACTGCTCTTCGGCTTTGGCTCGCCGGACGAGCGCAACACCTTCCGCGAACTGCTCAAGATTTCCGGCGTCGGCGCGCGTACGGCGCTGGCGATCCTCTCGGGCATGAGCGTGGCGGACATTGCACAGGCCGTCACTTTGCAGGAGTCGGGGCGTCTGACCAAGATCCCGGGCATCGGCAAGAAGACAGCCGAGCGGCTGCTCCTCGAACTCAAGGGCAAGCTGGGCGCGCAACTGGGCACGGTGCCCGGCACGGCCACACCGCACGATCACAAGAGCGATGTCGTCAATGCACTGCTTTCGCTGGGTTACTCCGACAAGGAGGCACTTGCCGCCGTGAAGAACGTGCCCGACGGCACGAGCGTCTCGGACGGCATCAAGCACGCGCTCAAGTCGCTCTCCAAGGCCTGAGCGCAACAACAGGAACCGGCCTGACGCTCAAGTCGTGACGAAGAGATGTGGCGATGCGGCGATGCGTTGATGAGGTAACGAGGCAGTGAGGAAACGGCATGCAACTGCGATGGCTTGAAGACTTCGTCGAACTCGCACGCACGCGCAGTTTTACGCGGGCGGCGGAGAACCGTTTCGTCACGCACCCGGCTTTCGGCCGACGCATTCGTGCACTGGAAGAGTGGGTCGGCACGCAACTCGTCGAGCGCAGCAAGCCGCTGGAACTGACTGCCGCCGGTACGGTGTTTCTCGATGCGGCGACCAATGCGCTCGACATTCTGCACAGCGCCCGCACGCAATTGCAGGACGCAGCGCCCACGCTCGAAAACAATCTGAAGATCGCGACCGGCCGCACGCTGGCCGCGACATTCTTTCCCGACTGGTATGACGAGACGGCCTCGCGCATCGGCTTCTTCTCCGCGACGCTTTCCACGAGCGGTGCCGAGGAAGCCATCCTGCGCCTGGCGGCCGGCGAGGTCGATCTGCTCATCGTGTATTCCAGCGCGCACACGCGGCTGCTCATCGATCAGGAGCGTTACGACTGGCTGAGCGTTGCGCGTGAGGTGCTGGTGCCGGTGAGTGCGCTCGACGCGAAAGGCCGCGCGAGGTATCGGCTGGCGGCCGGGCCGTCGCCGATTCCCTGGCTGGCGTTCACACGCACGTTGACCCTGCGCGCGGTGCTCGCGCGTCACCTGGCCGAGATGCCGAACCGGCCGACACTCAAGCCCGTCTATCAGGCCGATTCCTACGAAGCGATTCTGGCGATGGCGCGACGCGGCGCCGGCCTCGCGTGGCTGCCGCAACGGCTGGTGGCCGACGACGTTTCGCGCGGCACGCTCGCCATCGTCGGCGGCAAGGATTGGCAGATCGGCTTCGATATCGCGCTCTACCGGCGGCGTCATCAGCCGCATCCGGTGCTAGACGCCATCTGGCAGAGCGCTCGTCAGGCGTCGGGCGACGACGCCTGAGTTTGCCGACGGTTCTCATCCCGCCTCAGCCTCGCATCAACGGTGCCTTAACCGAACCTCATCGCCGCATCAGCACGGCGATCCCCTCTTTCACATACTCGAGCAGACGAGCGTCGATGAGCGTACCGCTCATCAGCTCCGGCTCCCGCATGTTCGCCTCGCGGATCTTCGCGTGCGTGGCGGGATCGTCTCCGGCATAGGAGCGGAAGTACGTCAGCCACTGGCGCACGAGCGTTTGCACCTCAGGCGTGTCGGGTGACGTGCCTGCGTCGAGGTGCTCGCGCATCGCACCGATGAGTACCGGCCATTCGTCTGTGTAGGTCAGGTAGTTGGCCTGCATGAAACGGAATTCGTCGTCGTTCAGGTACTTCCGATAAATCCGCAGCTTGGTTTGCGCGAAGGCTTCCTTGAGGTACTGCATGAGGTCCGTCGTGATGCCGGTTTGCCTCTGCACCGACGGCTCGCTCTCGTGCATCGTGTTGAGCTTGGCGAGCAGACGCGCGTCACCGTCCGTGTCTCGCTCGATCATCTTCATCCACCGGCGCGAGACCGCCTGCGCGGCCTCACCCGTCGACGGCTCCCCGCGCGCCATCAACGCGTTGACTTCCGCCACGATGGCCGGCCAGTCGGATTCGAGCGCCTGCTTGTTCTGGTACAGGGGGAAGCGGGCGAGTTCGTCCGGCGAGAAATATTTGTCGTACATGTTCATCAACTCCAGCGTTGTGAGCCATTCGGCAAGTTCCGGGGCTTCGCCTGAAGACAACTGCGTTCGCAGCCGCATGAGGCGCTCGCGCAGACGACTCGCGTCGTCGATCTGTTGCGTGAGCATGTCGACCTGCCGAGCGATCAGCGTGTCGAGCGAAACCTCCCGGTTTGCCAGCCATTGACCGATGTCGGTGAGCGACATGCCGAAGCGGCGCAGCGCCTGAATCTGATGCAGACGGGCGATGTCGCTGCGCTCGTAGAGTCGATAACCGGCCTCGGAGCGCGCCGAAGGCGTGAGCAGTCCGAGCGTGTCGTAGTGGTGAAGCGTGCGCACCGTCAGGCCGCTGCGTTTGGCTAATTCACCGACTTTGAGCCGCATGGAAACTCCCGTGATCTTCTGGCGTATGACAAGGCTGAAGCCTCACGTAGCGTGAGGGTCAAGCGATTCTAAGCGACGAAGCCGCTTGCGCCGATGACTGGGACTTGGGGAGGGAGGAGGGGGAGAGCGGGGAAAGCGCGGCGCGTCGTGCGGGCGATGGGGCGTGCCCGCGCGAGGTGAGGCAGATCCAGCAGGACGGCAGAGGCGAAGCGTTGCGACGCTCGCCCCGGCCATCAAGATCAGTGCTCGTGATGCAGGTACTTCGCCTGACGAGGCAGCCGCAGGCTCACGAGGAACGCCACGACCATCATGCCGGTCACGTACCAGTAGAACGTCGGCTCCATGCCGGCTTTCTTGAGGCCGAGCGCCACGTATTCGGCCGAGCCGCCGAAGATGGCGTTGGCGACCGCGTAGGCCAGGCCAACACCGAGCGCGCGCACTTCGATCGGGAACATCTCGGCCTTCACAATGCCGCTGATCGACGTGTAGAAGCTCACGATGGCAAGCGCCAGACAAATCAGCAGGAACGCTGCGGTCGGGCTTTGCACCGTCTTGAGCGCGGTGAGGATAGGCACCGTGGCGACCGCGCCGAGGGCACCGAAGATCAGCATGTTATTGCGGCGGCCGATCTTGTCGGACAGCATGCCGAAGATCGGCTGCATGCACATGTAGACGAACAGGCAGCCCGTCATGATGTAGCTGGCCGTCTTGATCGGCATGCCTGCCGTGTTCACCAGATACTTCTGCATGTACGTGGTGAAGGTGTAGAAAATCAGCGAGCCACCGGCGGTGTAGCCCAGCACCGTGAAGAACGCGGCCTTGTGATGGCGGAACAGCCCGGCGATCGAACCGGCGTTGCGATTGTTGCGGCTCGCGCTCGTCGACGTCTCGTGCAGCGTGCGACGCAGCATGAGGGCCACGACCGCGGTGATTGCACCGACCACGAACGGAATGCGCCAGCCCCAGGCCTTGAGTTCGGCCTCATCGAGCAGTTGCTGGAGAATCACGACCACGAGCACGGCGAGCAACTGACCGCCGATGAGCGTGACGTACTGGAACGACGAGAAGAAGCCGCGACGACCCTTGAGCGCCACTTCACTCATGTACGTTGCGGTGGTGCCGTACTCGCCACCGACCGACAGACCTTGCAGCAGACGCGCGAACAGCAGCAGCGCCGGCGCCCAGTTGCCGATGCTCGCGTACGTCGGCAGCGCCGCGATCAGCAGCGAACCGAAGCACATCATCATCACCGAGATGACCATCGAGTTCTTGCGGCCATTGCGGTCCGCGATTCGGCCGAAAATCCAGCCGCCGATCGGTCGCATCAGGAACCCGGCCGCGAACACCCCCGCCGTATTGAGCAACTGCGCGGTGGGATCGGAGCTCGGGAAGAATGCCGGCGCGAAATAGATCGCGCAGAACGCATAGATATAAAAGTCGAACCACTCGACCAGATTCCCCGACGAGGCCGCAACGATCGCGAAAACGCGTCGGCGGACTTCTTCCTGGGAAGGGGGTTGGCTGGCCATGGCGGCCTCGGATGTAGCTGTAGCTGTGTCTCTCATTTCTAATGGCGATGGGGGCATCGCATTGATAACTACGTTTGCAACATGACGCGAAGGTGCGTTTGCCTCATGGTTGTTCACACATGAAGGACTGAACCACTATCGCGTCGCGGGGGCGGGGGCCACTATAGCGGTTGTCGGCGGCCGCAGACAATGCCTGCGCGACGGATCGATTATTGTGAATATGGAAACAATCGAGTGAATTGTTGCGCCGCATCATGGTGATGACGCCCGTCCGGCGGGGCTTTGCGCCAACGTCTCGGGCGTTTCGACAGGTGCGACGGCGCATCGAAATTCGGGAAAATTTTTTTGCCAGCGCGTTGTCTCTCGCGGGTTTGCGGCTTATGCGTGCGCGTTGTGTGTATTTCTGCTGCGCATTCATAAGCTTTTCGATAAGAAATGCTTCGGCAGTAGCGGACCGGCCAGTACGATGAGAGGCCGCTCCCTCTCAAAGCCCTCGCGCCGTGTCGCGAGGCGCTCTCTGCCCCCGAAGTCATGCAAGGCGATACGTTATTGATCAAGTCGGGCGGCGCTGCCGCGCTGACCGAATGGCAGCACCACTTCGCGCGGTTGATGCCCGGCCTGCGGGTCTACGGATGGGACGATCCCTTCGTCGATGCTCGCAACGTGAAGTACGCGCTGGTCTATCAGCCCGATCATGGACGCCTTGCGCACTACCCGCGCCTGCGTCTGATCCTGAGCGCGGCCGCCGGGGTCGATCACATACTTGCTGACCCGGCATTGCCGCGCAACGTGCCCATCGTGCGGATGGTGACGCACGAGACCCGCGAGCGCATGAGCGACTTCGTGACGTTCGCCGCGCTGGCCATCGTGCGCGACATGCCGGACCTTGTCGCTGCACAGCGTGACGGCCGGTGGGCCAACGAACTGACCGGACGCCTCGCGCGCGACACGCGCGTGAGCGTGCTCGGTCTGGGGGAACTGGGCAGTGCCGTCGCTACCCGGCTGCATGCCAACGGCTTTCGCGTGAACGGCTGGGCGCGCACGCCGAAGGCGCTCGCCGATGTGCGGGTGTTCGCGGGCGAAGCCCAACTCGACGCGTTGCTCGCCGAGACCGATATCCTCGTCAACCTGCTGCCGGACACGCTCGCCACGCGCGGCATTCTCGGGCGCAAGCTGTTCGCGCGGTTGCCGGCAGGGGCGAGCCTGATTCAGGTTGGGCGCGGCGCCCACCTCGACCGGCAGGCGCTGCTCGATGCGCTCGACAGCGGCCGTTTGCGCTCGGCGGTGCTCGATGTGTTCGACATCGAGCCGTTGCCGCCAGACGATGCGTTGCGCCGTCATCCGAAAATTCTCGTCACGCCTCACATTGCATCTACCGTGTCGTACGCTGCGCGGGCGCGTCAGGTGGCGGATGTCCTGGGCGCGCATCTGCGCGGTGCGCCATTACCGTTTGTCTACGACGCCATACGAGGGTACTGACGCCATGCTTTCCGACTCACGCGACACCGACGACGCCGCCGCCGCCGCCGCAATAGCGCGCGGCGACGACGCCTACGAGCGCATTCGTCATGATGTACTGACGTGCGTCATCATGCCGGGTGCGATTGTCAGCGAGGCCGAGTTGATGCGTCGTTACGACATTGCGCGCACGAGTTGCCGTGTGGCGCTGGTGCGGCTGGTGCACGAGGGGTTCGCACGGTCGATTCCGCGACAGGGCTATCGCATCTCGCCGATCACGCTGGCGGACGTCGAGGAAATCTTCAACCTGCGCGCGCAACTCGAACCGATGGCGGCGCGACTCGCGTGCGGCAACGTCGACACCGAACTGCTCGAGCGTCTGGACGAGGCCTGCGAAGCGCCTCACGCGCACGAGCCCATCGGCCATCAGATCGAATGGTTCCTGCATACCAACCGGAAGTTTCATCTGACGATTGCGGCGGCGAGCGGCAATGCGCGTCTGTATCGCACGCTGGCCGGGCTGATGGATGACATGGCGCGCCTCGTCTCGCTCGGTTTCGGCGTGCAGGGCATTCGCCCGCGTATCGAACACGATCACCGGGGCATCATTTCGGCATTCGTGACGGGCGACGCCGCCCGCGCGGAAGCCCTCGCGCGACGGCACATCGAAACCTTTCTCCAGCAGACCAAGGAGCAGGTCTTTGCGAGTCTGTCGGCCTCGGGCACCTGGCTGCCGTATTTTTCGATTGCCGATTTGCGCAGATAGCCAGGGTGCGCGTTTGCTTTATGCGGCGGAGCGGGCGCGGGCGCTGTCTTCCCTGCGGCGGCCCGGAATGGCGTCGAGCAGCGCGCGCGTATAAGGATGCGACGGTGCGCGGAAGATCGCCGCCGTGTCGCCGTACTCGACCACACTGCCCGACTTCATGACGGCGAGCGAATCGCACAACTGCGCCGCGATGCGCAAGTCATGCGTGATGAAGATCATCGACAGTCCCAATTCCGACTTCAGACGCGCGAGCAGCCGCAGCACCTGCGCTTGCACCGAGACGTCGAGCGCGGAGACGGGTTCATCCGCGACCAGCACCCGGGGGCGCATCGCCAGCGCGCGCGCCAGCCCGATGCGTTGCCGTTGACCTCCTGAGAATTCGTGCGGGAAGCGTTCGAGGGCGTCGGCGCTCAGGCCAACGAGTTCGAACAGTTCGAGCGCATGTTCATGGGCCGCACGCGGTGGCTCACCGCGTGCGATCGGCCCTTGCGTGACAATGTCCCCGACCCGGCGACGCGGGTTGAGCGAGCTGAACGGATCCTGAAACACCATCTGGATGTCGAGCGCGATTCGACGCGCATTCGCATCGAGCGAGACCGAGGCCAGATCGATGTCGCGGTAGAGAATGCGGCCGGCGTCGGGTGTCATCAGCCGGAGAATCGAGCGTGCCAGCGTCGATTTGCCCGAGCCGCTTTCCCCGACGATCCCCAGCGTCTTGCCATTGCCGACATCGAGGCTGACGTCACGTAGTGCTGCCGACTCCGCCTGCTTCTTCTTACCGATCCAACTGTGCCTCGTGTAGGTCTTCTGCACCTGCTCGATGCGAAGCACGGGCGGCGTGCCGTCGTCGCCATCGTTGCCCTTGTCTTGCTTCGCCGGGGCGGTGCTTACCGGCGCCGAAGACGACGGCAATGCGGGCACGGCGGCGATCAACGCGCGCGTGTAGTCGTGCGACGCGCGTGTGAGGAGCGTGTGCGCAGACCCTTGCTCCACGATCTCACCGTGCCGCATGACGGCCACGCGATCCGCGATTTCCGCGACGACACCGAAGTCGTGCGTAATGAAGAGCACGCCGGTGCCCTTGCGCTGCTGAAGCTCGCGAATGAGCGTGAGAATCTGCGCTTGCGTAGTGACATCGAGCGCCGTGGTCGGTTCGTCGGCGATCAGCAGTTCGGGCTCCAGCGCGAGCGCCATCGCGATCATGGCGCGCTGACGTTGTCCGCCGGAGAGTTCGTGCGGATAGCGCTTTGCGGCTTCCGAGGGCGACGGGATGTGCACGGCGTCGAGCCATTCCAGCATGCGGGCGCGAATCGTGCTGCCGGGCAGTCGGGTATGCGTGCGATACACCTCGGCGATCTGGTCGCCGATGGTGCGCAGCGGATTGAGCGCGGTCATCGGCTCCTGAAAGATCATGCCGATGCGCGCCCCGCGCCAGCGGCGGCGTTCGGCCTCAGGCAGCGTCAGCAGGTTGCCTTCGCCTTCCCATGCAATGCGCCCGCCGCTGACTTGCACGCCGGACGGCAGCAGGCCGAGCAAGGCGCTGGCGGTCATCGATTTTCCCGAGCCGCTTTCCCCGACCATACACAAGATCTCGCCGCGCGCGAGCGAGAACGAGACGTCGCGAAGGGCATGCGGGCGATCGGCATTGGGCGGCAGGTCGAGGGTGAGATGTTCGACGTCGAGCAGAGTCGTCATGGTGGCAGTGGCGTAAGGTTCGCGACGGTTAGCGAGGCAGCGAGGCAGCGAGGCAGCGTGGCGCTCAGAGGCGCTGACCGCCGCTCGCATCGAGGGATTGACCGGTGATCCAGCGGCCTGCGTCGCTGGCGAGAAACGCCACGATGTCGGCGATGTCGCGCGGCTCGCCAACGCGTCTCAATGCAACGGTCTGTGCAATGGCTTCACGCGCGACGGGATCGCTTGCGCGCTTGTTCAGATCGGTGGCCGTGGCACCGGGCAGCACCGCATTGACGGTGATGCCTCGCGCGCCGAGATCGGCGGCGAGCAGCAGCGTGAGCGCTTCCAGACCGGCCTTCGCTGGCGCGTACACGCTCATCTCCGGGTAAGCCGCACGTGTGCCCATCGAAGAGATGTTGACGATGCGGCCGCCGTCATTCAGGTAGCGCAGCACATGCTGGATCAGGAAGAAGGGCGACTTGAGGTTGACCTGCAACACGCGGTCGAAGTCTTCGGGCGTGACGGCATCGATGCGCGAGCGCAGACCCACGCCCGCGTTGTTCACGAGGATGTCGAAGCGCGGCGGCAAGTCGTGTGCGGTGAGCGCGCCGACGAAACGCTCCACTAGCGCGAGCGCCCCGTCGGGCGACGACAGGTCGGCCTGCACGGCAAACGCCCGCGCGCCGCGCTCGCGCAGTTGCGCGACGAGCGTCTCGGCGTCGCTGCCCGCCGCGTTGTAATGCACGGCGACGCTTGCGCCGCGCGCGGCCAGGGCGGTGGCAATGGCGCGTCCGATGCCGCGGCTTGCGCCGGTCACGAGCGCGACCTTGCCGTCGAGACGGATCGGATCGGTGGAATCAGGCAGAAGACTCATGACGCGAGGGCTCCGGAGTGGGTGAGGTTGTCGGCGCGGTCGTCACTCCATGCACGCGAGGCTTCGAGCGTGCGCGCCTGTTGCAGCAACGCATGACGATCGACTTTGTTGGTGCCGGCCCACGGCAGTTCGGCGACGAAGGCCACCCGGCGCGGGTGCTGATAGGCGGGGCCGTTGGCGAGCGCGTGTTGCTTGAGCGCTTCCACGCTCAGGGTGCTGCCCGGCTGACGCACCACGAAGGCGACGGGCACGGCGGCGCGCTCCTCGTCGGGCAGCGGCACGACGCTGGCTTGCCGCACTTCCGGATGCGCTTCGAGCAACTTCTCGACTTCCACCGGATAGATGTTCTCGCCCGCGCAGACAAACATGTCGTCAGCGCGCCCGACGAAGTAGTAGAACCCGTTGGCGTCGCGTCGCATCACGTCGCCGCTGTAGTACCAGCTGTCATCGAGCACTTGCGCCGATTTCTCAGGCAGACGGTGATAGCCGCGCATGACCGCCGGGTTGCGCATGCACAGCACGCCCTGATGCTCGTCGGGGCCGTCGACAAGCTTCACCGCGTCGGGCGAGAGCGGATAGCCGAGCGCGAGCGGCGGCAGTGGAATGCCGTCGGGATGTTGACCGAAGATGCTCGATCCGGCTTCCGTCGTGCCATAGCCGTGGTGGATATGGGTGTGCGGGAACGCAGCCTGAATGCGGGCGAGCAGCGCGGTGCTCATCGGCGCGGAGCCGAGCATCACGCGCTTGAGCGCGGACACGTCGCGGCCCGCGAGCGTCTGCGGGTCTTTGATGAGGCGCGCGAACATCGTCGGCACGGCCGTGAGCACCGTGATCCGATAGCGCTCCAGCGCGTCGACATAAGACGCCACATCGAACGACGGCAGCATGACGAGCGTGGCGTTGGCGGCGAACGCGCGCTTCGCCATGAACAGCCCGTTCATGTGAAACAGCGGCTGCGCGAGCAGATAGCGCTCTGCCGCTGCGCTATCGGGGCGCACATACGTGGCGCCCAGCGCCCAGAGCTGGCCAGCGTGCGTGAGCGGCACGCCCTTCGGTTTGCCGGTCGAGCCGGACGTGTAGAGCATCTGCGCCACGTCTTCCGGTGCGGGACGCACGGCGTCGAAAGCCGCGGGCTGAATCTGCGCGGCGAAGCCCTCGGGACCGGCGTCGTCGAAGTCGATGACCGGCACGCGCGAGGCGAAGGCGTCGCGACGCGCGCCGTCGACGAACGCGAGCGAGATACCGGCGTCGTCGATCACGTAGTCGAGGATCTCGCGCGACTGCTTGATGTTGATCGGCACGGCGACGTAACCGGCGCGCATGATGCCGAAGTAGGCGATCAGATACTCGGCGCGGTTGAGCGACGCGATGGCCACATGCGCGCCGTCGGGCAAGCCGCGAGCGCGTAGCGTAGTGGCGACGCCGCCCGCCAGCCGATCGATTTCGGCGTGCGTGTAATGCCGCGGTCGATGGTCGTCTCGCAGGTCGATGATCGCCGTCGAGTCGAGGCTGAGGGTTCGGTCGACGAGATCGCCGAGGTTATGCCAGCGGTGAGTCATGAGAAGCGGAATCGCAAAAAGGGGGACATGAGAGCGGAAGGGAGCGGGCGCATGGCGCGCACTCAGCGCTTTCGCAGCGTGGGGTTCAGGGCGTCGTTCAGGCCGTCGCCCACCAGATTCAGCGCGAGCACGGCGAGCATGATGGCGAGGCCCGGTTCGGCGCACAGGTACCAGGACGAGCGGATGAGCGTGCGGCCTTCGCCGATCTGCCGGCCCCAGCTTGCGATGTTCGGGTCGCCCAGTCCGAGAAACGAGACGACCGACTCGTAGAGAATCGCGCCCGCGACCACGAGCGTGCCCATCACCAATACCGGAGGCAGCGCATTCGGCAGTACCTCGCGCAGGGCAATGCGCCAGGGCGAGAGCCCGACCGTGCGGCACGCCTGCACGAACTCGCGCGACTTGAACGACAGACATTCGGCGCGCGTGAGCCGAGCGATGGCAGGCCACGACACCAGCGCGACAGCGATGATCGTGTTCTCGATGCGCGGGCCGAGAATGGCGACCACCGTCAGCACGAAAACGACGTTCGGCACGATCTGGAACAGCTCCGTCAGACGCATGAGTATTTCGTCGATCCAGCCACCCCACCACGCGGCGATGGCGCCGATCGACACACCGATGCCCGTGGCGGCCACGCTCGCGACCATGCCAATGGCAAGCGTGGCACGCGCGCCGTGCGCGAGCATGGCGGCGATGTCGCGACCGAGCGCGTCGGTGCCGAGCGGGTATTGCCATTGCTCGAAGGGCCAGATCTCGGGCGTGGCGACGATGCGCAGCGGATCGCCCGGGTACCACCATCCGGCGCACAGCGCGACGATCACGATGAGGGCGAGCAGCAACGCCCCCGCGACGGCACCGCCGTGACGGGCGAATTGTTGCCAGGCGCTGGCCCTTTTACGGGACGCACGGGGCAGGGCGATCGGATCGGGCGACTCGCTGTTAGTGAGCGTGTCGAGAGCAGGTTCGGCGGAAGACGTCATGGGACAGACCAGTTCGTTGCGGTAAAGCACCACGGGAATTCATGAGGCGTGCGTGCGAATGCGGGGATCGAGTCGCGTGTAGACGAGATCCACGGCGATGTTCGCCACGATGACGAGCGCAGAGCTGAGCACGAGCAATCCCAGCACGACCGGGTAGTTGCGGCTCATCACACTGTCGAAGAGCACGCCGCCGATGCCGGGCCAACTGAACACCGCCTCCACGACGATGCTGCCGCCGAGCACGGTGCCCAGTTGCAACCCCAGCAAGGTGACGACTGGCAGCATCGCGTTGCGCACCATGTGCCGGGCGATCACGGCGCGCCGCGTGAGCCCCTTCGCCTGTGCCGTACGCACGTGATCCTGCCGGGCGACTTCGAGCATCGACGCGCGCATCACGCGGGCGTACGTCGCGGCATAGAACAGACCGAGCGTGAGCGCGGGCAGGGCGAGGTGATGCAGCACGTCGAGCGCGGCGTGCCACGCGCCGGCGACCCCCGTGCCGTAGTCCATGCCGATGGTCGTCATGCCGCCCACGGGGAACCAGCCGAGCCTCACCGAGAACAGGATGATGAGCATGATCCCCAGCCAGAAGCTGGGGGCGGCGAAGCACACCACGGCAAGCATCGACACGAACGTGTCGCGCCACGTGTTCACATTGACGGCGGCGATGACACCGGCCGCCACGCCAACGACCACGGCAATGGCGAGGCTCGCCAGCATCAACACCAGCGTGGCGGGCAGATGCGCCATGATGACGTCGAACACCGGCAGGTTGTGACGGTACGAGTAGCCGAGATCGAGGTGGCCCACCGCATTGATGTAGTGGAGCAGTTGCTGCCACAGCGGCTTGTCCATGCCGTAAGTCACGCGCAGACGTTCGATCAGCGCGGGATCCGTGACCTGCTGCTCGGCGGTCATCACGTCGAGCAGCGTGCCCGGCACCGACTGAATCAGGCAGAAGTTCATGACGATCACGCCGAGCAGCAGCGGGATCGCCTGCAAGACACGGCGCAACAACAGACGCGTCACCATGGCCGCCATCTCCTTACGACGCGAGCCAGACGTCGGCCAGCGCGTCGCCCTGCACGTTGGCGCTGGTGGTCGCGCGCCGCACGTTGGTGCGCGAGAGCGTGAACGATTCCATCTCGACGAGCGGCACGAGCGGCACGTCGGTCGCCGCCAGACGCGCGAAGTCGTGCGCGAGCTTCTGCCGCTTCGTGTTGTCGGTCTCGACGGTCAGACGGTCGACGAGCGCGTCCATTGCCGGATTCGAATAGCCGGTCGCGTTGCGGAACGCGGCGCCCTTGACGATGCCGTCCGTGGTGTAGAACTGCGTGACCACCGGCACCAGTTCAAGCGGCGCGGTGAAGTTCGACACGGCGATGTCGTAGTCGTAGTCGCTGTAAATGCGCTTGAGCGACGTGGCGCGGTCGAGCGAATCGAGCTTCACGGTAATGCCGATGTCTTGCAGGGCCTGCTTCAGGTACTGGCCGAGCTTGGCGTTCTCTTCGAACCACGCGGCTGCCACCAGATTGATCGAGAAGCGCGAGCCGTTCTTGCGTGGCAGACCGGCGGCGTCGAGCAGCGCGTTGGCCTTCGCGGGGTCGAACGGGTACTTCGGCACGTCGTCGGTGAAGAACAGCGGATTGCTGCGGAAGATCGGCGAGACGGCCGGCTTGCCGCGACCGAAGTAGATCGTGTCGATGATGAACTTGCGGTCGATGGCATGCAGAATCGCCTGACGGACTTCGCGCCGCCTGACGTGTTCGCGTCGCTGATTGAACTCGACCGTCACCGTCCACGCGGCGTTCTCGTAGCCCTTCGTGTCGACCACGATCTTGCCTGTCTTCACGAGACGATCGATGTCGCGCCCGGGCACCGGGTTGGAGAACGCCACGCCCAACTCGCCGGTCTCAAGTGCGGCCGAGCGCGATGCGGGATCGCTCCACCAGCGGATGATGAGCTTGTCGGGATACGGTTGCGCGGCGTTCCAGTATTGTTCGTTGCGCGTGTAGGCGACATGGCTGCCGCGCACCCATTGACCGTACTTCCACGGCCCCGTGCCGATGGGCGTGTTGTTTAGCGGGTTCGTGATGATGTCCTTGCCGGCATACAGATGCTTCGGCACCACCACCTGATACTGGCCCGCGAGAATCGACTTGAAGAAGAACTCCGGCACCGGCGTGGAGAACTCCAGCTTGACGGTGTGCGCATCCGTCGCACTCACGTGCTTGAGCGCCTTGAGAGCGACCCCTGCGGAAATCGGCTTCCAGTGTTCCTGCACGTTGTAGACGACGTCGTCGGCCGTAAAGGGTTTGCCGTCGTGCCACAGCACGTTCTGCCGCAGCGTGACGGTGTACGTTCTGAAGTCGCTCGATGCCCGCACGTCGGTGGCGAGCACCGGCTGGAACGCGAGCTTCTCGTCGATCTTGAGCAGGCGTTCGAGAATCTTGGTCGACGTCATGAACGGGCTTGAACCCCCGCCGCCCGCGACGAAGAGCGCTTGCGGTTCCAGTCCGCCCCAGCTTGCCACGAGCGTGCCGCCGCGACGTGGTGCAGCCTCTGCCGCGATCGCCTGTGTGGGAGAAACGAGCCAGCCTGCGGTGCCCGCGAGGGTGGCCGAAGTGGCGGCCAACGCGCCGCTGGCGCTGCGATACAGGAACTGACGTCGGGAAAGACCCCGGGATTTACGCATGATGAACTCCGGAAAAACGTGGCGCCCAAGCGTTCCCGCTGGCGCGTTCAATACTCAAAGCGGTGATCGACGTTGTCTGCGACGCGCTCAGGCGGGCGGCAACGTGGCGTAGCTCGCGCGGCCGATGGCGACCAGCGCGCCCTGTGCGTTGAACAGGTCGACGTCGGCCACGCCAATGCTCTTGCCGAGACGGCGCACACGCGCCACGGCGCGAAGATCGGTGTCGATGGCGGGGCGCAGGTAATCGACGCGGAAGTTGACCGTCGGCAGACCGCGACCGACGAGCATGCCCACGGCGAAGTCGCCGACCGTGTCGATCACGGCCGCGAGCGGGCCGCCATGCCATTGACGCGTGCCCTTGCCGCGCTCGAAAGCGCTTTGGAAGGGAATCTGAACGTCGATGGTCTGGGCGTCATGATCGAGCGACGTCACGCGCATGCCGAGCCACGCGATGAACGTCGAGTTGTCGAAAGCCTGCTGCACCTGTTCGACGGACAGGGTTTTCGCGGTCGTGCTCATGCCCCCACCAGTACCTTGCCGACGATCTGGCGGTTTTCCAGCGAGGCGAGTGCTTGTGCACCTTCTACGAGCGGCCACTTCTTGTCGACCAGCACGCGAAGCTTGCCGCTGGCGACCAGTTCGAGCAGTTCGTGGAGGTCTTCGCGCTCCCATCCGTTCGAGCCGCGAACCTGCAACTCGAACGTCCAGATGAAGCGCAGGTCTTCCTTCGGGTCGAAGCCCGCCGTAGCGCCGCAGGTCAGGATGCGGCCGCCCTGGCGCAGGGTGCGCAGTGAGCGCGTCCACGTGTCGCCGCCCGTGAAGTTCACCACGACGTCGACACCGCCGTTGAGCGCTGCGCCGCGCCGACGTGCCGCCTTGCCGTAGCGCGCGCGCACGACTTCAACGAAGTCTTCTTCGGTGTAATAGATGATGTCGTCCGCGCCCAGTTCGCGCAGGCGTTCGCCCTTCTCGCGCGACCCGGCACAGGCGATGACTTCGGCGCCCGCGAGCTTCGCGAGCTGCACCGCGCATACGCCCACGCCGCCACTCGCGCCGAGAATCAGCACGCGCTCGCCGGCTTTGACCTGACCGATGCGATGCATCATGCGCAGCGCCGTTCCGTACGCGACCGGCAGGGCAGCGGCCTCGTCGAACGACACGCCCTCAGGCAGACGCACGAGTTGATGCTCGGGCACGCGGCACAGTTCGGCCAGACCGCCATGGGTCGTCTCGCCGACGAGGCCGCCCGTCACACGATTGATCGGATCGACCAGCACGCGATCACCCACCGACCAGCCCTGTACGCCGGGGCCGACGCTCGCGATTTCGCCCGCCACATCCAGTCCGATGATGACCGGAAACGGCAGCTTGATGCCGGGCATGCCGCGACGGGTAAACACGTCGTGATAGTTCAGCGAGGACGCGCGCACGCGCAACACCACTTCGCCTTCGCCCGCGACGGGATCAGGGAAGTCGGTTTCCAGTTTCAGACGGTCGTTGTCGCCGTGCTCACGCAATACGATGGCTTTCATGTTGAGTCGAGAGTCGATTTCAGGATGAGCGACGCCCTCGGGCAGTCGCCGATCCGGGTGGAAAAAACGGAAAAGGGTTTGACGTTGCGCGAGTGCGCGGCGGCTTGGCTACACGGCTACGCACTCATGCGGCTTGTGTGGATGTGGCTCATGGCTCATGCCGCCGTGGCAAGTCCTTGCAACGCTTGCGCGGTGATCTGCAAGCCGTGCGTGAGCACGCTGTTGCGCCAGACGGACGACACCGGCACGAAGGCATCGAGAACGTCGGCGCGCAACTGGCGGTCACGCACGGCGTCGGGATGGGCCCTGGCGCGCGAGCGCAGCCATTGGTCGAGACGGTTGGCGATGCTGGCGTTCGAACCCCGCGTGCCGAATTCGACGACGGCGCCGACCACCGGCCGCCCTTGTGCGAACTGCTCGACCCCGCGGAACACCAGCCCCTGATAGTCGGGACGGCGCAGGCCGTGCGGCCGTTGATCGAGCACGCGCTGCGCGCCCCACCACCGGGCGGCTTCGCGCTGCTCGTCGCTACCCTCTGCGTTGAAGCACAGGAAGAACGGCTCGCCGTATTCCCCGATGCCCGTGTGCCAGTCGATCAGACCGATGCGTTGCGCCTGCGACAGGTCACGCTCGACGATGGTCTGCAAGGTGACGTTCGACCATTCGCGCGAGCGTCCGCCGAAAATGAGGCCGTCTTCATGCGTGTATTGGCCGCTCGCCAGCGTGTTGAACAGCGCGTCCGGTCCGTGTTCACTGCGAAACGCGTCGATGGCGAGTGCGCTTTGGGCGAGACCGTCGGTCGTCCATTCGGCGGGGATCAGATGATCGTGCAGCGACGCGTAATGGACGTTAGCCGGGTGCGGGCGGTCGTGGTCGATGAAGTTGCGGTTCAGATCGACGTTGTGCTCGGTCGTGCGTGTGGTGTGCGCGAATCCGTACGGATTGAGCGCATGCACGAAGGTCACGGCGACGTCGGCCGGCAACGTGTTGGCGGCGTGCGTGAGCCACGCGGTCTGCACGGCGGAGCCGGCACCGCCTTCGAGGCCATGTGTGCCGCTGATGGCGAGCAGTTGATGCGGGGCATGGGCGGGGCCGAGCCGGGCCACGTCGATGCTCAGTTCGCCGCCGTCAGGGGCTTTGGCGTCGGGGTGCACATAGGTGCTCAGGCTGGCCCCTGCGCGGTCGGCGGCCGCGCGAAAGCGCTGGCGCGCGTCTGCATAGTCCACGCCGAACGCCTGCCACCAGGTCGGTTGTCCGCTCATGCGCCCGCCCCTTCGACAAACTGAAGCGCAACGTGGAAGCCGTCATCCGCTGCCACGAGGACGGTGCCATCGGGCAGCGTGGTCCACGGCACGCCGTTTTCACGCAGCGTGGCTTGCGTCTGCGTGAGCGAGCGTGTGCGCAGGACGAGGGCGACGTTGCGTTCGCTGCCGTCGTCCGTCGTCTCGACCTTACCGAACCGTTGCTCGGCCTCGGCGGGCGTGACGAAGTGCACGCGAGCGCGGCCGGCCGTGAGTGAATAGCCCAGCGCGCCGGTGGCAGTGAGTACGCCGGGGCCGAAGACACGGTCGTAAAGTGCGGCGGTGACGGCCGGGTTCGGCGACGCGATCACGAAGCCGACGATGTCGGTCACGCCGTTCGGATGGTCGCGCCATTCGTCGCGCCAGACATGCTCGGGCGTGAAGTGATGGCAGAAGAAGGTGCGGCCGTTGCGCACGAGTTCGCTGGCCAGCCGCACCGTGCGGAAGCGGGCGTCTTGCGTGGTGCCGTCCGGCAGCCGGACGGGGCGGAAGAATTCGGCGGGCGTCTCCACGCCGACACCGCGCGCCTGCAACGCGGTGAAGAGGCCGTGCGAGTCCTGCGTCTTGAACACCAGACCGGTCAGACCGAGCGGGGCCTGCGTGACGTCGGGGCGTGCGGTCGACTTGCCCGCTTCATAGCCGAGCAGTTCGAGGTAGTTTTCCCCGAAGATCGCCAGATGATTGCTGGTGCCGAGCGAATGGTGACCGCGCTCGGTCAGGGCGAAGCCCAGTCGGCGGTAAACGTCCACGGCGTGATCGAGTTCGCCTTTGACGTTGATGACGACGTGATCCAGTACGGGGGCGGGAAGCTGACTCATGCCTGGGCTCCGGTGCGTTGATGATGGGGCGCAACAAGGGAGGCGGCGCAGGTGAGGGTGGCGAAGGCAAAGAAGGCGGCGAAGGCGGCGACGCGTGCGCCCGAGGCAGAACGACTAGACACGACAGCTCCCGACAGAGAAAGGACGACGCGTCCATTCTAGAAGCCTTGGGGGTGTCGGCCCAAACGATGGTTTTTGCTTTGCTTAGTGCCGGGCCTTGCGGTCGTGAGGCCCTCACGCGTTCCGGGCGGTGCCCGCCTGGCGCTCAGGCGCGCGGCGCGGCCCTCCGGGGCGGGGGGACGGTGGATTCCAGACAGTTCACCAGATGATCGGAGAACGCTTTGACCTTCGCCGTCAGGTCGCGCCGGGAAGGATAGACCAGATAGAGCCCGGCATGGGCGGTGGCGTCGTTCAAAGGCAGGGTGAGGAGCTGGCCGTTAGCGACTTCAGCGTCGCAAGTGTGCGAGGGCAGTACTGCCGCGCCTGCGCCGTGCAGCGCCAGTTGCTTGAGCAGCGCGAAGCTGTTCGTTGCGACGGCATAGTCTTGTTGCGCCGGGGCGAGTGCCGTCGAGCGGGGCGACGAGGCGGACCGGTGGCGAGGCTTGAAGACCAGTCGGGGTAAGTCCTGCGCCGCGCGTTTCGCGCGCGACTTGCCGAATGCCGGGCTGACGAAGCGTGCGAAGCCGAACGTGGCAATGCGGCGTGCGATGACATGGTCGCCCCCGGGATGGCCGCCGCGAATGGCCATGTCGAGATTGTCGTCCACGAAATCGTTCACGCTGTCGTCGACCAACACGTCGAAGCGAACGCGCGGATGCATGGCGCGGAACGTCGCGATGGCCTCGCTGAGCACATCGAACGGGAAATCGAACGGCACGCTCATGCGCAAGGCCCCGGTCAATGTACGCGGTTGCGTTGCATCAGCCGTACTGACCTGCTCGGCGTCGCGCAATGCCTGAATGGCGGGCGCCGCGCGCTCGAAATAGTCACGGCCATCATCGGTGAGCGCCATGCGGCGTGTGGTTCGGCGAAGCAGCACGATACCAAGATGCGCTTCGAGCGACGCCACGCGAGCGCTGAGCGTTGATCGGGGAATTTGCAGCGTGCGTGCGGCGGCAGAGAAGGAGCCGCGTTCGACCACGGTCACGAACGCGAGGGTTCCGTTCAGATCCATTGTCCATTCCATTGGCAAGTCTTGCCAATTTTAGACATCTTTTCGTGCAAGTGCATGTTCGTCAGAATGACGTCATCCCCTCACGCGAAGGAGTCTTACGTCTCATGCAATCCGAATTCAATCCGCACGCCGATGTCGTGTCATTCGCCAATATGGATGTCCGGCTCGTCGCTGGCGTGCAAGATGACCACGAACGCGATCTCACGATTCTGGACATGACCGTGAACCCGAAGGGCGGTGCGCCGCTGCACCGCTCGCTCGATGAAGAGAAGACGTTCGTGTTGACGCAAGGCGCACTGCAATTCACCGTCGGCGACACGACGCGGGAGGTTGTCGTGGGCGACACCGTGAACGTGGCGAAGGGCGATCTGCACGGCTTCATGAACGCTACGGATGCCCCCGCGCGAATGTTGCTGGTGTCGACGCCTGCGCGTCACGACGCGTTCTTCCGCGCGATGGCCGCGCTGCCCGTGCCACACGATCCGCAGGCCGTGCGCGACATCTGCCGAACGTACCGGCAGGAGATTGTTGGTCTGTAGGCGACGGCCCAGGCGATGGCGAACTGTCGTCGCCGCTCGAATCGTCACACCTTGGGGTGAAACTGCGCAAGCATATCGAGAAACAACTCCACCGCGCGAGTCCTCGGGCGCGACGCCTCCGTGATGGCGCTGATGGTGTTCTCATACTCCGGGCCTGACGGCACCCTGACAAGCGCATGGCGCTTCGCAAACGACGCCGCGTAATACTGCGGCAGCAGGCCGACGTAATGCCCGGAGAGTACCAGCATGGCGACCGCCTCCAGTCCCGATGCCGTCGGCCCTCGCGTCAGGCCCAGCGAATGGAGGGCTTCGTGGACGAACGGTTGCGTCCGATAGACGAGCGGTAACGTCGACGCGTCCTTGATTCGATGCCGTGCCACGTACAACTGATGGCGCTCGATGAACAGCGGTTGGTAGTGAAACCCGGCCTCGCGTCGGTACATGCCGCGAATGGCGATCTGTACGCGTCGCTCGCGCAGTGCGAGGTCGAGTTCGTTGAACGTCATGACGGTCAGTTCCACCTTCAAGTCCGGGGCTTGCGCCTTGAGGGCCGCCAGCGCCTCGGGAATGTGACAGCCGACGTCGGACACGATGTGCTCGACCATGCCGATGGACAGCGTGCCCGACAGCACGCCCCGCACCGCATCGATTTCGGGACGAATTCGCTCCAGTGACTTCAGCGCGTCGCGCGCCAGCTCCAGCGCGACCTTGCCCGCGTGCGTCAGTACGAATCCGGAGGGGCCGCGTTCGCAAAGGCGGGTGCCCAAGGTCTCCTCGACCTCGCGGATATGCCGGCTGATCGAGGCTTTCGACATATTCAACTGCTTTTCCGCCGCGGCAAAACCGCTGGCTTGCGCCACCGCACAGAAGATGCGCAACGAGCGCAGGTCACGCTCGCTGAAGTCTCGATTCGCCACGGCCCAACTCCCACAAAAGACGCCAACAGCGTTGCGGATGGCGGGTCTCGAAAGGTTTCGTTTTTTGGAACCATACCAATAAAAAAATCATTTTTCATGATCTTTTTGCCCGCATACATTCGATTGCAAAGGCCCATCGAGCCGATGCGCCCGACCGATTCGAAACCCGCAAAACGTGAGGCAAGCTATGAAGACCTGGTCCAGACGATCCTTTGTAAAGGCGACGCTTGCATCGAGCGCCGCATTGGCGCTTCCGGCATTGCCGACGCTTGCCTACGCCGAGGGCGGCACGCTGGCGGACATCAAGAAGCGGGGCAAGCTGACGGTCGGCACCGAAGCGGCTTACGAGCCGTTCGAGTTCGTGGAAAACGGTCAGGTGGTCGGGTATGGACACGACGTGCTGGAATTGATGGCGGCGAAGCTCGGCGTGAAGCTCGAACAGATGAACCTGCCGTTTCAGGGCCTGCTGCCCGGCCTGATGTCGCACAAGTTCGACTTCGTTGCGACGAGCGTGGGCATCACGCCGGAGCGCGCCAGACGCTTCGCGTTCAGCCAACCTGTGGGCGTTGTGCGCTCGGTCCTGATGGTGCGGGCCGACGACGTGGCGATCAAGCAGGACATGGACATCGCCGGCAAGACCATCGGCACGCAGATGGGCTCGTCGTCGCAGCCGGTGGCCGACGAATTCGAGAAGGAACTGAAGGAAAAGACGGGCAAGGGCTACGCGGGCACGCGATTGTTTCAAGCGTATCCCGATGTCTCGAACGCCCTCGCCAACAAGACCATCGATGTGGCGCTGATGCCGTCGAACATCGCGGCCGTGCAGATGCGCAAGCAGCCCAACGTGTTCCGCATTGCCAGCCAGATCGGAGCGCCGAAGTTGCTGGCATGGGTTGCCAATCCCAACGATCTGGAAATTCGCAAGTTCATCAACGATTCGCTGGATGAATTCCGTGCAAGCGGCAAGCTCGCCACGTTGCAGAAGAAGTGGTTCGGCGCGCCGATGGACACGCCGCACGAGAACTACCTCCCGCAAGGTGCCATTTGACGCCCTGCGCCCTGTCCGGCTGGCTCGATATGGGCGGCGTGATCGCGCCGTTTCTCGACGGCGTCGTTTCGGGAACGGCGATCACGTTGGCGGCTTCGGCAGTCGCCTTCGTGATCGGTCTGGCGCTAGGTATCGTGCTGTTACTCGCACGCCTCGCGCCGTTCGCGCCGTTAAGGACGCTCGTCGTGCTGTGGGTGAGCCTGATCCGCGGTACCCCGGCACTAATTCACATGCTGATCGCGTACTACATGGTGCCTGCGCTGTTAGACATCTCGATCTCGCCCATCACAGCCGGGATTGCGGCGCTCGCATGCAACACCAGTGCCTACATCGTCGAGATTCTGCGGGGTGCACTTGGCACGATCTCGTACGGACAGCGCGCTGCCGCCTACGCAATGGGCATGCGCTCCACGCAGGTCTGGACGCATGTCCTGCTGCCGCAGGTCATCTACCGCGCCATTCCGCCGCTTACCAGCGAGTTCACGATTCTGCTCAAGGCGTCGTCGCTGATGTCGATCATCGCCGTGCCGGAGTTGGCGACCGTCGCACGCAACGCCACGTTGCAGACCGATCTGCCGTTGCAGGTGTTCGCGATTACCGCCGCCGTGTATTTCGTCCTGCTGTTCTGTATTTCGGCCGCCTCGCGGGTTTGCGAACGCCGGGTCTCGAGGATGCTGCCCCATGGCCATTGATTTCTCCGTCGTCCGTGAGGCGATTCCCGTCCTGCTCGAAGGCTTGCGCGTGACGGCGCTCGTGAGCGCGATCGGCATTCCGCTGGGTGTCGTGATCGGTATCGTTGCGGCCTATTCGGCGCAGTCGCGCTCGCGCGCGGTCTTGCGCTCGATCGCGCTGGGGTACGTCGAACTGGTGCGCAACATCCCTTACCTGATCCTCGTCTACCTGTCGTTTTTCGGGTTGCCCAAGCTGGGCGTGAGTGCGTCGGCCATGACCGTCGCGGTCGGTTGCACGGCGTTTTATACGGGCGGCTACTTCTGCGAAATCCTGCGTGCGGCGCTGCGCAGCGTGGCGCGCGGCCAAACGCACGCTTCGCTCTCGCTCGGCATGACTTATTGGCAGACGCAATGGCACATCATCGCGCCGCAGTTGCTCGGCTTTCTCATTCCGCCGACGACCAGCCTCGTCATCATGATGTTCAAGGACTCGGCCATCTTCTCGGTGATGAGCCTGCCGGAGATGACCTATCAGAGCAATCTGCTCACCGCCAATACGTTCGCATACGTTGAAGTGCTTGGCACGACGGCATTGATCTACTGGCTCAGCAGTGTCTTGCTGGCCGGCGTGGGGCGACGTCTGGAAACCGTTGTCGGGCGACGTACCCGGCACGCCTGAGCGCCCCCGATTCTCACCAAAGGACCCTTTCATGACGACTTACACCGTAGCACCGCGTACCGGCCATCCGACCCTGTTGTATTCGGAGCTGGATCTCGACATCGACAACCTCAAGGCCGACATTGCCGTGCTGGGCATGCCGTATGGCGCACCGTATGCGGCGTCGGACTTCAGCAACGACCAGACGAATGCGCCGTCGGCCATTCGCCAGGCCACCGACCGCGTGGTGCGCCGCCCCGCGCATTACGACTTCGACATCGACGGTCCGCTGCTGCAAGGGCGCACGGACATCCGCTTTGTCGACTGCGGCGACATCATCCCCGATCTGACGAAGCCGGGCGAGCATTACACCCGTGCGGAAGCGGCGGTGCGTCGCATCGTGGCGGGTGGGGCCATGCCCATCGTGCTCGGCGGCGATCACGGCATCACGACACCCGTGTTGCGTGGTCTGGATCAGAAGGGGCCGATCACGCTCGTGCACATCGACGCCCATCTGGATTGGCGCGACGAAGTGAATGGCGTTCGCGAAGGGCTCTCGAGTCCGATTCGTCGCGCGTCGGAGATGGCGCACGTCGAGCGCATCATACAGATTGGCCTGCGCGCGCAGGGCAGCGGCCGCACCGAAGAACTCGTTGCCGCGCGCGCTTATGGTGCCGAACTGGTGACGGCGTACGAACTGCACGACATCGGCATGGACGCCGTGCTCGCGCGCATTCCGGACGGCGGCAACTACTACCTCACCATCGACGCCGACGGGCTCGACCCGTCGACGATGCCCGCCGTTGCCGGTCCCGCCCCGGGCGGCGTGACGTTCGTGCAGGCCCGCAAGCTGATTCACGGCCTGGTGCGCAAGGGGCGCGTGGTCGGTATGGACATCGTGGAGATCCAGCCCGAGAAGGACGACGCCAATCTGATCTCGTGTGTGACGGCCGGCCGTTTGATTCTCAATCTGATCGGCGCGTCGATCCGCGCGGGGTACTTCGACAAATGAGCACCGCACAACCCATTATCGAAATCCGCGACGTCGATAAATGGTACGGCGCGCACCACGTGCTCAAGCAATGTTCGACGCATGTCGGCAAGGGTGAGATCGTGGTGGTCTGCGGGCCGTCCGGGTCGGGCAAGTCGACGCTGATCAAGACCGTCAATGCGCTGGAGCCGTTTCAGAAGGGCGATGTCGTGGTCGCCGGAACGTCGCTCTCGGCCAGCACGACGAATCTGCCGAAGCTGCGCAGCAAGGTCGGCATGGTCTTCCAGCACTTCGAGTTGTTCCCGCATCTGGACATCACGCGCAACCTCACGCTGGCTCAGCAGATCGTGTTGGGCCGGAACGCCGATGCGGCGCGCACGAAAGCGCGAGCGCTGCTCGATCGCGTTGGCCTGTCGGCGCAGGCGCACAAGTACCCGGGGCAGTTGTCGGGCGGTCAGCAGCAACGTGTAGCGATCGCGCGTGCGTTGTCGATGGATCCCATGGCGATGTTGTTCGACGAGCCGACGTCGGCGCTCGACCCCGAGATGGTCAACGAAGTGCTCGACGTGATGGTGGAACTCGCGCGCGATGGCATGACGATGATGGTCGTCACGCACGAGATGGGCTTCGCGCGACGCGTGGCGCATCGCGTGGTGTTCATGGAGGACGGCGCCATCATCGAAGACAGCCCGACCGACAGGTTCTTCAACGACGCCGCCAGTGCGCCGGCCAAGCGCTTTCTTTCCAAGATCCTTGCGCACTGAATGCGCGCTATGCCTGCATCACCCAAGACCTCAGAGACATCATGACGCACACCAGAATCCGCAAGTTCAACACCCGCGAGACGTACCCGGAGCAAAAGCTCGACAACGATCTGTGTCAGGCGGTGATCGCCGGCAACACCATCTATCTGCGCGGACAGATCGGGCAAGACCTCGATACGCGCGAGTCCGTGGGGATCGGCGATGTCGCCGCGCAGACCGAGAAGGCGATGGCGAATGTGGCGATGCTGCTCGACGAATGCGGCAGCCAGCTCGCAGACATCTGCAAGGTCACTGTGTACATCGTCGATCCGCGCTATCGCGAGGCCGTCTACAACGTGATGGGCCGCTGGCTCAAGGGCGTGTTTCCGGTATCGACCGGCATCGTGGTGCAGGCGCTGGCGCGTCCGGAATGGCTCGTCGAGATCGACGTCACGGCCGTGAAATCAGCGGCGTAAGACACGCCAACGCCATCCGTGGCCGGTGAGTGATCGCCGGTCGCATAGGGCGGTGGGAGAGTCGGTAAGCGGATTCAGAAGCGGTGTTTGACGTACACCGTTGCACCGATATCGTGCTGCCCGAGCAGCGGCACGCGGGCGGATGCCGAGACGGACCAGTCCTGAGTTTTCAGCGACAGGCCCCGCTTGGGATCGGAGCCGAGCTTGTCGTCGGCGTTGTCCCATTGCACGAGCGCCAGCCGGGGCGATTCCGTTGGCACGATGGCCAGATAGCTTCGTGCAGGTTGCACCGCAGGTTTCTCCGGCGACGTGTCGATCCAGCGTGTATGCCCGCTGACGTCGATCGGCGTGGCACTGTTGATCGCGCCGATTCTGGTGTAGAGCGGAACGCTGTCATCGGGCCGGGCGGCGGTATCCGGGCCTTCGCGACCGAAGGGATAGAGCGTGACGGGAACCGCCGGGACGGCAGCGACAGACACCGGTGGCGCGGGCTGCGGTACGTTGATGGGGAGCGGCGTAGGGCCAAGGTTGGCCAACATCATCTGTTCGGATGAGTTCGAGTTGGCGCCATCAGCAATCGCCCCGCCGCTCAGCGTGACGACACATGCGCCGATCATCCATTTGCCTAGGCACGTCATGGACATGCCTCCCGTGAAGGAATGGAAACGCTACGTCTTCAGGCCCATCTGACCTTCGCACAACGACCTTCGTATAACGAACCGTCTTTCGCGGATTCAACGCATCGTATGCACTTAGGAAGTGTAGTCAGTCATTTCCATCTCGCTACCCCAATTTGCACCGAGGTCGCTCGACCCTCGCGCGAGAGTGTCTGCCAAAGCCCGTCCGGCGTGACGCCTGCGCTTTCTCCCTCAGCGTGGCATCGGGTTTGTCCCGACGCCGTCGGGCGGCGCCGCTTTCGCATCGCGTGCCTTGAGCCACAATCCGAAGTCCTTCATGACCTCGACCACCGGGCGCAAACGCTTGCCGTCTTCCGATAGCTCGTACTCCACCCGGACGGGAGACGTCGGATACACCGTGCGCGTAACCAGTCCCGCCTCTTCCAGCGCGCGAAGATCGAGGGTCAGCATGCGTTGTGAAATGCCGGGCACATCGCGCCGCAAGTCGTTGAATCGTTTCGGGCCATCGAGCAGATAGGACACGAGCAACAGACGCCAGCGACCGCCCAGAATGCGCATCGACTCCTCCACAGAGCAGCCGGACAGATTCTCTTTCATCGGGATCTCACGTTTTTCAGGTTAAGTATATTTTTTGTACTTATATGACATTTTAGTGCCTTCTTCCTTTTTTATCCCGAATATCTAGAATGGCGTGACTCGTTTTGAATGCAAGGCGAGCCAGCATTTTCCAATCACGCAGATCTGTTTCGGGAACGCAAATGAAGCTCTACTACCTGCCGGGCGCCTGCTCGCTTTCGCCCCACATCGTGCTCAATGAACTGGGGTTGGACGTCACGCTGGTGAAGGTCGATTACAAGACGCATACGGCGGAAGATGGCACTAACGTCTTCGAGCTCAGCCCGTTCGGCTACGTCCCGCTGCTGGTGTTGGACGATGGCACGCGGCTGCGCGAAGGTCCGGCGATCGTGCAATATCTGGCGGACCTCAAGCCGGCATTGGCGCTCGCGCCCGAGAACGGCACGATTGCCCGATATCGCCTTCAGGAGTGGTTGAATTTCCTGAGCACGGAAATCCACAAAGGGTTCATTCCGTTGCTCTATGCGGTGCTCGCCGGCAAGTACGGTACGGCATCGGCCAAGCCGAAACTCGAACGCCGTTTCGAGTGGATCAACGAGCAACTGGCAACGCGCGAATTCCTGATGGGAGACACCTACACCGTTGCCGACGCCTATCTGTTTGCATTGACGCAGTGGGGACAGGCGTCGTGGATGAAATCCGTCTACAAAGCGGACATTCATTTCGATGCGTTGACGCATCTGCAACGCTGGTACACCAGCGTGCTGGAGCGTCCGGCCGTACGAAAGGCGCTCGAGGCGGAAGGACTGGCGTTAGCGGCCGTCAACGCGTAAGGCAGGGGTCAGTCGCGATGCTGCGCCGTCAATTGTGCGCGCAGCCAGACGATGAACGCGTCGAGGTTTTCGGCGGGGGCGCCACTGGCGGGGAGCGCCTTCAGTCCGAACGGAAACTCGACGAATCCCCATGGCGCAACGAGGCGTCCCTCATCGATCTCGCGCTGCACCAACCGTCGTTCGACAAGGGCGATGCCGAGCCCGGAGAGGGCGGCTTCGATGCATAAATGGGTGTGCGGGAAGCTGATCTCCGCGCCGCTTCCGATACCGCTTTTGTGGTGGGCGTCCCAGTAAGCCCAGGCACTGGACGTGTGGTCGTGAGCAATTCGTGTGCCGGTGGTGGCGCGGCGTCGATACGAGGGGACACATACGGGGCCGAACGCGACCGGCGCGAGGGTGATGGCGCGATGGCGATCACCTTCCGGATATGACGCGAGATCCCAGGCAATGACCAGGTCTGCGCCCTCGTTCCGGATCTCGCGGGCGGAGGTCATCGACAAGCGGATGCGCACGTCGGGGAACTGCCGGTAGAAATCTGCCAGATTCGGAACGAGCCAGCGCATGGCAAAAGTGGCACTGCACGCCACGTGCAAGCCGACGGGTTGCGCCTGTTGGCGCACCTTCGCATAGCCATGTTCCAATTGTTCAAAAACCGAACCAACCAGTGCGTAAAGCTGTTGCCCGTGCCGGTTCAGCTTCAGGCCCGTGCCGGCCTTGTCGAACAGCGGCGCGCCGACATCTTCCTGAAGCAGTCGAAGCTGGCGGCTCACGGCACTGTGCGTTCGGAAGAGTTCTTCGGCCGCCTTGGTGACCGACTGATGCCTGGCCGTAGCTTCGAATACGCGTAGCAACGAGAGTGGCGGGAGCGTGCGCATCTTCGATCCTTTGTCGAAAAAACTGACGAAGCGAGCTAAAAAATTCGATTTATCGATGATACCTCGCGGGCCTATGCTTTCGCCTCATGAAGGGTGGCGCGGCCTTCTGCCCGCTCGGGCTTCCGATAATGTGGTGAGAGATAAGGGGCAAGCGAGTGAACAACAGACATGACGACGGCAGTGCCGGCGATGCCAACTATGGCGCCATCGGAAAGGGGTACACCGATTACCGGCAGCCTGACCCCTACATCGAGGGCTTCATCGCAAAGGCGCTTGGCGGCGCTGGTTCGGTACTTAACGTGGGGGCTGGCGCGGGGTCTTACGAACCCGTCGACCGCAAGGTGACGGCCGTGGAACCTTCCGCCTCCATGCGCAGCCAACGGCCGGCACATCTGCCGACGGCGATCGACGCGGTGGCGCAAAGCCTGCCGTTCGACGACGACAGCTTCGACGCCAGCATGTCGACGTTCTCCGTACACCAGTGGCCTGACCTGAGCGCGGGACTGGCCGAAATGCGACGTGTCACGCGCGGGGCCGTGTTGATCCTGACCTGCGATCCTGCCCGACTCAGCCGTTCATGGCTGGCGGAATACGCCCCTGAGATGATCGAGGTGGAAGCGCGGCGATACCCGGCGATTCAGGCCATCGTCGCGGGATTGGGTGGGCAGGTGGAGATGGTGCCGGTTCAGATCCCGCTGCATTGCACGGACGGGTTCAGCGAAGCTTATTACGGCAGACCGGAGCGGTTGCTCGACCCCGGCGCCCGACGAGCCAATTCCGCATGGAGTTTCGTTGCGCCGGGCGTGGAGGCGCGTTTTGCCGAGCGCCTGAGCCGAGATCTTGAAAACGGGACGTGGGACGAGAAATACGGGGCACTTCGCACCCAGCCGACGTTCGACGGATCACTGTGCCTGATCGTCGGCCGTCCGTGATCGAAGGCGGACATGCGTAGGGATGGGAGTGCTAGTCCCTATGCGCTACGTTCGTATGGGCTCGGCGAGTACGCATCGCCGGTGAGCTTCCGCGGCGACGACTCGACGACTCGCGCTGAGCGAGACGCCCGTCATCGGTCTGTCATTAACGTTGGCAGGCGCTACTCAGATCAACAGCGTGATGTTGGATAACAAATGGACTATGCCCGTTCGAGAATGACTTCCCAAGCCGCTTTCTGCTTGCGGTATTTGTCGGTTTTAACGTGCTCTAACGCGATCACGTTCCAGCCGCTGGCAAATAGTCGATGCACGGCGTTTTCGTCAAAGAAGCGTTTCGGTTGTCCATCCACCAGAAAATAGTTCGGCTCAATTTCCTCGTGTCCGTGCGCACCAAAATTCCCGTCCTCGGTGGAGTTCAATCGGCATAGGAGCACGCCGCCCGGACGCAACGCCAATCTCACTCGATCTACGATCGAAACAGTTTCCTTCCAGGAAAAGTAGTGAAGCGACAGGCTAGCCAATACAACGCCCACATTCGTCGCTTCCTCGGGTAGCGGGTCACGAATGTCTCGTCGCTCGATTTTCGCAGACGGTACTCTTATCTTGGTCGACGCGACTGCTGCGCGTGAGAGGTCAAATCCGATCACGCACAGACCAGATTTGGCCAAAGTCGCGGTATCGTCGCCGTAACCGCAGCCAATTTCAAGCACCGGGCGTTCGCCAACTCGTGATTTGATCAACGTTAGCCATCGGTCCAGCCAAGGATCGGGAAATATCGAGAGCATATGCTGGGGTTTGTTATTTAAATGATTTCCGTTGTCTGCCCAAAGCCACACCGAGACCGATACATCCGGTTCCAGGCAGACCTGATTCGTCTTATCTATATTCGGGTTGGCAGGCCGATTGTCTACGCTTTCGCGTTTAAGGTCGACTGTCGGAAAGTGACCGATTTCCACCGGTCGCGATGCCCCGCTTGCAACCCATTGCGCCCGCGCATTGCTTCAATCGAGACGACTGGAGGGAATTTGCGTGGCAAGCGCTTCAATCGCAAACCGCGTCTTCGACGGCAGATACGGCGTATTCGGCCAAACCAGGTGAATGTCCAGTGGCCGTACGGCGCAACGCTCGCGCACGGCCACCAATTCCCCCGTGGCGACATAGTGCGACAACAACCAACAGGGCAACTGCACCAGCCCCAAACCGTCGAGTCCCGCGTCGGCGATAGCCTGCACGTCGTCCATGCTGAGTTGCCCGCAAAGTGGCAACTCCCGCGCGGTTCCATCCGGTTCGAGTACGGTCCAGGGCATCACCGCGCCCGCCCGCGCATACATGACACCAATGTGCCCGGCGAAGTCTTCGACGGTCACGGGCATGCCGTGCCGAGCAAGGTACGACGGCGCCGCGCCGATGCTCACGTTTTGCACCCCGATGCGACGCGAGGCCAGTTGCCCTGCGCCGCGCACATCGCCAATGCGCACGGCCAGATCGAATCCCTCCTCGACCAGATCGACCGCGCGATCCGAAAACGAAATATGGACCTGCAACTCCGGATACTTTCGCGTCAGGGCGAACAGCACAGGCGCGACGCAGCGGTGGCCAAAGGCCGTGGGTGCGCTCACGCGCAACCGGCCACGCGGCTCACTCGCGCCGCTCTCGATTTCTGTCTCGCCGGCATGAAGCTCCGCCAGCGCCCGAACGCAGCGGTCGTAATACGCCCGCCCCGCCTCCGTTAGCGTCTGGCTGCGCGTGGTGCGATGAAGCAGTCGCGTGCCCAGTCGCGCCTCAAGCCTCGTCACGACCTTGCCGACCGCCGAGCGGGTGATATGCAGCCGTTCGGCCGCCTCCGTAAAGCTGCCCGCTTCGACCACCTGGACGAAGACATCGACGCCATCGAGTTTGCCAATCAATTGAGGCCTCCGAAGCCCTATTGCCGGGAAAAATCTTCAGCAATCGGGAATTTCAATCCCGATATAGTACCCGTCCTGTAGCCCCCCGGTGTTGGCTGACTTTCAGTCCGTCAGCCAGTCGCCGCAACGCCTCGCACGGCCGCTATCGCCTTGCGGGTCACTCTGGTCTTGAGGACTCCAATGAAACGCTCCCCTAACAACGCATTGGCCCTCGCGGCGGTCTGTCTTACGGCGCTGATGTTCGGCCTGGAAATCTCCAGCGTTCCTGCCGTACTGCCGACCTTGGCCGCCGACCTGCATGCCGACTTCAACGCGCTGCAATGGATCATGAATGCCTACACGCTGGCCTGCACGACCGTACTGATGGCCACCGGCTCGCTGGCCGATCGCTACGGACGCAAACGCGTCTACGTGATCAGCATCGTGCTGTTCGCGATCACGTCGCTGATGTGTGGTCTTGCGCAGACCGTGTCGGTGTTGATCGTGAGCAGGTTCCTGCAAGGGATGGCCGGTGGCGCCATGCTGATCTGTCAGGTGGCAGTCATGTCCCACCAGTTTCAGGAAGGACGCGAGCGCAGCCGGGCGTTTGGTGTGTGGGGCATCGTCTTCGGCACCGGTCTCGGCTTCGGCCCGATGGTCGGCGGCGCCATCGTTGCGCTCACCGATTGGCCGTGGGTCTTCCTCGTGCACGTGTTGATCTCGATGGTCACGCTCTGGCTCGTGGTATCCAGCGTGCAGGAGTCACGCGATCCGCATGCGCAAACGCTCGACATCGGCGGGATCCTCACGCTGTCGATCTCGAGCTTTTGCCTCGTGTACTTCATTACCCAAGGCCCTGTGCTTGGCTGGCACAGCCGGGAGGCGCTGAGCATCCTGCTTCTTGCCGTCGTCGGATTCGTCATGTTCGTCGTTATCGAGACGCGCGCCGAGCGGCCAATGTTCGACTTTTCAGTGTTCCGGATCCGCGCATTCTCCGGCGCCATGTTCGGCTCGATGGGAATGAACTTCAGCTACTGGCCGTTCATGATCTATCTGCCGATCTACTTCCACGGGGTGCTGGGTTACGACGGCATGGCTGCCGGACTGGCTTTGCTGAGCTACACGCTGCCAACGCTGGTGGTGCCGCCGCTGGCCGAACGTCTCTCCGAGAAATACGAAGCGAAGCGCGTCATTCCGCTCGGCATGTTCACCATCGGTCTTGGCTTCCTGCTGATGAAACTCGGAACTGGCGCTTCCCACGCCGGCTGGCTGGCGATGTTGCCAGGGTGCGTCTTGTGCGGCACGGGCCTGGGTCTGACGAATACGCCGGTCACGAACACGGCGACGGGGGCGGTTTCGCCGAATCGTGCCGGCATGGCATCGGGTATCGACATGAGCGCGCGTCTTATCAGCCTCGCGATCAATATCGCCGTCATGGGATTCCTGCTTCTCGCGGGTGTGTGCAACGGGCTGGCTCGCGCACTGCCGGATCGGTGGAGCGCCGAAGCCTTGCAGCGGCTCGCCGAGCAGGTTGCCGCCGGTGAATTTGCGACGCTCACCACTCCCTCTGACCTTGCAGCAGCGCACGCGGCGCTCGTGCACGGCTTCGAGTGGGTGATGCTCTACGGTATGGCTGGCGCCTGGCTTCTGGCACTGCTCAGTCGGATCGCCTTCGGCGAGCGCAAGACGATGTCGGCGCAATGCATTGAGCCTTGACTGCCCTTATGGTGCCTGCGCCGGGCCAGCGTCGCCCCCGGTGCGATTTTCATAGTCGGATGCGATCTCGGCCGCGTGCTCCTGCATCGCGCGTGAGAAGCGTTTGATGTTGCTCTCGGTCATACGCGACGCTATCGCGCCGAGCCCCAGCGCGCCGATGGTCTCGTTCGCACTTGTCACGATCGGCACGCTGATGCCGCGATAGGCGGTGTTCTGCAACATCGCGTCGAGCATGCCGAAGCCGCGCTCGCGGCAGCCTTTCACCCGCTCGCGGATGTCCGTCATGGTGGTATCGAAGGCGGCCAGCCGCCGCGCATTGCGTCTGAGCAGCGTGTCGAGTTCGACGCGCGACATCGTGTGCATCAACGGAATGCCGCCGATGCTCACGCCGAGCGGTCGCCGGTTGCCGACGTCGACATAAAGGATGCGCGACGGGTTCTCTCCGGTGCGTCGGTCAACGCACACGGAGTCGAGCGCATTGCGTGTCGTCAGGAAGACCGTCTCCCCGAACATGGCCCGCAATGCGTCGAGATGGGGCGACGCAATCGACTTGACCGGAAAGCGATTGCGGCGCGACAGCGCCAGCAGGAAGACCTCCTGCCCGATGTAATAGCGGTGCCCGCCAGCCGGCTTCTCCACCAGCCCTTGCGCGACCAGCGTGCTCAGCAACCGGTGCACCGTCGCCGGCGCCAGTCCCAGCTCGTCGGCAATCTCGCTCAGTCGCCGGCCTTGATCCTGCCCGATGGCGACCGCCCCAAGAATCTGCGCGACCCGCTCGGTACTGCGCACCCGCTCGGTCGTCGTGCCCGTTGGGTCTGGCGTTGGCAGCGTCGCACGGGATCCCGTCAGTCCATCTGTTCGTCGGTTCATCGATACCAGCTCTCGTCTCGTAACGACAGTAAACGCCCGCCCGCAACGGTGGCAGCGGGCCTTTTCCCCGGTGTATCAAATTTTTCCGTCTGACGGAATTTATCCGAGTTCGGCGATTGTGGCACGAATACCGGCTTCCTAAACTTATCAGGCCGATGAAGCAGCACGGACCACACGTGCGCCCCGGCATCGACAACATCAACCCAGAAGGCCGCGGCGACAGACCGGGCCAGGAGGAGACATGATGGAATCATCCATCGGCGCAGCGTCGCTCGTTTCGAGCGACAGCGCGGATCCGGTATTCCGGAAGATATTGAAGCGGCTCATGCCGCTGGTATTTGTCGCGTACTTGTGCGCATTTCTCGACCGCATCAACGTCGGTTACGCTCAGTTGCAGATGAAGGACATGCTGGGCTTCTCCGATGCCGTGTATGGCCTGGGCGCCGGGGTCTTCTTCATCAGCTACCTGCTGTGCGAAGTCCCCAGCAACATGCTGTTCGTGCGCATGGGGGCGCGCAAGACGTTCCTGCGCATCATGGTGCTGTGGGGCCTGACGTCCGCGGCGATGATGTTCGTCAAGACACCGACGCAGTTCTACGTCATGCGCTTCCTGCTGGGCGCGTTCGAGGCGGGCTTCTTCCCTGGCGTCATCCTGTATCTGAGCTACTGGTTCACGCCGCAATGGCGAGGACGCGCCACCAGTGCCTTCCTGTTCGCCCTGCCTGTGGCCGGCGTGATCGGTGGCCCGCTCTCCGGCGCGATCATCCGCGGGATGGACGGCGTGGCAGGATTCGCCGGCTGGCAATGGTGCTTTCTGCTCGAAGGGCTGCCGACCGTACTCGTCGGGTATCTGTGCTTCCGCTACCTTGCCGACAAGCCCGCAGATGCCGCGTGGCTGACGTCTGAGGAAAAGGCGGTCGTCGCCGAGGCACTGCGCCACCAGGGCAGCAGCGAACACGGTGGCTGGCACGAAGTGCGGCAGGCGCTGGCCGAAGCGCGTGTGTACACGCTTGGCCTGATCTACTTCTCGATTACCTGCGGCGCCTATGCGTTCTCGTTCTGGCTGCCCACGATGATCAAGGCGCTCGGCGTGTCCGATCCCGCACTGATCGGCGCCTGGTCGCTGATTCCGTATGCCGCCGGCGCGCTTGGCACATGGGTCGTCGCGGCGCGCTCGGACAGCCGCAGGAGTCGCCGTGGTTATATCGCCGCGTCGCTCGTGATCGGCGCAGCGGCGCTCGTGGCGACCACCCTTTCGCATCAGTCTCTGGCGCAGACCCTTGTGCTGCTCAGTATCTCCAACTTTTTCATGATGGGCGCGGGGGCCGTCTTCTGGGCGGTGCCGTCCACGGTGCTCAATGGGCGCATTGCCCCGGCGGGTATCGCGCTCGTGAGCAGCATCGGCATTCTCGGCGGTTTCGTCAGCCCCACGCTCATAGGCTGGATGCGCGGCAATACGGGCAATTTCAGCGGCGGTCTGCAACTTATCTCGGCCATCCTGCTGGCCGGTGCCTGCATCGCCATGCTGTCACTGAAGCGAGGCGTCGACGCTCATGGCCGCTGAACCTCCCATGCACCACGACGCAGCGGCCTTTGTGCGTGAAAGCACCATCCGTTTTCACCACTGCGATCCGGCGGGCATCGTCTTCTATCCGCAGTATCTCGTCATGCTGCACGAGTTCGTCGAGCACTGGTTCGACGAAGGGCTTGCGCTGCCCTATGCACGCTTCATCAGCGAGCAGCGACTGGGTATCCCTGTCGTGCGGCTCGATTGCGAGTTCTTCGCACCGAGCCGCCTCGGCGATCGAGTCGAGCTGTCGCTGATAGTGGTACGCCTTGGCAACAGCGCTATCGATCTCGTGCTCGAAGTGCACGGCAAGGACGCGCACGGCGCGCCTGAACTGCGCATGCGGGCAAAGCAGACCGTGGTGGTGATGTCGCTCGAGACCCATCGATCGGTTGCCATCGAACCTTCGTTGCGCGAGCGGATGTCCGCGTTCCTCGCGCAGGGCGAGGCACAGACCATCCCCCGCTGACGCCGAATTTCTCTCCAGACAAAGGAGCCATTCATGGCCAACAAGAAAGTGATCGTCCTCGTCGCCCCGACCGGCGGCATGGCATTCAAGTCGCAGAACCCGAATCTGCCCACGCAGCCCGACGAGATCGCGCGCGATGTCTACGACTGCTACAACGCCGGTGCCAGCGTCGCGGCCATCCACGCGCGTCTGCCCAACGATATGGCGACATGCAATGCCGATATCTATCGCGCCATCAACTCGCGCATTCGCGACAAGTGCGACATCGTGATCAATAACTCCACCGGCGGCGGTATCCATGGCGACATGGTCAAGGCGTTCGAGGACGGCCTGATGGACACCGTCTGGGAGGAGCGTCTGAAAGGCATGGACGCGGGCGCCGAGATGTGCACGCTCGACGCCTGCACGATGAACGCCACGTTCAACGGCACCGAGGTGTTGCTCAACACGCCGCCGTCGCGCTGCCGTGCACTCGCCGAGGGGATGAAGCAGCGCGGTATCAAGCCCGAATGGGAAGTGTTCAATCCGGCGCACATCATTCAGGACGTCACGAGCCTGATCGAGCAAGGCTTCGACGAGCCGCCCTACATCATCAACATGGTGCTCAATGCGCATCGCGGCTTCCAGAATGCGATGCCGTACACGCCACGCGTGCTGCAATCGATGGTGGATCTGTTGCCGAAGGACAGCGTGTTCTGCGTGAGCGGCATCGGCCCGGCACAGTTGCCGGCCGGGATCAACGCGCTGCTGCTCGGTGGCGCCATCATTCGCGTGGGCCTGGAAGACAATCTCTACTATCGCCAGGGCGAGTTGACGACCAATGTCGCGCTGGTGGAGC
>NZ_JAELTP010000456.1 GCF_016428915.1 Pandoraea sp. ASV26
AGCTGATACCGACCGGCGACCAAGTGCCACTTCGATTGTTTTCGATTGTTTCCCAGTACTCCAAATGGAGCCGCAAGCTCCCTTTGTCACATCTCATGCCCGCGCAAGATGTCGCGACAAGCGTGCAAAAGTAGGTTCATATATTTTAGTATAGCTCCAAACGAATGGCCACGCTGAGTACGTACGGCTGAATAAATTACGGCTCACAGTGTGACGGAAAGATGCCCTGCAGACGCTGCAAACTCCATGGCGCCGAGTGCGTCTATAAAGCTATTGTGCGCCAATCGAAAGCACAACTACCTGCAGAAGTCGAGAATCTACCCCAACGCCAACGAAACATCGAGCTACAGCTTTCCAACGTCATTAAGGCAGGTCATTACGAGGAGGCCTTAGAGCACCTACGTAATGGAGGACTCATAGGAGCTGGCTTGGAAGCGCTGAAT
>NZ_JAELTP010000457.1 GCF_016428915.1 Pandoraea sp. ASV26
CCCCCCCCCCCCCCCCCCCCCCCCCCCCCCCGTTTTTCAAGCAGAAGACGGCAGACGAGATACACAATATCGTCTCGTGGGCTCGGAGATGTGTATAAGAGACAGGTGCACAGTATTCGGTGAAGTTTGTGAAGAGCCAGCTGTGCAAGTGGCTGGATGTCGTAGTAGTCCGCCATGGATTGGACTCGAGCGTGTGAGACAAAACTTCTTTGTCATCCACTGAGCTATCGTTGTTTGGGTGGGCATAATGGAGTCAGCCAGGACGATATTCTTAGGACCGCTCTAGCTTCGAAATTGCTCCATTGTTCCGTCTCCGTCAACGTCGAAAGGATTGCGACCGTATGCTCATGAAGAGCCATCCCCGAACATCGTGGTTCGCTGCTTCTCCTTACGCAGCTTGCCCCGCTCCACAACAAGCTACCAGGGGTTGTGAAGTGTAGTGC
>NZ_JAELTP010000458.1 GCF_016428915.1 Pandoraea sp. ASV26
CTAGATGTATAAGCGTAAAATGATAAGTGATGATGTAATCCTGGAAACCATCATACTATCTGAGCTGTTATCTAAGAGCGGAGAGATTTATTCGCCAACTTGCTCAGATAAACCTTGTAGGTCAACGCCTGTTAAAGACACAGTTGGCAGCTCAGGCTCCACTACCTTTGGTGGTCCATTCTGTCTCAGTCGACATGGGCGTATTGCCTTTTTGGGCGATATGCATTATTAGGCCCAAGAACGAGAGGCACCGGATGTGTCAAACTAGTAGTCACAATAGAACGAAACAGGCAGAAATCGGCTGCGGCCGTTTCCTTGGATAACAAATTGAAACTTTTGGCTATCTGTTTCTACCAGACTTTTCATAGGCCGTGCGCAATTTGACCAGCTTAGGCCGCTTTCCAATACAACGTCTTCCACGCATTTTATATACATGTTTCCAT
>NZ_JAELTP010000459.1 GCF_016428915.1 Pandoraea sp. ASV26
CTGCTTGCTTCCGCTTGCCCGACACCGAGTCCCAGTGGACCTCCACGGTAGTTGCAACACTGCGACGTGCGAAAAGCTACCTGCATTGATGCCGTACCATTCTGACAGGTGCTGTTTTTGCTCACCGCGGGGTGCATTTAGTATGCCATCAACGCCTACTCGTAGTGTGCATCCCTATGCCTTGAAAGAGCAATTTGGAACCCTGGGACTTCTTGTAGTTTTGTCTTGGCGGGGTGAACATATAAGTATGCACACCCCATGTAACGACGATCTCGCCCGGAAGTTTACGACCTAGATCCTTCATCAGAGAATGTTGCTAGATCGGCAATCGGGGATACGGCCTGTTTCCATCTTCTCAAACATGGGGTTTCTTTCGAAAGCGACCGCTTCTTTGGCTCTCGCTCCCATTTCAGCCGGAGCAAGCCAGGCAGACTGCTTTCATG
>NZ_JAELTP010000460.1 GCF_016428915.1 Pandoraea sp. ASV26
GTCCTCTCTTGCGTGGCTGCGAGCTGGAGCGCGCCCGCTTCTTGCGACCGCCCGGCGTCGAGCCTCCCTTGCGCTTTCGGCCCCTATCACCAACTTCGTCTTCGTCTTCGTCGTCCTCTTCGCTAGGCGTGCCCGGTGCGTTCATGCCAGCGTCGTCTTCTTCTACGGTGACCTTGAATTCTTTATCGACATTCATAAGTTCAACAAACGCCTTGCATTTCGCACCCATTGCCTCTTGCGATTCAAACGCTTTTGCATGTGACTCCAACTCATCCCATATTCTATCGCCGTGAACACCTTGGACCTTGGTTGCCGCTTTGTTCAGATCCTTGGCCAGAGCCTTGGCCTTGCTGTCATGTCGATTCGTGCCCATGCCGTACAATCGCCTCAGGTGCGTTCGCGCTTCCCACGTCATCAAGAGAATAACGCACGCTGCCGTGAGC
>NZ_JAELTP010000461.1 GCF_016428915.1 Pandoraea sp. ASV26
CGCCTCATCTACTGTGTGACGAGTTTGACGTCCATAAAAGTGAATACTAGACGGGTTCCCGAATATTTCTGTCATATATGGAATCATCTTTTCGACCACTTCTGGGTGAGTCGGAGATGTCGCAGCATGATCTAAGTAAATGCGTTCCATTAAATCTCCTTCTTTCCAAATCGTTTCACAAGGAATTAAATGTAAAACATATATCCCCCGTGATTTTCTTCCTCATAACGTACTAAATCTTCTAACGTTGTACTATCTAACACTTCTTGCACCGCATCACGAACACGCATCCATAACTGGCGCTGTGCTGGCTCTTCTTCTTCTATCATTTCTACAACACTACTCGGTCCCTCTAATACACGGATCACATCCCCAGCTGGAATGTTAGCTGGTTGATCAGATAATACATATCCGCCATATGCACCTCGCGTACTCTTCACAAG
>NZ_JAELTP010000462.1 GCF_016428915.1 Pandoraea sp. ASV26
GGCTTCACTTTCAAATACAGAGAAGGAAACGAGCTTCCATGCGCAGAAAACTGTGGTACGTCCGCGCAGTTTGCCAACACTACGACAAGCAACATCGAAAGTCCAGACTAAACTTGAAAATTAGACCTATATTGACAATTATATGATCCTGTTCGTATACGAAATAATTAATTATCTAGTGTCGGCACTACCATTAATGGCATAACTAGTCCACCCAGCAGCCTTGGTATTGCTGCGCTGTCCTTCAGACGCCGATCTAGTTCAAATCTGCCTCGGCCTCAAAACGCGTCTTCAGACGGAAAGCAGTGCGGTTTTCCTGCTCCTGGCGCTTCTTCAAGTTAAACGCAACAGCTCGCTTGCGAGAAGCAGAGCTTTGGGTAAAGGCAGCCGCGCCACCGAACGGACCAGCAGGAGCCTGGTTGCGAATGCGCACGACGCACACG
>NZ_JAELTP010000463.1 GCF_016428915.1 Pandoraea sp. ASV26
GAGCAAGACAGACTCCATTGAAAAACACTTCGCTACCCGAGCGGACCTTGCTACCACTGAATTGAATCTCATCAAGTGGTACGTAGCAACGGCGTTCGCAATGACGGGCTTGGCCTGCGCCATCACCTTCGGGCTCACTCGCTTGCTGGCGACCTGAGTGTCGCCGCAGGCGTATTCGCCTCCTTCTGGAATACAGCCCTACATCAACAGGTAAAGCAGCACGATGTTCACGACCAGCATCATTAATGCCGTGGGAATCTGAGCCTTGATCACTGCGTTCTTGTCCGGCAACTCCAGCAACGCCGCCGGCACGATATTGTAGTTGGCAGCCATCGGGGTCATCAGGGTTCCGCAGTAGCCGGAGAACATACCGATCGCCGCCATCACCGCCGGGTTACCACCGTAGATGCCGACCAGCACCGGCACGCCGACACCACCGGTC
>NZ_JAELTP010000464.1 GCF_016428915.1 Pandoraea sp. ASV26
CCTTTTTGGTCCGAAGCATCACTCCACCATTACCATCGGAATTACACCACAGCAAGGCTTGTCGTTTACCACCCTGCCATGACGTTTGACTTTGTCCAGCAAGTCAAATCTCGCGCGAAAAGCATTCAATTGGACAAGGCTTCTATCCCAACCTCCGAATCACAAATGGACAAGGCTGCACCTCATCCTGACCCTTCCAAACGGACGTGCAGTCTCCCACCCGTCAAAGGCGGCGTCTTTGGTGAACAATCCCCTGCATCTGGACAGGCTCCAATGCGTCGCTACAACAGCATGCTCGAAGTTGATGAGCCCCCAAAGCTCCGGCCTTGGAACCCACTGTCGTTTGATGAGCTATATTCCGCCCCAATGAACGAAAGCGCCCGCGCGGAATCAGTTGCTGCCAGCTCTGACCGCACTGAAGTGTCGATGCGAGCCTCCATGG
>NZ_JAELTP010000465.1 GCF_016428915.1 Pandoraea sp. ASV26
GTACAAGTCTCACCGGCGGAAGAGGCCAAATGGCGGCTCTGAGAGCTGGCTCCAAGTTCCCGGTGACACACGGCAAGAGATCGTGGTCGCTCATTTACGCACCTGGTTTCGACTATGTGACGCAGCGGCCGGACCAAGCAGATGGCTCACCGGGAGATATTATGCTAGGCGGTGGGTTTCTGCGCAGTCAGAAACAAGGGATGGATCAGCTGGGAGTGTGGAATGATGGGGAAATGGATGCGCTTCCGCTGATGCATGTCCGTGGTAGTCTTGCCACGATATTTGAGCCGCGGTGGGGAGGAGGCGATGGAGGCGGCGGGGAGTTGAAAAAAGCATGGACGGGGATAATGGGGTTTACGGGCGACATGATTCCGTTTGTGGGATGGGTTCCGGAGACGATTTCGGAAAGGGTAGTCAACAAGTCTGCTGGTTGTTGTGGCTG
>NZ_JAELTP010000047.1 GCF_016428915.1 Pandoraea sp. ASV26
AGGAGTCGAAGGCCAAGGGACTGCCGGGCGAGTCGAAGGTCAACAGCGTGAGCGTGGGTGTGTACGGTTCGCACCTGACCGACACGAGCTGGTTCGTCAACGGCGCGGCGTCGTACACGAATCACAGTGTGAAGACGGATCGCACGGTGGCGGCGCGTAACGCATCGGCCCGCCTGACGGGCAAGACGAGCGGTCAGACGTTCGGCCTGTTCGGTGAAGTGGGCAAGCGCTTTGAGGTGTCGGGCGTGAACATCGATCCGTCGGTGGGTGTGCGAGTGGCGTCGACGCGTTTGAACGCATTCGATGAAACGAACCGCGACGGCCAGGGCAATGACGGCCTGAAGGTGGGTTCGCAGTCGCAAACCTCGACGCGTGGTGTGATTGGCGTGCGTCTGTGGAGCGAAGTGGCGAGCGTTGCGGGTGGCAAGATTGCGCCGTCGCTGCGCCTGTCGTACGAGCACGAGTTCGGCAAGACGCAGAGCAGCCTGACGAATGCGATCTACGGCGCGTCGAACAGCTTCACGGTGAAGGGTCCGAAGCTGGGCAAGGATATCTTCACGGCGGATCTGGGCCTGGACATGCAACTCAAGAAGCAACTGGAAGTGCGCGTTGGCGGTAACGTCAGCGTGCGTAAGGGCGAGAGCGCGCTGGGTGGCGGTATCTCGGCGAAGTATCGCTTCTAAGGTTGTCGGCAGAACGCTTTCCTCGCGAGGGGAAAGCGCGGATCTCTTCCCAAGGAGGTCTGAATGGCGCATCGGACAGTCATGATCGACGCGTTATCGAATGAATGAGATTGGGTTGAAGCCCCTGTTACTTATCGGTAACGGGGGCTTTTGCATTTGAGGCGCGGATTGAATCGAATTGCCAACAAATCAGTGTTGAGTGATCGTTTTCCGCCTGTAAAGGCGCGCGCTTGGTGTTGTGTCGGGTCTTTCTGCTGCCAAGGGCATTTTGAGTGCTAAGTACTAAGATGGCGCGTCGTATTCGTGGAATGTCTCGATGATTGGTGTGTTTCATGGTGGTTTTCGCCATTATTTTCTTGGGATATGTCCCAAGATGGGGGTTTTGGGTGGGCAATATTCCCAATACCCGCCCTTAAAGACCATTAATACGTTAATCACGTCCTACGATTCGTGTCACTCATCGGATGCAACGCAATTTGCGGATTGGCATTCGACATTTGCCAATCACGACTTGAATAGGACGAAGATCATGAAGACGACGCGAATCGACGCAGCAGCAAAGACGAACCCGAACCATAAGACCGACGCACTGGCTGCTCGCCTGCGCTATACCGCCATGGCCGGAGCAGCAGTCATGGCATTGGCGGGTGGCGTGGTATCCCCTGCCAATGCGGCGGTGGAAGTGCTTGATGAAGTGAAGGTCGAAGAGAAGAAGCGCGCTCGGTTTGCCGATGTCGCCCGACGGTTTGTTACGCCCGACTTTGTCGAATCTCGCAAGCATCTGGCGCAAACCGTTCAATCGCTCAATGAGCAAGCGCAAAGCGTAGAGCAAGCCAATCGTAACGTCGCCACGAAGCGGTCTCTTGCCGACGCCGCGAGCAAGCATTTGGACAAGGTGAGCAGGGAGGAGGCGCAGAAGTGGTTCTTTAGTCGGGATGAGCAACGCGTGAAAGACGCAGAGACGGCGAAAAGCGCTGCAGAACGCGCGCTGGCGAGCGCAAAGAATAGTCTTGCACTCGAGCGGAACGCAAAGAAGGAACGCGTCGCAGACGCGGCCAAGGCGGCTTTGCTCGACACGCTGGTTCATACGAAGAGAGACGACGCCCTGCAATTTCGCGTTGAGATGCTCAAGGCATTAGAGGAAGGCATCGCTAAGGACAACGAGCCGGGCGTGCTGGATAACGGAAGCGTTATCGATCCCAAGCATGCGGATTTGACGGGAGCGAACTCGGGTAACGAGGATCTGTCGACGATCACCGATCCTGTGGACGCGGGCGATACGGAAAAGAACGCAGAAACGACGACGGAAACGACGACGGAAACGGGCACGGGCGCTGAGGAGGAGGTGAAGACCACTGAGCCGACTGAGTCCGGTAACAAGGATACGGGCGCAATCGACGGTAACGTTGGCACAGCAGCCGACCCGGACGCTGAAGCGGAAACATCGGCACGCGAAGAGGGCACGGACGAATCTGGCTCGACCGGTGAAATGGATGATGCCGATGCCGATTCGCACGCGAGTCAGCTCGCTGAAGACAGCCGTGAGCAACCCGTAGACTTGGCCGCGCAAGCGATGGCTTCCGGCGTCGTTCTGACGCAGATGGCCAACGCCGCGCAACAAAACGCGGACCTGTTCCGCAAGGGCATGCAGGACCGGCTGTCGGGCGACGACGCGTTCATGCAGCCGACGGACATTAGCTCGTCGGCGAACGGTATCTCCACCTGGGCGCAAGCCATGGGCGCTCAGACGACCGGCAAGTCGCGCGGTGAAGTCGCGGGCTTCTCCGTGCGTGGTGCCGGCATGGTCGCCGGGATCGACGTCCGAAAGAACAACTCGCGTGTCGGTGTGGCCGTGGGCTACGGCAACGCAACCGTCGACGCGAATGGCGAGAATAGCCAGAACGCCTCGTCGAAGGTGAGCACCTACAGCGTGGGTCTGTACGGCGCACACGAAGTGGACGGTTGGTTCGCGAACGGTGGCGTGTCGTATAGCGCACACAGCATCAAGAGCCAGCGTGCGGCCAAACTCGGTGGCGAAGTCTACGGCCTGAGCGGCAAGACGAGCGCCACGACCGTCGGCGGCTTCGCGCAGTTCGGCAAGCACATCGTCACGCCCGCCGTGAACATCGATCCGAGCATCACGCTCAAGGTGTCGAACACGTCGGTAAAGGGGTTCACCGAAAACGGCGATGCGGGTCTCAAGGTCGACGGCAGCAACTTCAACTCGGCGCGCGTGGGCATCGGTGCACGTCTGTGGAAGGAATTCGGCGACGAGTCGCGCAGCATCACGCCGTCGTTGCGTATCGCTTACGAGCGTGAACTGGCCCATGCCGCGCCGTCGATGGATGTCGCACTCGCCAACGCCGCGAACGCCGGCACGATGACTGTCACGGGTAACAAGCTTGGTCGCGACATCGTGAGCGCCGAAGCTGGCATCGATGTGAAGTTCGGCAAGAAGCTCTCGATTCACGGTGGCGTGAATGGCAGCGTGCGTCAAGGTCAAACGCAAGCCGGCGTGGCCGGTTCGCTCAAGTACATCTGGTAATCCAGGTGTGAGAGGCTTCGGCTTGCGCCGGTGCCAACTTCGCGAGGTAGTAGCAGTCGTAGTAAGCGCAGTAGTAAGCGTAGTAGTAACGGCAGTCGCAGTAAGGAAAAAGCCGTCCGGCAATGCGCCGGACGGCTTTTTTTCGTCTCGCAGGCGCGCGCCTGCGGCAAGCGATCAGAAGGAGTGCGACACCCCGATATAGGCACCCGTCTGGCTCTTCCCGGCGGGTGGGTTATCCAGCGAGTCGCTCGGAATGGGGGCCACCGAGAAGCTCTGATTGGCGCTGTTCTTCACGTAGGCGACCGTGCCGTACAGGAACGTACGCTTCGACAGGTTGTATGTCGTGCCCAGTTCGAACATCGTGGCGTGGCCGAAGCCGCCCGGCACGTTGATGTGATACACCGCCGCATTCGCCGCCCAGGCCTGCGTTGCCTGATACTTCACGCCGGCCCAGTAGTGATCGGCGCGTGTGGCGAAGTCGGGCGCGGGGGCGTCCGGTGCGGACATATGCGTGTACGCCACCGAAATCGTGAAGCGGTTCAGGAACAAGTTCGCGCCGGCGAAGTACTCGCGCGACGTGGCGAAGACATCGGTAAAGCGCCCGTTGACATCGCGAATTTCGTCGTACAACGCGCGCAACTGGAACCGGTCCTGGGTGTACGTCAACTGTGCGCCCATGCCTCGGCCGCTGTTGAATTGCCCCACGACGTTGGAGAAGGCGTACTGACCCGCAACATCGAATCCGTACCAGTTCGGGCTCTGATAGTTGACGGTGTTGCTCGCCTGCGGCCAGTTACGGCCTCGCACGAGCGACGCCGAGGAGAACGCCTGCTGCTGGAACGGATCGAAGTCCCAGACCCCATTGCTGATGAACAGGTTGCGCCCGATGGTCAACTGACCCAAGGACCGCGAATTAAAGCCTACCAACGCGCGCCGGTCGAAGATCGATCCCGAGCCGTTGTTGTTGTAGCCGTTCGTCAACTGGAACCCGCCTTCCAGGTTGAATACGGCATGCAATCCTTGCCCGAGATCTTCATAGCCGCGCAGACCGAACAGGCTGGTGCCGTAGTCGCCGCTTTGCGCGCTCCAGCGCGATGCGGTGCCGCCGTTACCGTCCTGAAGGTTGTTGATGAACTGAAAGCCCCCATCCAGGCGGCCATACAGTTGCACACTCGATTGCGCATGCGCGAATGTGGCGATGCTGCAAAGCAGGCTGGCTGCGATGAGCTTCATTTTCATGGTCTGCTCCCCAGGTTGCGTTTTGCCCCGCACCTTCCTTGCGTGGTTATGTCGGCCGTCGACGCGCGGCGCCCGAGCGGGGGCGATACGAGAAGTCGGCGGGAAAGCCTGAAATTTCGTTACGAGTCACGAGAAGCTGGCAAGCGGGAACGCGTGGGCAACAGGCGCCGCATGAGGCAATGCGGGCGGTTGCAAGTGATGCCGTCACGCTCTGGTCGTCAGAGATCGTTGTCATGGCAGTCCACTGGCGTAGGGTCTGCAACAGCGTGGCGCAAGCGCAGAGTGTCTCGCGCGCGGCCGTGCGACCGGGATCGGCTGGCGAAAGGCGGCGTTGCATCGTATCTCTTGCACTGTGACGCAACGCGCACCCATCGCCCGGATGGCTCCTTTATATCCGAATTCCCTGGCATACGACATCGGGGAAAGGCGTAGTCGTCCGACTGTTGCGCGCCAACAACCGAAACCCTGCAACCGTACAGACAAATTCGAATCTTGCCCTTCAGTCGGTCGTTTCAGTCCGGCGCACCGAAGGCTTCCATCTTGCTCGCCAGATGGGTCAACAGCCGGTTGGCGGCGCCGGACAGCCGCCGGCCCGCGCGCGTGATCAGGTGCGCCTCGGCGCGCTTGAGAATCGGATGATCGATGGGCAGCGCGCGCAGCACACCGCCCTCGATTTCCTGTGACACGGCAAACGCAGGCAGGAATGTCGCGCCCAGTCCCGCGCGCACGAAGTGCTTGAGGACGGAAATCGAGTTGGTCGTGACCGTGGGCGTGAGTCGATGCTTTTCCGACTGCTCGGCCAGTTCCATCAACTGACGCGTGCCATACGCCCCGTGCATGAGGGCGAGCGGTACGTCGTAGAGTGCGTCGAGCCGCAGCGCTCCCGTCTCGTCCAACTGGTCGATGAGCGACGAGTCGGGCGCAACGATGGCATGCACCGGCTGACGCATCTGCGCGCGCGACACGATCTTGGGCTCGGCCGGCGGGTTGTAGACAAGCCCGATGTCCGCGTCGTCCTCGGCCACGAGGCGCATGACTTCGTTGGTGCCCGCCAGATCGAGCGTCAGCGTGATGTCGGGGTAGCGCTTGCAGAAGTAATGCAGCGGCGCGCCCATCAGATCGCTGACAAAGCCCTCGCCGACGGCCAGCCGGATATGGCCACGTCGCAGCCCGCGCACTTCCTGGAGCTTGGCAAGCAAGTCCTCCTGGTGCGCGCGCTGCTCCCGGTAATACTCCATGAGCAGCCGGCCGGCCTGTGTCAGGTGAACGCCGCGCTTGTGACGCTCGATGAGTGGCAACGCCAGTTCGGCCTCGAGCAGGGCGATCTGACGGCTGACGGCGGACGGGGCGATGTCGAGTCGGTCGGCGGCCGCGCGCACGGTACCGCATTGCACGGCCTCGAACAGATACGGCAGACGGCTTTCAGTGATGGCAGGTGTCATAGCCTAAAGACTAATAATTAGAACAAAAATCTTCAAGCGTTGTCATTGAGCGTCGTTTTTTTTCAATTCACACTGCGAAACATGCGGATCGGCCCCTTTGCCAGGCAACGAACCCAGGCGAGGCCTGGTAGAGGTGGTCCGATTCCGCACCAGTTTCATGGACACCGGCCACGTAACAGGGGCAGCGATGGACCAAGGGACGAGCGCCCCTCGGGCGGTCGGGGGGCGGCACCTATCCCATAGATCCCGCCGATTCCATCGATCCAAATCGGAGACACCCGATGATTCCTCCGCGAAACACGCGATTCGGCATCGATCATCCGCTGGTCACCGTGCACGACCACCCGCGGCGGCTGGTGCACTACGAGCGCATGGGCTTCTCCCCGTCGCCGGTGTCGTATCACCCGTGGGGCACGGTCACGTCGCTCATGATGTTCGTCGACAACTTCATCGAACTGATCGGCGTGGACGACGCGAGCAAGTTCGGCACGAACGCGGTCGGTGACTTCTGTTTCGGACGCTATCTCGGCAGTTTCCTGGCACGCGAAGAGGGCGTGTCGCTCGTGGCGCTTCACAGCAAGGACGCCCGCGCCGACCTCTCGCGCCTCGCGCAGGCGGGCCTTCAGACGCAGGGCATTGTCGATTTCCGCCGGGCGATGCGCAAACCGGATGGCTCACCCGACGAGGCTGTTGTCTCGCTGGGCCTGTTCATCGACGACTCGCTGGGCGATGCATCGAACTTCATCTGCGAGCAGCATCGACCTGAACTGATCTGGGTGCCCGAGTGGCAGACGCACCCGAATGGCGTGACCGGCATTCTCGGTGTGACGTACCTGACGCCGGATCCCGCGTCCTTGCGCGCGCTCGCCACGCGCTGGCAGCAGATATACGGCGCCCGACACGTCGATCTCTATGACGGTGGGGCCGTGGCCGACACCGGCTGCGGGCACTTGCGAGCGCTCTCGCCGCAGCGCGCCGAGGCCCGCTACGCGGCGGTCGGGCTGCCGATGGCACAGGCCACGCGCACGCATGCCGTAGCGATCACACTGCTCACCCCGGATCTGGCGCACGTCGAGTCGCTGTGGCGCGAGCACGCCGTGCCGTATGGCTACAACGAGCATGGGCTGGTGGTGGAGCCCGAGTTTGCAGGCAACGTCGTGCTGGAGTTCGTGAACCACCCGCACTGATATTCCCAGGCACCGCCAAACCGTTTCAAACCGTTCCCAATATTTCCAAGCGGCGGCCGGATGACCCGGCCGGCGGAGCAACGCGGCGTCGCCTGTGTGGGCGGCGTCATCCTCGCAGTCAATCTGGAGTCAACATGAAAATCATCGGAGTGGTCGGGCTGGGCAATATGGGACGCGGCATGGCGCTGTCATTGCAGCGCGGCGGTTTCACGGTGCTCGGTTTCGACCCGTCGCCGGCCGCGGGCAGCGCCCTGGCCGACGCAGGCATCGGCCTGCGGGCTTCGGTCGCCGAACTCGCCCGCGAAGCCGACGCCCTGGTGCTGTCGCTGCCGACGTCGCAAGTTGTCGAGGCCGTGGTGAACGGTGCAGACGGTATCGCGGCGAACGGTCGCGCAGGGCTGGTCGTCATCGATACGTCGACGGCCGATCCGCAAAGCACGCGTGCGCTGGCAGCCACGCTGCGCGAGAAGGGCATCGCTCTGGTCGACGCACCGGTCTCCGGCGGCCCGAAGGGCGCGCTGAACGGTGCGCTCACGATGGTGCTGGGCGGCTCGGCGGAGGATATCGCCCGTGTCGAACCGGTGCTCGCCGCCATGTCGGCCAAGCGCGTGCATATCGGCGACGTGGGCGCCGGTCACGTGACCAAGCTCATCAACAACCTGATGTGCGCGGCGCATCTGGTCGTGGCGGGCGAAGCGATGCGTCTGGCGAAGGCCGCGGGCGTGGCGCCGGAGCAGGTGCTCGAGGGCCTGAATGCCGGCTCGGGCCGCAGCGGTGTGACGCAGACCAACTACCCGACGTGGATCCTCAACGACGCGTTCGACTCGGGCTTCACGATGAAGCTCATGCGCAAGGACGTGCGTCTGGCGATGGCGCTCGCCGAGCAGACGGGCACGCTCGCCACGGGACCGCTCTCGGCGGAAGTCGGCCGGCTGTGGGCGGCGAGTGCCGCCACCGTGGGCGACGACGAGGACTTCAACCGCATCGTGCAGTTCATCGAGCCGGGCCGCGCTTAAGAACCCAATGGCCTAAGGGCCTGAGGACCTGAGGACCTAAGCGCCCTCGGCTGGCTGTCGACGGGTCCCTGGCCCGCTGGCCCACTAGCATTTCGCGTTAGCTATTTTTTGTTTGACGACACGGTGCGCCCTCGACGGCGCATCGCACGGAGTTTTCTCATGGCAGACCAACAAGCCGCCGCCTTGCTCGGCGCATTCGCAAAGTTCTTCCCCAAGGCCACCACCATTGGCTCGTTCGTGAATGGTGAACTGGTCGAAGGCTCGGGAGAGACGAGCATCGATATCGTGAATCCGGCCACCGGCCAGACGGTGCTGACCTACCGCGACGCCGGTGCCGCTGTCGTGGCACAAGCCGCAGACGCCGCCCAGGCCGCGCAGAAAACCTGGTGGGCACTGACCCACGCTGCGCGCGGCCGCGTGATGCAGGCTGTGGGCGGCAAGATCCGCGAAAACGCCGAGGCGCTCGCGCAACTCGAATCGATCGGCGCAGGCAAGCCGATCCGCGACTGCCGTGGCGAAGTCGCCAAGGTGGCGGAGATGTTCGAGTACTACGCCGGCTGGACCGACAAGTTCTTCGGCGACGTGATCCCGGTGCCGAGCACGCACCTGAACTACACGCGTCGTGAAGCGATGGGCGTGGTGTTGCAGATCACGCCATGGAATGCCCCTGTCTTCACCTGCGGCTGGCAACTCGCGCCGGCCATCGCCATGGGCAACGGCGTGCTGCTCAAGCCCTCGGAACTCACACCGGCCAGCTCGCTCGTGGTGGCGGCGCTCGCCGAACAGGCGGGCGTGCCGCGCGGCCTCATCAACGTGCTGGCCGGCTTCGGTCACACCACCGGTCAGGCTGCGATCTCGCATCCGGTCATCAAGAAGGTCGTGTTCGTCGGCTCGCCGGCCACGGGCAGCAAGATCGCCACGGCCGCCGCGCAGCGCCTGCTGCCGAGCGTGCTCGAACTGGGCGGCAAGTCCGCCAACATTGTGTTCGACGATGCCGACCTGAAGCGCGCCTGCCTTGGCGCGCAGGCCGCGATCTTCTCGAGCGCAGGCCAAAGCTGCGTGGCGGGCTCGCGTTTGCTGGTCCAGCGCGGCGTGTACGACCAGATGATCGAGATGCTGGCGCGCGGCGCGGAAAAGATCCGCGTGGGCGATCCGCTGGAAGACACCACCGAAGTCGGCCCGATCTGCAACCGCACGCAGTATCAGCACGTGATGAACATGATCGATGCGGGTGTCGAGGGCGGTGCGCGTCTGGCGGCCGGCTCGCAGCAGCGCAGCGACGGCGGCTTCTTCGTGCGTCCGACCGTGCTGGCCGACGCGAACAACACGATGGGCGTGGCACGCACCGAAATCTTCGGCCCGGTCGTGGTGGCGATTCCGTTCGACACGGAAGAGGAAGCGCTGGCGATTGCCAACGACAGCGAGTTCGGTCTGGCGGGTGCCGTGTGGACGCAGGACGTGGCGCGCGCTCACCGCGTAGCCGCGCAGGTCAACGCCGGTACCTTCTGGATCAACGGCTACAAGACGATCAACGTGGCGTCGCCGTTCGGGGGCTACAACCACAGCGGCTACGGCCGCTCCAGCGGTGTGGAAGCGCTCTACGAATACACGCAGACGAAGAGCGTGTGGGTGGAGACCGCGGCGAATCCGGCCACGCCGTTCGGCTACGTCTGATCTTGTTGGGCGCCGGGCCAAGGCAATTGGCGCGAATGCGCTGCCATCACGCGTTCTCTTGCCGGGAACGTGTCGTAAAAGTGTGAAGTGCATGCCTGACGAAGGTCGTGAGACCCCGCGCGGCATGCGGCCGTTCCAGCCTGCGAGACACGGGGCCGGAACGGCATTTTTGACCGCGTATAATGCCGCCCTCGGGTGGTTCGGCGCGGGACGCTGTTGCTGTCACCGAGGCGTGTCAATATGGCGCTCGTTCTGGCGTCATGAGGGGAAGTGTCCGAAGGTTTTGCGACCGGGGGACAACGCGCCGAATTTCCTTAACCACCGAAATGTTCGCGCCTTTTCCGGGCAACCGGATGGCACCGGACCGGTTCAATAGCAAGTGCAGTGGAGACCCAGATGGCAGTCATGGAACAAAACGCGGCAAAGCCGCAAGGAGGCGCCTTCAGCGATGGCGTGCGCCTGTATGTTTGGGCAATCGTGATTCTCGTGATCGCGGAGCTGATCGGGGCGATCAGCATCAAGGCCGGTCACGGCAAGATCGTGCTGTTGCCGATGGTCTGGGCGTTGTTGCTTGGCGCGGCGTTGGGCCTGTCGCAGGCGCGTCTGCCGCGTTTCGCACAGATCGACCTGCCGATGCAGCATAAGGCGGCTGCCATTCTGCAACCGGCGCTGCTGCTGTTCGTGGCAAAGCTGGGCCTGCTCGTGGGCGGTTCGCTGCCCAAGCTCGTGGCTGCCGGCTGGGCGCTCGTGTTCCAGGAGTTCGGCCACTTCGTGGGCACGATCATTCTGGGTCTGCCTGTTGCACTGATGCTCGGCATCAAGCGCGAAGCCATCGGTGCGACCTTCTCGGTCGGCCGTGAGCCGAGCCTTGCCATCATCGGCGAAAAGTACGGCTTCGACTCGCCGGAAGGCCGTGGCGTGCTGGCCGAGTACCTGACGGGCACGATCTTCGGAGCCGTGTTCATTTCGCTCTTTGCCGGTTTCGTCGCCAGCCTGAACCTGTTCCACCCGCATTCGCTCGCCATGGGCGCCGGCGTGGGTTCGGGCTCGATGATGGCCGCTGCGGCCGGCGCCATCGCTGCGCAGCAAACCCCGGAAGTCGCCAAGGAAGTTGCCACGTTCGCCGCGGCATCGAACCTGATCACGACGACCATCGGCACGTATTTCACGCTGTTCATCTCGCTGCCGCTCGCCGTGTGGGGCTACCGCGTGATGGAGCCGGTGCTGGGCCGCATGAGCCGCCGTGGCCGCGCCAACGCCGAAGCCGCTGCCATTGCCGACGCCGAAGCCGCCAAGGAACTCAAGCAAGCCAGCAAGGCGCACACCGTCGAAATGAACTTCGGCGCGCGTCTGTTCGCATGGGTGTTCTCGGGCACGCTGGCGCTCATCGGTAACAGCATGGCCTTCAAGACGCCGTTCCTCGACGGTATCCCGGGCATGTTGATCATCATCGGTGCCGTGATCGTTGGCGAAGTGCTGTACTTCGCCACGCGTCGCAAGGTGCCGGCCGTGTGCTGGGTGTCGCTGATCGCCATGTTCCTGACCTCGCCTGCCTTCCCGTTCGCACCGGTCGTCGAGCAGTTCACCGGCAAGATCAACTTCCTCGCGCTGGTCACGCCGATGCTGACTTACGCAGGTCTGTCGGTCGCCAAGGACGTGCCCGCTTTCCGCCGCCTCGGCTGGCGCATCGTGGTCGTGTCGTTCCTCGCGAACGCCGGTACGTTCCTCGGTGCCGCGATCATCGCCGAGTTCTTCCACGTGTAAAGCGTGCCCGGTGTGCGCGGCGGTGACAGGCCGCGCACTGGCAGGGAAAACGAATACGCCACGGCATGCCGTGGCGTATTTTTTTGTGCGGCCGGATCGATGACTCAAGGCCGCGATCGGCGGTGAGCGCAGTCCGTGGCAATCAACGGCGATTGCGAGCGTTTGGGGGAGGCTTCTGGGCGATGGGGGCCATTAGCGGCGATTGCGGTCATCGGTAACGACGTTACCGATCACGCCGCCCACGACGGCACCGCCCACGGTCGTGCCGAGGTCACCGCCGGAGATGAGCGCGCCGCCGAGCGCGCCGACACCGGCACCGACGGCCGTGTTACGCGATTCGCGCGGCGTCATGCTGCCGCAGCCGGCCAGCGTGCCGAGCAGCGCCGCGCCCACCAGAACCGGGCCGACCGAGCGCGAGAGATGAGCAATCTGCGAGGCCCATCGTTGTGTGGTTTTCATGACGCATAGCTCCTTCCAGAGGGACGTTGGCCCACGGGGATGGGCAGGCCGGGCAACAAGGCTCAGCCTGCTATTCAGTAAAAGCGGTGGCTGCCGGTATGGGGCAACACGCGATCAATGGGCTGTCTCGGAACCCGGATCCGGCGCGCCAACCCGATTGGCGGGATACGTCTCCTGATAGGCCGGGGGTGGCGGCGGAGGCGGGTACGGGCGACCCTGCGCGTCGGACGCGTACGGCCGGCCGTAAGCATCAGTCGGCGGGTAGGGGCGCCCGTAGGCGTCGGTGCCCGGTGCCGGGGACGGCGGTGCCGCGTACGGACTGCATGGCGTACCGGCAGCATAGGGCGGCGGGCCGCAATCCGTCCGAGATGCCGGGTAAGCCGGATTCGTCGTTTCGTTGCCCCGGTACGGCAAACGAGGTTGCGGCGGCGCTTCATACGCGCATCCGGCGAGTGACAGCAACACGGCCGCCAGGCCGGTTGCCGCAGCCGCCCGGGCGACGCGCGTTTTCGAGACGCTCGCCGACGCAGTGTTCTCAGGGTTCGTTCTCATCATGACCTCCTTGTGAGAGCGGTGTTTGTCCCGCCCGTCGTCATGGATCGACTTAAGTTGGACGCAATCTGCGGTGATTAGGTCGTCCGATCTTGTAAGACTTTGTAATGGTCCTTGGATGCTGCGTTGGCGAGGTGGATGCGCGCATATCGTGGTGTCACCGGGCGATGTCGGCGGGGTGGTGTCAGCGGGTGGTGCAAACGGGCGGCGTACACAGGCGACGTACACAGAAAACTCCACATATGACGTAGTCCGAATTAATGCGGGAATGCGCTGACGCGGTGTACGCAAAATGCGTCCTACGTGAGCATCGTCCCTGTTCGTACGTATTCGTCTCCGTATTCGTTTTGATATACGACGACGTCTACGATGCAACGCCGCCAACGCCGCCAAGGTCACGCTCCGAAAAGATGACATCGAAATTGTTCAATTTTGAAATACTTGAGACGAGAGGCTTTATGCGCTTCTCGCGTGGGGGGGGGGCGTGCGTTCAATACGCGATAACCCGGCGTATTACGCGATGTCTGTCATCGCAATCCACGTTGAATGCGTTGAAATATCGGGAAAGTCCGGGGGAGTGTTTGCGCCTAGTTTTCGCCGCAAGCTGCGTTTGCGCTGGCATACTGTGGCCGCTGACGCTAGGTAGTGCTTCAGCGGACGTTGAGAAATTCTGATTGAGGTGCTCGGCCTATCCGCGCAGGCTTACACATGCCACAAGTCAAGAAAGAAGACATTCGTCTGGCCATCCTCGAAGCGTCGCACGCCCTGTTTATGGAAAAGGGCTACGTCGACACCACGATGGTGCAGATCGCCAAGCGCGCAGGTATTTCGCACGCGAACATCTACAGCTATTTCACCGCGAAGTTGCAAGTCTTCTTCTGCGTCTACGAGAAGTGGTTCAAGGCGCGCATCACGGTGCTCGAAGCCGAAGTCATGGCGGCACATGGCCCCGATGCCCGCATGCGCGCGTTGCTCAGCGGCCTGCTCGTGCAGATGCCAAGACTCGACAACGGCTTTTCGCACAATCTGGTGCAGGCGCTGGCCACCGTGAGCCCGGGCGATCCGTACGATCCGTCGCTGTTGCAGTGGTTTCGTGAACGCCTGTCGAGCATGCTGGCGGCCAGTGCACCCAGCCTTGCGCGTGACGGTGTGCGACGCGCGCGTCTGGTGGACATGCTGGTGCTGACGTTCGACGGCTGCCTCGTCAATCACCATGTCAATCCGGCGTCGCTGCCGGACGTTGCCATGCTCGAAGAATTTGTCGCCGCCTTCCTGTCGGCGGAGCCTGCGGCGTCGGTGGATTCGGCGGGGGCGCCGCAGGGTGCGGGCCCGGTCACGCCGTCCGGTTCCGCGGCGGCGGCCTGAACAGGACGCCGATGCGCTCACTTCCCTGGACAGCCCTCAATCTCGGGCGAAAGCTCAAATTTCATCAGCTTCAGGTATTCGATCGCGTGCTCGAGACGGGTTCGCTCGTGCGCGCCGCCAACGAGACCGGTCTCACGCAGCCGGCCGTCAGCAAGATCGTGCACGAGCTGGAAGCCTGCTTCGAAGGACCGCTTTTCGTACGCAGCAATCGCGGCATGCAGCCCACGGAATTGGGAGAACTGCTCGGCCATCGTGTGAAGTCGTTGATGGCGGAGTTGCGCTATCTGACAGACGAAGTGAATGCGTTCAGCGCAGGCACCAGCGGACACGTGATCGTTGGCACGCTGATTTCGGCCGCCGCCGATTTGCTGCCGCGCACGATTGCCATGCTCAAGGCGCGCACGCCCGGTGTGCTCGTGACCGTGCGTGAAGCGACCACTGCGCAACTCTTCCCGGCGCTCGCGAGCGGAGATCTGGATATCGTCGTGGGCCGTCTGCCGGAGCGTGCCTTGCCGGTGGCCAACGCCTTCGCCCTGACTCACGAGATTCTCTTCAACGAGTCGCTCTGCGTGGTCGGCGGCACGCGTCACTGGACGCAGTCTCCCGAGCGCGTGCCGCTTGCGCAATTGCGTGAAGGGGCGTGGATTCTGCCGGTGCCCGAGTCGCCCTCGCGGCTGGCTGCCGAGCGTCTGTTTCACGACGCAGGGCTCGCCATGCCCGAGGACATCGTCGAATCGCTCTCCGTGCTCACGAATATCGGCCTGATGCTCGAGACACCGCGCATGGCACTCATGCCGCGCGCTGCGGCCACACCGTTCGTGGACTCGGGACTGCTGCGGGTGCTGGCCGATACCATGCCGGGCAGCTTTGGCGACGTGGGATATTCGCTACGCACCGACAAGCAGCCGAGTCCGGCCTGCGAACGCTTCGTTGCCTGTCTTCGCGAGGTGTGTGGCCTCAAACCGTAACGGGCTGCCTGCGCGATGCACACGGTCGCGCGCGTTCCGACATAGAAAAGGGCGGCATGCCGATGTATTGGCATGCCGCCCTTTGTTATGCCGTTCAAAGGCGTGCGAGCGACGAGACGAGTGCGGGATTCTGCTGTACCAGCCGAATCAGGCAGGCAGCCTGAGCATTGGGACGTGCGCGTCCTTGCTCCCAGTTCTCCAGCGTTCGCGGGTTGGTACGCAAGTAATGCGCGAAGACATTGCGCGACATGCCCAGATGTTTGCGCAGCGCCAGCAACTCGTCTGGAAAGATTTCCAGTTTGGGCAGCGGCGTGCGAGGCAGCTCCTTGATGTTGAGCGGAAGATCAGCGGGAAGGCCGTTCTTGACGTGTGCCGGCTCGGTGGGCTGCGGAGCACCGGTGTCCTGCGATAACAGCCAGCGGAAGGGATTCGAAGGCGTATTGGAGTAAGCCATAGTCCTACCCGAGGGTCGATAAGTGGTGAGAAGAGGGCGCTTGCGAAGTCGATCAAGCGGAACCGATTGCACCACATAGTTCCACTGGGTGCTTTCACAAAGCACACCGGATTTTCGCGTCTGACACCTATCGAGTACTACGCACCTCCTGCTTCGAGGTGCCGTAGAGTGTACGCAGAAACGTGGGGTACGCAGCGTGGCATGCGTCTTCAGACGCCCAGATACGCCTGCAATTCCGGCAGCGCGCGACGCAGGCTCGGCGAGTCGCCTTGCCAAGCCACACGGCCCTTGTCGACGATGTAGTGACGGTCGCCGAGTTCGAGCATGGGGGCCAGATTCTTGTCGATGCAAAGAATCGACAAACCGCTGCCTTTGAGTTGCTTCAGGCATTGCCAGATTTCACCGCGAATGAGCGGCGCCAGTCCTTCGGTCGCTTCGTCAAGAATGAGTAATTTCGGATTCGTCATCAGTGCGCGGCCGATCGCGAGCATCTGTTGCTCGCCGCCGGAGAGATTGCTGCCGAGATTCTTCTCACGCTCACGCAGACGCGGAAACAGCCCGTAAATGCGCTCGAGTGTCCACGGCGAACGAGCACCATGACGATTGCTTGCCGTGGCCACGAGATTCTCGCGCACGGTCAGCGTGGGAAAGATCTGGCGTCCCTCGGGCACGAGCCCCATGCCGGCGCGCGCAATCCGATGCGACGCACTGGCGTGCACCGGCTGTCCGTCGAACACGATCTCGCCGCGAGCGGGACGTATCAGGCCGGTCATCGATTTGACGGTGGTCGACTTGCCCATGCCATTGCGGCCGAGCAGCGTGACGAACGCACCGCGCTCGATTTCCAGATGCATGCCGAACAGCGCCTGACTCGCGCCGTAGTACGACTCGACGCCAGACAAAGACAACAAGGGGCTCATGCGGTCGCTCCCAGCATTTCGTTGCGGGTTTCATCCCCGAGATAGGCTTCGCGCACGCCCGCATCGTTGCGGATGGTGTCGGCGTCGCCGCAAGCGATGGCGCGTCCGTAGACGAGCACGGTGATGCGATCGGCCAGGGCGAAGACCGCATCCATGTCGTGCTCCACGAGCACGATGGCGTAGTCGCCTTTCAGATCCGCAAGCAGATGCGTCATCTGTTCGGACTCGGCCTGCGACATGCCGGCCATCGGTTCGTCGAGCAGCAGCAGCTTCGGACGCCCCGCGAGCGCCATGGCCAGTTCGAGCTGACGGTGCTCGCCGTGCGCCAGGGCGCTCGCGGGCACATGCATGCGTGCGGCCAGACCGGTGCGCGCCAGAATCTCGCGTGCCGGTTCGACGAGCGCCGCTTCGCGAATGGCCGGACGCCAGAAGCCGAAGCTATGGCCCTGCATCGCCTGCACGGCTACGAGTACGTTTTCCAGTGCGGTGAATTCACGGAACACGGAGGTGATCTGGTACGAGCGCGCGAGCCCGGCGCGGGCGCGCTGCTCGATCGGCACGGCGGTGATGTCGCGTCCGTCGAAATGAATGCTGCCTTCGTCGGAGCGCAACTCGCCTGCCAGTTGGCCGATGAGGGTGCTCTTGCCTGCGCCGTTCGGGCCGATGATGGCGTGCAACTCGCCGGGCGCGACCTCGAGACAGAAGTGATCGGTGGCGGTCAGCCCGCCGTAGCGTTTGACCAGTTGGTCGACCAGAAGCAGGCTCATGCTTTGCCCTCCACGGTGCCGGAGCGGCGCGAGAGCCGCACTTGCAGGTCGCCGAGCAGGCCATACAGGCCGCGTCGCGAGACGAGCACGGCAACGACGATGAGCGGCCCGAAGATGATCATCCAGTGCTCGGTCATACCCTTGAGCCATTCTTCGACCAGCAGCATGGCGGCGCTGCCCAGTACCGGACCGAAGAACGATCCCAGCCCGCCGAGCACCACCATCACGATCAGCTCGCCCGAGGCTGTCCACGCCATATACGCCGGCGAGACGAAGTGCGTGAGATTGGCGTAGAGCATGCCCGCCACACCGCAGGTCATGGCGCTGATGATGTACGCCACGAGCTTGTAGCGAAGCGTCGGGTAGCCGAGCGCGCGCATGCGCCGGTCGTTCTGACGCGCGCCGCGAATCACCATGCCGAAGCGGGCATCGACCATCCGGCGGCCCCCCCAGACACACAGACACAGCACCGCGAACGCCGCGTAGTACAGCACGGCGGGATCGTCGAGCGACACGCTGCCGAAGCGGCTGCCGGCGGACACCGGCAGGCCGTCGTCGCCGCCGTATTGCTTCAGGCTGACGGCGAGGAAGTAGAACATCTGGGCGAACGCCAGCGTAATCATGATGAACGCGATGCCGGTCGTGCGCAGCGAGAGCAGGCCGGTCACGGCGCCGACGATGGCGCACAGCAGCAGCGTGAGCCCGAGATGCACGAAGCCATTGTCCACGCCGTGATAGCTCAGGATGCCGACGACATACGCGCCGAGTCCGAGATACAGCGCATGGCCGAAACTCACCATGCCGCCGTAGCCGAGAATCAGATCGAGAGAGACGGCCGCGATGGCGAATACGACGATGCGGCCGAACAGGGTGAGAAAGAACGGTTGCTGGGCAAACGTCGCGTAAAGGGGCACCAGCGCCAGCAAGGCTAGCAACAGCAACGGCACGGCGGTGCGAAGATTGAGTTTCATTTCCATCGTCAACCGTGTTTGACCGGGAAGAGACCTTGCGGACGCACGGCAAGCACCGCCGCCATGACAAGGTAGATGAGCATCGAAGCGAGCGCCGGCCCGGCGGTGTCGGCGGTGCTGCGCTCCATGAGGCTGCGCAGCAGCGTGGGCAGCGCGGTGCGTCCCACCGTATCGACCACACCGACGATCAGCGCGGCGAGAAACGCCCCGCGCACCGAGCCGATGCCGCCGATCACGATCACGACCATCGTCAGAATCAGGATCGGCTCGCCCATGCCCGGCTGCACCGAGAGAATGGGGCCGGCCATGAGCCCGGCAATGCCCGCGAGAATCGCGCCGAGACCGAACAGCAGCGAGTTCAGCAGCACGATGTTCACACCGAGCGCGCCGACCATCTGACGATGTGTGGACCCGGCGCGAATCAACATGCCGATGCGTGTGCGGTGAATGAGCAGGTAGCAGCCGAGCGCCACCGCGAGTCCCACGAGGATGATGAGGAAGCGATACGCCGGGTACACCAGACCGAACAGATTCACCGTGCCGGACAGCCACTCGGGCACTTCCATGTAATACGGCGACGGCCCCCAGATCATGCGTGCCAGTTCATTGAAGAACAGGATCAGGCCGAAGGTGGCGAGCACCTGATCGAGGTGATCGCGGTCGTAGAGTGTTTTGAGCGCGACGAATTCGACGATCAGGCCGAGCACCAGCATGGCGGGGATGATGGCAATCGCGGCGAGCGCGAACGATCCCGTGTGGTTGTACACGGTGGCGGCGATGAACGCCCCCATCATGTAGAGCGAGCCGTGCGCGAGGTTGACGAAGTTCATGATGCCGAACACCAGCGTCAGGCCGGCGGCCATCAGGAACAGCAGCACCCCGAGTTGCAGGCCGTTCAGGCACTGCATGATGAGGAGCGTCAGGCTCATGTGGCCTCCCGGGGCAGACCCATCTGGCGGAAGATGGCCTGCGTAAGCGGGCTGGCCGTGTCGTTGAGCGTGAGCACGATATCGAAGTGATTGGTGCCGGGCATCGGCACGTACTCGCCTTCAAAGCCCTGTGCGCGCCACGCGGCGAGATAGTCGTCGCTCTGACGCTTGAACTCGGCCGTCTCGGTCTCTCCGTACGACACCACGATCGGGCAGCCGCGCGCGGGCAGGTGGAATTGAGGGCTGTTGCGGCGCGCGTCGTCCTCGGACAGCTTCATCCATTCGTTGATGTGCGTGAACGGAATCGGCGTGAGATCGAACAGGCCGGAGAGCGGTGCGGCCCCGGCAATGACGTCTTCGGGCACGCCGTACCGGGCGTGCCAGCCCTGCGCGAGCAACATGCCCGCGAGGTGGCCACCGGCGGAGCTTCCGCACACGTGAATGCGGCGCGCGTCGCCATGATGCTCGCCGATGTGGTGATGCACCCAGGCCAGTGCGCGGCGCGTCTGGTCGACGATGGTGTCGAGCGAGGCGCCGGGCGCGAGCGAATAGTTGATGGTCACGACCGTGGCGCCGGCGCGCGTGAACGCGGGCGCCATGTTGCTCGAATCGCTCTTGCTGAGCGCGCGCCAGTAGCCGCCGTGTACGAAGAAGAAGACGGGCGCGCCGGGGGCGGGGGCCGGGAAGATGTCCAGTGTCTCGTCGGGGTGATCCCCGTAGGCGACGTCGAGAACGCAGGGCGTGGTCGCGCGGGCGTGTGCGCTCTGGGCGGCGTACTGCGTCAGGATGTCGAGAACATTGGGCGTGGTGGCGCGAGCGTTGTACTGAACGTCCAGCTCGGCCTCGTCGAAATTGCGGTAGCGCTTCATAAACCCTCGATAGTGCTCTGGTATTGCTCGGGTCGTGCAACGGCAACGCTCGCCGGTGCAGAACACCGGGAGCCGGGGCGGCAACCGCCGCGGCGTCGAGCCGTACGCCATGGCGCAGGCCCGCCGCCGCCGCGGCTTACCTCACCAACGACAGATCGCAGATGGCGGGGCGCGATGCCCCGCGTTGCAACGTTAAACAGCAGATGCCGACGTGTACAAACGGTTTATGAGCGAATCTTGCACATCGACGCCAGATTGGCGCGCGTCTTGATATCGATCTTTCCCTTGTTCGCGAATGCTGCACCGCTGCCGTCCTTCACGACATCCACGCGGTAGAACGGTGCGATGGGGAACTGATTGCTGGCGAACTTGAACGATCCGCGCACGGACTGGAAGTCGGCAGCCTTGAGCGCGGCGCGCAGGGCCTCGCGATCGGCCACGCTGCCCTTGGTCTTCGTGAGGGCGGAGTCGATCAGGTTCGCGGCGTCGTACGACTGCGCGGCGTACATCGACGGCACACGGTTGTATTTCTTCTGGAAGGCCGCGACGAATTGCTTGTTCTGCGCGTTGTCGAGGTCCGGCGAATACGGGGCACTGGTGATGCTGCCCACGGCCTGCTCTTTCAGGGCCGGCAGGGTCGAGCCGTCGATGGTCGACACGGAGATCAGCGGAATCTTGCCGAGCAGCCCGGCCTGACGGTATTGCTTGACGAAGTTCACGCCCATGCCGCCCGGGTAGAACACATAGACGGCGTCAGGCTTGGCGGCCTGCAACTGGGCGATTTCCGCCGAGTAATCGGGCTGGTTGACCTGCGTGTAGACCTCGTCGACGATCTGGCCCTTGTAATCGCGCTTGAAGCCGTTCACGGCGTCGCGTCCGGCCTGATAGTTCGGCGCCATCACGTACATCTTCTTGTAGCCCAGATCGGTCGAGAGCTGACCGCCGGCCTCATGCAGTTCGTCGTTGTCCCACGAGGTCGAGAAGAAGTTCGGCGAACACTGCTCGCCCGCGATCGGCGTCGGACCGGCGTTCGAGCCGACCATGACCACGCCCGCGTTCGTCACGTTCTTGTGAATGGCCATCATCACGTTCGAGAACGTCACACCGGTGATGAGCTGCACCTTGTCGCGCTCCACCAGCTTTTGCGCGGCCTGCACGCCCACGTCGGGCTTGAGCTGATCGTCTTCCTTGATGACCTGCACCGGCACGCCGCCCAGCTTGCCGCCCTTTTGCTCGATGGCGAGCATGAAGGCGTCGTACTGATCCTGCCCGAGCGCACCGCCCGGACCCGAGAGCGTGCCGATGAAGCCGATCTTCACCTGCGCATATGCACCGTTCGATACCAACATTGCCGCAGCAGCGGCGACGGCGCCCAGTACGGCGATGGCTTTGCGTTGCGTGGTCTTCGTTCCCGTCATCATGGTCTCCAAACTAAGTTCCGGAACTGGCTAGGACTGTCAACTGAGGACTCGCGCCGGGATACTTGACCGCTTCTTCACGTCGGTCATGGCAGGCCAGGCGCGTCAGGCTAATTAAATTGTTTAAGCGTCAAATATTTCAATGCCCAGCCTAAACGACGCCTTTTGCGTAGGCAAGCAATTTCAAAAACACCTCGGGAAAGCACCAGTCACAGGCCGAAGAACTCGAGGGCGTTCCCGGCCAGAATGCGGTGCCGGGCCGCGTCGTCCAGCCCCGGTTGTTCGGCCACCAGACGGCCGATGTCCTGCTCGCCGAGCGGGAACGGGTGGTCCGAGCCGAGCATGATGCGCTCCACGCCCATGGTGTCGACGAGCAGGCGCAGGGCACGCGGATCGAACACCGCGCTATCCACGTAGAAACGATCCAGATAATGGGACGGCGGATGCGGGCTGTCGGCGCGCACGATGTCGCGGCAATGCCAGGCGTTCTCGGCGCGGCCCAGCAGATAGGGGAAGGCGCCGCCGCCGTGGGCGAAGCACAGCTTGAGCGAGCGCGGCAGGCGCTCGAACGCGCCCGAGAGAATCAGCGAGAGGATCGAGAGCTGCGTCTCGGCGGGCATCGCCACGAGCCACGGCATCATCCATTTCTTCATGCGGCCGTCGGTCATCATGTCCCACGGGTGCACGAGCACGGGGATGTGTTCGTTGCCGCAGTGCCGCAAAAAGGCGACGAGCTGTTCGTCGTCGAGATCCTTGTCGCCCAGATGGTTGCCGATCTGTACGCCGATATGGCCGCTGGCCTTGGCGCGAGAGGCTTCCGCGCACGCCAGATCGAGGTCTTGCAGCGGCACCTGCGCCATCGGTTTGAGCCGCGTCGGGGCGTAGGCGCAGTGTTCCAGCGCCAGATCGTTCATGCGCCGGACCCAGTCCATGACGACGTGTCCGTCGTAGCGGTAGCCGAACATGATCGGCGTGGCGCAGACCACTTGCAGGTCGATGCCATGGCGGTCGAGTTCTTCGACACGCAGGGCGGGGTCCCACAGCGCGCGGTAGACGGGGCGGAAGGCGCGCTCGTCGAGCATGATGTTGCCGGTCTCGCCGCCTTCGTCGATGCGCAGCCACGGCGCGGTGGCGGGGTCGAGACGGGCGGCTTCTTCCTGCGTGATGCGCGGGAAGAAGTGGGCGTGCATGTCGATTTTCTTCATGACGTGACGTGTGAGGTTCTGAGAGCGGCGTTGCGGTTCAGGCAGACGCCGGTGCGATGGTCTTGGGTTGCGCGGCGCGGCCCGGGTGGATCTCGCCGCAACTCGGGCAACGGCGCAGCGACTCCGAGCCGTAGAACGCTTCGAACAGCGGCGGCAGGTCCGTCACGATGCTCTTGAGTTGCACTTCCACGCGATGCACTTGCGTGCCGCAGTTCAGGCAGTACCACTCGAAGCCGTCGAGCAGGCCGGGCGGGCGCTGGCGTTCGATGACGAGGCACAGGCTCCCGGCTTCGGGCCGCTGCGGCGAATGACGCACGTGCGGCGGCAGCAGGAAGATGTCGCCTTCCTTGAGGTCGATGCGCTCGGCGCGGCCGTCGATCCACAGATTGACCCACGCGTTGCCCTTGAACTGATAGAAAAACTCTTCGAGCGGATCGTCGTGATAGTCGGTGCGATGGTTCGGCCCACCCACGACCGTCACGATGAAATCGCTGTCCTGCCAGACCTGCTGGTTGCCCACGGGCGGTTTGAGCAGGTGCGCGTGATCGTCGATCCAGCGCTGGAAATTGAAAGGCTTGCCATACGTCAACATGCTGTCTCCCGGATCATGCCGCGTCAGGTGTCGGTATTGTGGGTGTTATGAGTCTTGGCGCTTAGCGCGAGCGCGGGGCGTAGGCCACGCACTTGATTTCGATGAGCAGCAGCGGATGCGGCAACTGATGCACCGCCACCGTGGTGCGCGTCGGACCGTTCTCGTCGAAGTACTCGCCGTACACCTCGTTGTAGCCGCCGAAGTCGTTCATGTTCACCAGAAACGAGCCGACTTCGACCACGTCGGCCAGCGTGGCGCCTTCGCTCGCGAGAATGTCGCGAATGTTCTCGATGACGGCGCGTGTCTGTTCACGAATGTCGAGCTGCGTCACGCCCAGCGCATCGACCTGCGCGCCGGCGTAGGTGTTGTCGGGACGGCGCGAACTGGTACCCGAGACGAACAGGAAGTCGCCCGCGCGTTTGATGTGCGGGAACTTGCCGCGCGGTTTGGCCTTGCCCGCCACCACGCGGGCCTGTGTGTCTTGCGATGCGCTCATGTGTGGTCAGTCTCCGTTGTGTTCTGTATGGGATGGCGCACGGGTGCGGCAGTCTCGACCCCCATCGCGACCGCCGCACCGTCGCCTCACAGTTTGATGCAGATGTTGGTGATTTCGGAATAGAAGTCGAGCGAGTGGCGTCCGCCTTCGCGGCCCAGCCCGGAGAGCTTCACGCCGCCGAACGGCGTGCGCAGGTCGCGCAGGAACCAGGTGTTCACCCACACGAGCCCGGTCTGGAACTGACGCGCCACGCGATGCGCGCGCGACAGGTTCGTCGTCCAGACGCAGCCTGCGAGACCATAGTCGCTGTCGTTCACGCGGCGAATCACTTCGTCTTCGCTGTCGAACGGCGCAACGTGGCACACCGGGCCGAAGATTTCTTCCCGCACGCAGCGTGCCGTGTCGGGCAGGCCGGTCCAGACCGTCGGTTGCACGAAGGCGCCGTCGTCGCGCGCGTCGCCGAAGGCGGGCACGCCTCCGCCGGTAACGACCGTCGCGCCTTCTTCAACTGCCAGCCGATAGTAAGAGAGCACCTTCTCGCGGTGCTTACGCGACACGAGCGGACCCATTTGCACGCCGGGCGCGTCGGGGGCGTCGATGCGCAGCGCGGCGGCACGTTCGGCCAGTGCGGCGACGAAGCGATCGAAGATCGGCCGTTCGACGTAGACACGCTCGGAGCACAGGCAGACCTGACCGGCATTGGTGAACGACGAGCGGACCACGCCGTCGACGGCTTTCTCGAAGTCGGCGTCGGCAAAGACGACGGCGGCGTTTTTGCCGCCGAGCTCGAACGAGATTTCCTTCACGCCGTCGGCCACGGCTTTCATGATGGCGCTGCCGGTGCGCGACTCGCCGGTGAAGGTGATCGCGGCAACGTCCGGATGTTTCGTCAGGAATTCACCGGCCGAGTCCGGACCGAAGCCGTGCACGAGGTTGAACACGCCGGGCGGCACGCCGGCGGCGTCCATCACCTCGGCGAGCAGCGTGGCCGAGGAGGGGGTTTCTTCCGACGGCTTGGCGACGACGCAATTGCCCATCGCCAGCGCGGGGGCCACCTTCCACGTGAACAACAGCAGCGGCAGGTTCCACGGCGAGATGATGCCGATCACCCCGAGCGGCTTGCGCGTGACGTAGTTCATCACGTCGCCGCCATCGGCCGCGCGCATTTCGTACATGTCGCTGCCGGCCGTCTTGATGAGATCGGCGAACATGCGGAAGTTAGCGATGCCACGGGCGATGTCCAGCGTGCGGGCCTGCTCCGTGGGACGCCCGGTGTCGGCGACTTCGGCGGCAACGAAGTCGTCGAAGCGTGCCTGAATGCCATCGGCGATGCGGTGCAGCACGGCGGCGCGCTCGGCCGGTGTGGTCTTGCCCCACGGCCCATCGTGCAGGGCGCGGCGCGCGGCGCGGACCGCGCGGTCAACCGTGGCGGCATCGGCTTCGCAGACCTTCGCGACGAGCCGCCCGTCGACGGGGCTGACGTTATCGAACTGGCGATCGGTGGTCACGAACGCGCCATCCACGTAGTGCCGCAGCAGCGGCGGAGTCGCAAGGCTCACGAGGTCTCCTCGAGCAGATTGTGATGCGGGGCGGCAGCAGTCGTACGCAACGCCACGATTCCACCGCCGGATGCCTTCGAGTCTAAGCATCCGGATCTATAAAAAATAATGAAATCTGCTGGATCGTCTATTCCTGAATGGAATAGCAGAGGGGATCAGTGATGGGGGTCGTGGCTCATGCGCGAGCGTGCTTCGCGCAAGTCGCGCGGGTCGCGCTCCTCGCCAAGGGCGGCGGGCGGCATGTCGGTATCGAGGCACTCGACCAGATGGGCGTTGAGTACTGCGGCAAGCCCTTCGCCGCCACGTCGCATGACGTAGTTATGGTTCCAGCGGAACAACGGCTGCGCGATGGGCGAGAGTTTGTTCATCCAGGCGCGCTTGGTGTGCACGTCCCAGGCATAGCGCACGACGGTAATCGAGCCTTCGGTGTCGAAGCGCCACACGCCGGTGCCCTCGGCCTCGCCCGTCGCCACGCTGCGCACTTCGCGCTTCGGGTCGATGTGGGTAATGCGGGTCTCGAACGTGAGCGAGTACGGCAGCGCACCGTGCCAGGTCAGTTCCCGCACGGCACCCACGCCAGCGGCGTCGCCCGGCTCAAGCGTGCGCACGTTGCGCACGCACGGCCACCATCGCGCCCAATGGTCGACGTCGCGAATCGTGTCCCAGACTTCGTCCAGCGGTGCCGTCAGCCGCCACAAGGTGAGGAAGTGATATTCGTTCATGGCCGATCCCGGTCGTGGAAAAGGGCTGCCGTCATGCCCCGGCGCGTGGGGGGAATTTCAGTATAGGCGGCATACCGGCCTTCGGCGCCCGGTACCGTCCCCAGGCGGCTTCGATGCCTCTCGCCAACATTTCCGATCGGTCGGACAGCGAACGGTACGGCGCGTCGATCTTTCCCGGCTGTCATGAATTCATCACAATCCCTCCATAGAATCCCGGAGTGAAAACGTTTTCGTAAACGTTTACATTCGCGTAAAACCCGTCAACTTCAGGTTTCGACGGCTCGATAACAAGGAGAAGGGCGTGGCAGATATACGGGACGTGGCACAGCGTGCGGGGTGCTCGATTGCGACGGTGTCGCGCGCACTCAATTCGCCGCAACTGGTGCGTCCGGAGACGCTTGCCCGGGTGCAGGCGGCGGCTGCCGAGCTGAAATTCCGTCCCAATGCGCTGGGCCGTCAGTTGCGCGGAGAGCGCACGGGCCTGATCGGTGTAATGCTGCCGACGCTGGGCAACCCGGTCTTCGCCGACTGTCTGGAAGGGATCGAAGCCGCCATCGAGGACACGGGACGCCGCCTGCTGCTCGTCACCACGCAATACGACCCGGAGCGCGAGCGCAACGCCATCGAGACCTTGCTGCAACAGCGTGTGGACGGCCTGCTGCTCACGCTGGCGGACGCCGAGCACAGTGCGCTCATCGACGATCTCGCAGTTGAGGGCGTGGCGTGCCAACTGGTCTATAACGATGCGCCGCAGCGTCCGTGCGTGTCGGTGGACAACCGGGCGGCGGCCGCGCAGGGCGTGGCGATGCTGATCGAGGCGGGGCATCGCGACATCGTCATGGTGACGGGTGCGCTGCACGCGTCTGACCGCGCCAAGCGCCGCTATCTCGGCTATGGCGACGCCATGCAAGCCGCCGGCCTCACGCCGCTGCCGGCCTTCGAAATCGATTTCAACAGTGGCGCGCGCGGTGAGCGGGTGCGCGAATGGCTGGCGCAGCGTGAGCGCGACGGCGCGCGTCCCACGGCCCTGTTCTGCTCCAACGATCTGCTGGCCCTTGGCGTGATGCGCGCGCTGCGCGAGGCGGGCTTGCGCGTGCCCGACGACATGTCGGTGCTCGGCTTCGACGGGCTCGCCGTGGGCGAACTGCTCTCGCCGACGCTTGCCACCGTCGTGCAACCCAGTGTGGAGATCGGCCGTCAGGCGGCGCAGCGGTTGCTGGCGCAAATCGATGGACGTGACGGGCGTGATGCGCGTGATGGCCGTGCAGGCGCGGCAACGGCATCGTTCGATGCATCGCTGGGTCATGCGCTGATTCTGCCGCACGAGATTCGCCGTGGCGGCACGGTGGCGGCGCCTCCGCGCAAGCCGGGCTGATGCGGTATCGACACGAATTCGCAGGAAAAGCAGTCGCAAGGAAAGTGGCTGACGACTGGCTCCATCAAGAGAGTGCAGCGTTAGCCGAGGCAATCAGACATCCGGGCGCGAGGCCCGCACTTATCCGGCAGCACGTAGCACGTAGTGCCGCCAACGCTCAGCCATTCAGGAGCCCACAGAAATGAAGCTTTGGATCACCCGCGCCGCTCGCACGCTGGCGCTTTTCACCTTGCTCGGCGCTGGCGCCGCGCATGCCCAACAGACTGCCATTTGCTACAACTGCCCGCCGGAATGGGCGGATTGGGCCGGTCAGGTCAAGGCCATTGCACAAGACACCGGCATTCGCGTGCCGCTCGATAACAAGAATTCCGGGCAGGCTGTCGCGCAGATGATCGCCGAACAGAAGGCGCCGGTAGCCGACATCGTGTATCTCGGCATCACCTCGGCCATCGAAGCCGCCAAGAAGGGCCTGCTCGCCCCGTACAAGCCGGCGAACTGGGATCAGGTGCCGGCCGCCCTGAAGGATCCGAACGGCATGTGGACGACGATCCACTCGGGCACGGTCGGTTTCTTCGTGAACCGCGACGCCCTGGAAGGCAAGCCGGTGCCGCGTTCGTGGGCCGACCTGCTCAAGCCGGAATATCGCGGCATGGTGGGTTATCTGGACCCGAGCAGCGCATTCGCCGGCTATGCCGCCGCGATTGCTGCGAACCAGGCGCTCGGCGGTTCGATGGAGAACTTCGGCCCGGCCATCAGCTTCTTCCAGAAGCTCAAGGCCAACGCGCCGATCGTGCCGAAGCAAACGGCATATGCCCGCGTGCTCTCGGGTGAGATCCCCATCCTGATCGACTTCGACTTCAACGCCTACCGCGCCATCTACAAGGACCACGCCAATGTGCAGTTCGTGATTCCGATGGAAGGCTCCGTGTCGCTGCCGTACGTGATTGCGCTCGTGAAGAACGGCCCGCACGCCGACAACGGCAAGAAGGTGATCGACTACACGCTGTCCGACAAGGGGCAGGCCCACTGGGCGCAAGCGTTCCTGCGTCCGGTGCGTGCGAGCACGATGCCGGCCGATGTGGCTGCCAAGTTCCTGCCGGCCACCGACTACGCACGTGTAAAGCCGGTCGATCTGCAAAAGCTCGCCGCGCAGCAGGACGCGTTCGGTCAGCAGTATCTGAAGAGCGTGCGCTAAGCACGGTAATGTCCAACGAGGAAGAGGAGCAAAGCAAGCGATGCGTGACCTGACCCTGCCGCGCGGCTGGCGCGTGGCACTTCTGCTACCGGCGCTGGCGGTCTTTCTGGCGTTCTGGCTGTTGCCGATGGCCGCCCTTGTGCAGGTGAGCGGCGACGGTCATGCGTTCGAGACTTATCGCGCCATTCTCACCAATGCGCGTTATCTCGATAGTCTGTGGCAGACCGTCGTGCTCTCGGCACTGGTCACACTGGTCACACTGGCGTTGTCGCTTGTGGCGGGCCTCTTCCTCACCCGTCATGACTTTCCGGGCAAATCGATCCTCGTGTCGATGCTGACCCTGCCGCTGGCGTTCCCCGGCGTGGTGGTCGGTTTCATGGTCATCATGCTCGCGGGACGTCAGGGCCTCATCGGCGATCTGACGACCAAGCTCCTGGGACACAAGCTCGTGTTCGCGTATTCGCTCGCGGGCCTGTTCCTCGGCTATCTGTATTTTTCGATTCCGCGCGTGATTCTCGCTGTGATGGCCGCGGCGGAGTCGCTCGATCATTCGCTCACGGAAGCGGCGGCCTCGCTCGGCGCCGGCCCGTTCGCCATCGCGCGCGACGTGACGTTGCCCGCGCTGGCCCCCGCACTGATCGCTTCGGGCGCGATGTGTTTCGCGACCTCGGTCGGGGCGTTCGGCACGGCCTTTACGCTGGCCACCGATATCGACGTGCTGCCGATGACCATCTACACCGAGTTCACGCTCAACGCCAATGTGGCGACGGCGGCGGCGCTCTCGGTCATTCTCGGCATCGTGACATGGGCGGTGCTCATGCTCGCCCGCAATGTCACGGGGCAGGCTGTCGCCGCCGGAGGTTGATCCGCATGCTCAAGAAAACCCTTTTCACGCTGCAACTGCTGCTCACGCTGCTGATGTGTGCGTTCCTGCTGATCCCGGTGGGCATGTCGATTCTCGCGGGGCTGTCGGTGAACTATTTCCGGGGTCCGTCGGCCGGCCTCACGTTCAAGTGGGTGATTCAGGTCTGGCAGGACTATCACGACGCCATTCTGAATTCGCTGTACGTGGGTGCCGCCACGCTCGTGGTGGTCACGCTGCTGGGGGTGCCGGCGGGCTACGTGCTCGCGCGCTGGCAAAGCCGCATGGCGCGCTGGATCGAAGAAATGCTCACGTTACCCATCGCGCTGCCAGGGCTGGCGAGTGCGCTCGCGTTGATCAGCGTGTACGGCGGCATGCGCGGCTTTCGCGAAAGTCTGGCGTTCATCGTGGTCGGGCACGTGATCTTCACGCTGCCGTTCATGGTGCGCGCTGTCGCGGCCGCGTGCGCGGACTCGCGCATCAAGCTCATGGAAGAGGGCGCGGCGAGTCTCGGTGCGCACTTCCTGCGACGCTTTACGACCGTGGTGCTGCCCAACATCCGCAGCGAAATCGTGGCGGCCGCGCTCATCGTGGTGACGCTCTCGCTCGGCGAATTCAACCTGACGTGGATGCTGCACACGCCCGACACGAAGACGCTGCCCGTGGGGCTGGCAGACGCTTATGCGTCGCTGCGTCTGGAGATCGGCAGCGCGTACACGGCGGTGTTTTTCGTGTTGATCGTGCCGCTGCTCGTCTTCATGCAGATGACGGCCCAGCGCTCGAAGGTGTCGGGGGGCAAAAAGTCGACCCGAGGCCGTGCCTGATCCCGACGGCAGCACTGCACGCCTACCGAATGCCAAGGATATGACGATGAAACTGACTTCCATCCCGATACATCTCGAACGCTGTGCCAAGACGTTTCATGGCAACACCGTGTTGCAGCCGCTCGATCTGACGATCGGCGCGGGCGAGACGCTGGTGCTGCTCGGCCCGTCGGGTTGCGGCAAGACCACGACCCTGCGCATGATCGCCGGACTCGAGCGCCCCGACGCCGGCGGCCGTGTGCGCTTTGGCGACGAAGACGTCACGCGCCTGCCCATCGAGAAGCGTAGCGTGGGCATGGTGTTCCAGAACTACGCCCTGTTCCCGAACTTCACCGTGCGAGGCAACGTCGCGTACGGTCTGAAGCTGCGCGGACTGCCGTCGGCCCAGATCGACAAGCGTGTGAACGAACTGCTCGATCTCGTGCAGCTCACGCCGTTCGCCGATCGCGCCATCGCGCAACTCTCCGGCGGTCAGAAGCAGCGTGTGGCACTGGCCCGCGCGCTCGCACCTGAGCCGCGTGTGTTGTTGCTCGACGAACCGCTCACCGCCCTCGACGCCAAGCTGCGTGAGACGGTGCGCGCGGACATGGATCGTTTGCTGCGCGGGCTGGGCGTGACGACCGTGTACGTCACCCACGATCAGGACGAGGCCATGGCGCTGGGCGATCGCATCGTGGTGATGAGCGCGGGCCGCATCGAGCAGATCGGCGCGCCGCGCGACATCTACTACCAGCCGGCCTCGCGCCATGTGGCGAACTTCGTCGGCACGCTCAACCGTCTGGCGGGCGTGTGGCGCGACGGTCATTTCCATCTCGAAGGCGGCCGCGTGGCTTGCCCGCACGTGCGTGCCGACGTGCAGGAACTGTACTTCCGCCCGGAAGATGCCATCGTGGTGCCCGCAGGGGAAGCGCCGCTCGTCGGTCGTGTCGACGAAGTGCAGTTTCTCGGCGACCGCACGCGCCTCACGCTTAGCGGCGTGTCCGTCGCGGGCCCGGTGCTGGTCGAAGTTTCCAGCCGTCGCGAGTGTCGCGTCGGCGATCAGGTGGGCCTGACGCTGCCCGCCGCCCATATCTTTTCGCTTCACGGATAATCCGCTCATGCTGTTCGCGCAAATCAGCGACCTTCACATCAAACGGCCCGGCAAACTGGCCTATCGGCGCGTGGATACCGCCGCCTATCTCGAGCGCTGCGTGGCGCGTCTGAACACGCTGGTGCCGCGTCCCGACTTCGTCGTGCTCACGGGCGATCTCGTCGACTTCGGCGCTCGCGAGGAATATGAACACCTGCGACGTCTGCTCGCGCCGCTGCAAATTCCGTACTACCTCGTGATCGGGAATCACGACGGGCGCGACGCGCTGCGCGAGGTGTTTCCGGAGCATACGTATCTCGGCAAGCCGGGCGGCTTCGTGCAATACACGGCGATGTTCGGGCCGCTTCGACTCGTGGCGCTCGATACGCAAGACCCGCCCAACGGCGGCGGCAAGCTGTGCGACGAACGTCTGGCATGGCTGGAGGCAACGCTCGCGAGCGATACCGCTACGCCCACCGTGATCGCCATGCATCATCCGCCGTTTGCCTGCGGTATCGAGCACATGGACATTCAGGCGCTCGACGCCAAAGATGCCGCGAAGCTTGCCGCCGTCGTGCGCCGCTTCGAGAACGTCGAACGAGTGATTTGCGGGCACGTGCACCGGCCGATTCACACGCGCTTTGCGGGCACCGTCGCGAGCGTGTGCCCGTCACCGGCGCATCAGGTGGCGCTCGATCTGCGCGAGGGCGGGCCGTCGGCATGGGTGCTCGATCCGCCGTCGTTCCAACTGCACCGGTTCACGCCGCAGACCGGGCTGGTCTCGCATCTCGCGTTCGTGGACGATGCCGGCGGCTCGCATCCGTTCTATGACGCGTCGGGCGCATTGATCGACTGACGCGTTTGCGCGGCGCAGGTGCTGCATCAAGCGAACGAGAGATCCAGAAATGATGAGGCCCCCGATCGGGGGCCTCATGCCGTTTACCGCGCAGCCTTTTTAGAGCAGATGGTCGAGGGCGTCCGGGCCGAAGACTTCGCGGTGCAGACGCTCAGCAGGGACACCGGCGTCGCGCAAGGTGCGCCATTGCGTCTGCATGAAAGGCCCGGGGCCGCACAGCAGGTAATCGGCGTTGGCGGGCAGTGTCAGGCGCGCGATGTCCATCCGACCGGCGAACGTCTCACCGGTGATGTCGCGCTCGCTGCCTCGCGGCGTCTCGAGGAACGTTGCCACGCTCAGGCGCGGCAGTTGCGTGGCGGCGAAGGCCAGGTGACGGCGCAGCGCAACGTGCGAAGCTTCGCGCGCGGCATGGGCGAACAGGATCTCGCGACGCGAACCGTTGGCCGCCAAGGCCGCGACGATCGACATCATCGGCGTGATGCCAACGCCGGCGCTGAGCAGCACGAGCGGGTGTGCTGCGTCGAGCGGGGTCGTGAATTCGCCATACGGCGGGCTCACGAGAATGCGATCGCCCGCCTTCAGATTGGCATGCAGCCAGTTCGAGATCTGACCGGCGGGCTTCGCGCCGGCGGCGTCTTCACGCTTGACGGTAATGCGCCAGTGCGCCGCACCGGGGGCGTCGGACAGGCTGTATTGGCGGCGTTGTTGCAGACCGTCGGGCAGCGTGACCGAGACGCTCACGTATTGCCCGGGCGCGAACTCACCTGGCGAACCACCTTCGGGCGTGCGCAAGTAGTAGGAGACGATGTGCTCCGTTTCACGATCGACATCGGCCACGATCAGTTCGCGCAGCGTTCCCGAAGGCGCTTGCGTGCGCTCGGTCAGACGCGCTTCGGCGGCGATCAGCTCGCCCGCGAGCAGCCAGTAGGCTTCGTCCCACGCGGCGATCAGCGCCGGCGTGGCGGCGCCGCCCAGCACGTCTTTGATGGCGCTCAGCAGATGGCGGCCGACGATCGGGTAATGCGACGGCGTGATGCCGACCGAGACGTGCTTGTGCACGATACGTTCGAGCACCGGCCCGAGCGCCGCGGCATTGTCGATGTTCGCGGCGTACGCGAATACGGCGGAGGCGAGCGACTGTTGCTGTGCGCCGCTGGCCTGATTCCCCATATTGAAGAGATTGCGCAACTCAGGATGCGCTTCGAACATGCTCGCGTAGAAGTGACGCGTGATCGCAAGACCGTGCTCGCGCAGCACAGGAACGCTTGCGTCGATGTAGGGGCGGGAAGCGGCGGAAAGCATGGCAAGACTCCTGAATTTATAAGATGCAAATTAAATACATCTTTTGTGGCGCACCTGTGGGTGTTTCATGGGCACCGCGCGATCCCGGTATGCGGCGATTCGCGGTGCGGCATTCGGTCACCGGCCCCCAAGGGCTCACGACACGACGACAACGTCAGAGGGGACCAGCGACGTCATTATAAGATGCAAATAGAATGCATGTTATAGGGGTGCGACGGAGTGCCGCATTGGCGCATCTGAAGGTTGAGTGATGGGCTGAAGACGACTGGCGGCCATTCGTTGCGCGATAGTGCGAGTCGCGCTAATGCTGGTAAAGCTGGCTCGCAAGAACCGGCGGCGCTCGTCTGGCAGCAAGGAAAGCGCCGTTTGCCCGGATCGATTGGGATGATGGGGGTTCCCGCCATAACGCAGCGCGGTCGTGAGCATATGGTCGGCGAGAACGGCGTTGTCGCCGACCTGGACATTGGCCGCAAGGGCATGCATGAGCGTATTGCCGTCTTGCGCGGGCACGTTGATGTTTGGGTTAAGTGCGAGTAGCGTTTCCGCCGCGCCGCAGTAGCCGCGCTGCGTCAGCCACAGCACGGGTGGTGTGCCGTCCGGATGCCGTTGTCCGAGGTCGATGCCGCGGCGTTGGAACGATATGCCCAATTGAAGGAGCGACTCGTGTGGAAGCAGCAGGTCGTGGCCTTGCGCATGGAGCTGGCGCGCTTGTCTCGCCATGGCGGCGACGAACGGCGGCACGTTGCTCTCGGCGCTTGGCGCAAGTGGCTGCGTGGAAGGGGTGAGGGAGAGGCTGCGCCGTGCCGCTTCGCGGGCCAGGGCAATCATCTTTTGGCTCATCCGCACGTATTGCGAGACGCTGCCGGGCAGCAGCGAGAATGCCGCGACGCCGTCATGGTTTGGCTGGTCAAGGTCGCCGCCAAAACGCAATGCCAGAGTAATCATGAAAAAGGAGAGGAAGGATTGCCGCTTGAGATGCACCGCGGCCGCGAGGTGATGCATGAGGGTATTGCCGCGGCCGTCGGCGGTATTGCACTGCGCACCGGCCGAGAGCAGGGCTTCGGCCGCTGCGCAATAGCCGTTCAGCGCAAGCAATGAAACAGGCGGGGCGCCTTCGCCAGGGTGTTGCGAGAGTTGGGCGCCGTGCGACCGGAGCAATGTGCCGAGTTGGTAAAGGGAGGTATGAGGGATGAGCAAATCATGACCGTCCCGATGAATACGGTCGGCCTGCGCAGCCATTGCCGTGACCACTAGCGGCACATTTTTCGCGCTGACCTGATTGGCATCGGCGCCGAACTTCAGCAATGACGGTAGCCATTTCGGGGCGACCTGACTGCACAGATGGGCGAGCGGGAGATGAAAGCTCCCCGGGGCTTCGGATGTCGCGACATTGTTGGTCTTGTCGCGGCCGCTGAGGACCAGCACCCTGAGTGCGCAAGCGATAGCGGCGCTCGGTTCGGTGCAGGACGCCCCGTTCATGATCGAGTCGACAAACAGGCCCAGATAGGCCGATGGCAGTGCCGCAAATCGGAGCCAAAGCTGCAATCCTTCGTCGCTCAGCAGCAAGGCGAGGTCTTCGGCGCTCAGATCGCTGAGTCGAGTCTGGTCGAGCAGGACGCCGGCGTCCCTGAGTCTGACGAGGCTTCTGTCCCGCATCGACGAGCAAAGCAAGGTGGCCATCCCAAAGGTCAGTTCTGCGGCGCGCTCCGGGTTCGCGACCTGGCAACAGTCGATTAGCTCTCGACCCGCCGTCGTATTCATATTCATCAATGTTTCCCACGCTTGTTGCGACGAGCACCGCTCCTCTCGTTTGGCGCGCAGAAGGTGATCGAGCGTCATGTCGGATAACGCAGGCGGCGGGTTGCCGGTGGCGGAACGGTTCGGGACGAGGCGTGATTCGGGAGATCGTGTCGAGTCGGCCGAAGAAGATACTAATGAGAAAGCGGGTTGTGCCGCGACAGGGGATAAAGGCATGAGGATGTGCGCAGGTAGAGGTCTTCAGATGAGCCGTGGCAACGGAGTCTCGTCGCCGGGCAATGCCATTGCTGCCAGCGAATCCGTGATTCCCGGATGCCGGCTGATGTCATACGGACGTGCTGGCTAAATGAGTGATTTGATGCGCAAAAGCGCCGTGTTGCGAACGGTGTCGATGAATTGCCCCTCTATCTGCGGGGCCATGGACAACGACGCCGGTATCGACGAACGGGGGGTGTGTCCGGCGGTATTGGGTTGCGTCAGATCGCCGCCGTAGCGTGCAGCGACGATGAGGGCGTAATGGGCAAGGTGGTCAACCTTGGTGTGATCTGTCCTTGCCGGGTTATCGCGCAAGCGAACGACGCAGGCGAGGTGGTGCATGAGTGTGTTGCCAAAGCGGTCGGGGCTATTCGGATTGGCGCCGGCGCTCAGTAAGGCTTCGGCCGCGCCGCACAGCCCGTGGAATGCGAGGAGGGCGACAGCCGGTATGCCGTCGCTGTTCATCTGGTTCAGATCTGCGCCTTCGCGCCAGAGCAGTTGCGCGAGTTGACGGAGTGAGTCGTGCACATCCAGAGGGTCGTAACCGGCGCTGTAAAGACGAAGGGCTTGGGCGCGCATGGCGACCGCCACCAATGGCAGGCCCTGGCTATTGAGCTGATTCGGGCTTGCCCCGAGTTCAAGTAGCCGGCGCAGCCATTGCGGCGCAATCTGACTGCACAAATGAGAGAGCGGATTGTCGGGGGCGGTGCCGGTCGGGTTCGACGGTGGCGCGTTGGTGCTGTCGCGGCCGCACGCCACCAGCACGTGAAGGATCTTGTCAATGCGAGCCTGGTCTTCTGCGCAGGCGATACCAAAGACGTCGGATCCATCGAACACCCTCATATAGCTGGTCGGTGTCGCTGCATATTCCAACCAGAGCATCAGACCTTCGTCGCTTCGCAACAATGCGGTGTCCTCCGGGCGCAGTTGCTGGGCACGTGCCGGTACCAGAAAGATACCGGCGTCGGCCAGACGATCCAGGGAACGCGCCGCTTCTTGTGTGGTCAGCAGCGTCACCATTTCACCGAACAGCGGCCCGTTGGGCGATACCGCGTCGCAAGCGTTGCGCAACTCACGGCTGGCAAAGGTTTGTGGGTTGACCAGCGCATGCCAGATATCTTGCGGGGCATAGGTGTTTGAATTCCGGGCGTGGAGCCATTGACGCAATGTCATGGACGCCAACGGCCCGGTATCGATGTTTGGGTGGCGGCGAGGCGGCGCGGCACCGGTGGCGGGCGCGCTGCGGTTGAGCATGCTGACGGCGGGGTCAGCGATGGGGTTGAGGCCGGGCATAGCGTTTGGGCGCAGGGCGGTGGGAAAGCCGCATGGTTGCGCATCTGCCGCGGGCGCGTTTTGGCATTCGTGCGTTGGGGGTATCGATGGTGGACGTATCGGTAGGAACTGAGGCGAATTACAATGCGACATTCATGATTCATCGCTATGTTTTGTATGCCGGAGAGGACTTTGCCAGTGTCTGATGCCACGCTTGAATCGTTGGAGAGTCCGGAGCATGAGGCCGTGATTGCGGCGACGCGTCATTGGCTGACTCGCGCGGTAATCGGGCTCAATCTGTGCCCTTTCGCGAAGGCGGTGCACGTCAAGGATCAGATTCGCTACGTCGTGAGTACGGCGCGCGATATGGAAGGCGCACTGCTGGCGTTGGAGCGCGAGTTGCAGTGGCTGGCCGCGGCCGATGCGCAGGCTGTCGACACGACGCTGCTGATCCTGCCGCACGCGCTACTCGATTTTCACGAGTACAACGACGCGCTGTTTTTCGCGGAGCGCATGCTCAAACAATTGCAGCTCGAAGGCGAGTTGCAGATCGCGAGCTTTCATCCGGACTATCAATTCGAAGGCACGGCTCCGGATGATGCGGAGAACTACACGAACCGTTCGCCATATCCGATTCTGCATCTGCTGCGTGAGTCGAGCATCGATCGCGCGGTGGAGGCGTTCCCGGAGGCCGAGACGATCTTCGAGCGCAACGAGGCCCTCATGCGCAAGATGGGCGTGGCGGGCTATCACGCGTGGATGGCACAACCGGCCGAAGATGAAGACGGCGCGAACGACAACGCGATCGATGGCGCTGACGAGGAGGGCGGTAAGGCGGGGAAGTGAGGTGCCCGGCAGATATCTCTGCCAGTGCTTGGGGTATCAGGGGGCACGGAGAGGAGGCGACACCGTGGTACCCCCGGCAATACCCCCAAACGTCATTCGTTGGATCGCCGTTCGAGTGCCGCGAGCGATTTCCGGACGACAAAAACAAAAAAGCCGCACGACATATTCGGGCGGCTTTTTTGCTGACTGCTAAGGACTACGTCTTGCTTGCATAACCAGGGACTGAAGAAGTCGCTGGTGCCGGAGAGAGGAATCGAACCCCCGACCTTCTCATTACGAATGAGCTGCTCTACCGACTGAGCTACTCCGGCGCTGCGAAGAAGTGAGATAATAGCAGACTTTCCACGTTTGTCACGACTTTTTTCAAAGATTTTTTGCTGGCGCTGCGTGAGTTACGCGTAAATCCTTGAAATTTCAGAAATCCTGCGCTCGCGTCGTCGCGACGTTTTTGCCGACGCGACGACGTTCTCCCACCTTCTCTCGACCTTACTTCGCGCTGTCTTCGAGGTGATAGGCGGTCACGCGCTCGACTTCCTGCTTCGAGCCGAGGAACACGGCCACGCGTTCATGCAGTTTCTGCGGCTGGACCTCCAGAATGCGCTGCATGCCGTTCGTGGCCGCGCCGCCAGCCTGTTCCACCAGGAAGCTCATCGGGTTGGCTTCGTACATGATGCGCAGCTTGCCCGGCTTGTCCGGGTCGCGCTTGTCGGCCGGGTACATGAACACGCCGCCGCGCGTGAGAATGCGATGCACGTCCGCCACCATCGAGGCGATCCAGCGCATGTTGAAGTCCTTGCCGCGCACGCCTTCCTTGCCCTGAAGCAACTCGCTGACGTAGCGCTGCACCGGCGGATACCAGTGACGCTCGTTCGACATGTTGATCGCGAACTCCTTCGTGTCCTCGGGAATACGCATGCCTTCCTGCGTCAGCACCCACGACCCCATCTCGCGATCGAGTGTGAAGCAGTTCACGCCATGCCCCGTCGTGAGCACCAGCACCGTTTGCGGGCCATACACCGCATAACCGGCCGCGACCTGTTGCGTGCCCGGTTGCAGGAAGTCCTTTTCCGTCGGGTCCGTCACGCCGTCCGGGCAGCGCAGCACCGAGAAGATCGTGCCGATCGACACGTTCACGTCAATGTTCGACGAGCCGTCGAGCGGATCGAACATCAACAGGTATTCGCCCTGCGGATAACGGTTCGGAATGTGGAAGACGTCTTCCATCTCTTCAGACGCCATGGCCGCGAGGTGGCCGCCCCATTCGTTCGCTTCGAGCATGATCTCGTTGGAGATCACGTCGAGCTTCTTCTGGACTTCGCCTTGCACGTTCTCGCTGCCCGCACTGCCCAGCACGCCACCCAGCGCGCCCTTGGACACGGCATGGCTGATCGACTTGCACGCGCGCGCAACAACTTCGATCAGCAGACGCAGCTCGGCAGGAATGTTGTTGAACTCCCGCTGCTGTTCGATGAGATATTGGGTAAGGGTCTTGCGCCGCATGTGGGCCTCCGGAAAAGCAAAAAAAGCGTACCTATTCGATTTGGTCGCAATTTTACTCGTATACGCGCGCTGCCCCCGCGAAAAATCCTCGGGGGCAGCGCAATTTCAGGTGTGGCTGAGGTAGGTCTCGGTGTTTTCCGAGCGATGGCCGATCAGTCGAGGCCGTCGAACAGGGCGTCGTCCGGGCCGATGTGCGACGGCGCGCGCCATGCGGCGTCGCGCAGGCTGTGCTGCACCTGCTTGTCCACGCCGAGCAGAATCGCGAAGATCGCCATGCGCACCGGGATGCCATTGTCCGTCTGACGGAAGATCGCCAGTCGGGGATCGTGATTCAGATCCGTCGACAGATCGTTCGCGCCCGGCCGGCTGTCGCGCGGCAGCGGGTGCATGATGATCGTGCGAGCGTCGCAGTACTGGTTGATGAGCGCTTCGTTGATCTGGAAGTCCGGCGTATAGCCCTCGATCGCCTCGTCGGCAAAGCGCTCTTTCTGGATGCGCGTGGCGTAGACCACGTCGGCACCGGCCAGATCGGCGAGCGATTGGCTCTGCACGATCACATGACCGTTCTGCGAGATCTGATCGAGAATGTACGTCGGCATTTCCAGCGACGGCGGCGAGATCAGCGTGAACTTCAGGCCGCGATACAGCGCGAGCAGCTTGATGAGCGAGTGCACCGTGCGGCCGTAGCGCAGGTCGCCGACCATGGCGACGTGCGCGCCGTCGACCAGCTTGCCCAGACGCGAGAACTCGCGCCCGATCGTGTACAGGTCGAGAATCGCCTGGCTCGGGTGTTCGCCCGGGCCGTCGCCGCCGTTGATGACGGGAATGTTCGTGGCACGCGCGAATTCCGCGACCGAGCCCTTTTCCGGGTGACGTACGACGAGCGCGTCGACATAGCCGCTCATCACGCGGCTCGTGTCGTAGATCGATTCGCCCTTGGCCATCGACGAGAACGTGAAGCCGGTCGTGTCGCACACCGAGCCGCCAAGGCGGCAGAAGGCGGCGCCGAAGCTCACCCGGGTTCGGGTACTGGCTTCGAAGAACAGATTGCCGAGCACGGCGCCTTCGAGCACGCGCGAAATCTTCTGGCGGCGC
>NZ_JAELTP010000466.1 GCF_016428915.1 Pandoraea sp. ASV26
GACCAAAGGAGACTAGCTCGTAAATCTGGCCATCACGTAAGCATCCGCCCCACTCCAGCAACGCCGCGACCCTCCCAAACTGACCTGCCTCCGATCTCCAACTCTAACGCGATCGGGCACATAACTGGATCGGCGAGTCGCGGTCTTCACTCTTTACTGGCGACCACAGACATGGAGGACATAAAAGACGACGGTTAGTAGGAGTGGGTGCTTCATCAAGAGATGGTGGTGCTAACTACAGCAAAGGCGCTAAGCGCAAAGCCGAAGAGGACCCATCATCACCAGCGGCGCCGAAGCGCATTAAACAAAGCGGCTCAGAAGAACCGCAAGACAATATTCTAGATGATAAAGATGACACAATCGATGGCATCACTGGCGACGGTGATGTAGAAGGTGGCGGAGAAGCAGACTATGACGAGAACGGAGACGGAGACGATGCAGG
>NZ_JAELTP010000467.1 GCF_016428915.1 Pandoraea sp. ASV26
GCACACCATCTATTACATCGTAAGCTGACTTATACTTGACAATCCGCTCGAGAGGCAATGCGGCAGCCTACCGTAATTGAGCACCACGGCTGAAAAATTTGGCACGTCGTCTGGCACATATTTCTTGCTTGCAAAGAAAACGTCATGTTCTTCATAAATAAGGGTAACTAGGGCGGCGTTTTCGGCACATGACTGCCAGCTGATACGGTACGTCATAGCCTCGTCAAAGGTAAGATTCTCTCTGCAAACTACGAGTATAAAATACGACGTCAAATGGATCGATGCCAGAAACTAAGAGTCCCAACCATCACTTGAAACTCTTTAACATACCTCATACACGATGCCGTCATCAGTCAAAGACAAGGACGGCAAGCCAATTGAGCAAGGTGACTCCGTCTGGACCCGTATTCGCGGTGGCCGACATGAAGGCGAGGTCGAACAG
>NZ_JAELTP010000468.1 GCF_016428915.1 Pandoraea sp. ASV26
TCCTTGCCGTTGCCAGATGAAGAGCGCGTAATGCCAGTCGTATAGCTTCTGCGGTGCTCACTTTCGTCGCGGCTACCGCTACTTCGTGTGGAGCGGCTGCTTGGAACACGGGTGGCCTTGCGTAACGACTCAGCCGTAAGAGGCGTCGTCGGGCCGCCGTTTATGGCATTCTGGTAAGCCATTGCATCACTGTATTTGTATTCCTGCTCAAAACTGACACCACCGGGCCCAAGAGCTCCAGTGCCATACATGGAAGCTCGCCGTCCGCGTCGGCTCGCGGGAATAACATCGCACTTCTCGCTATATAACTGCGAGCCTCGACTTTGCCTCGGGACTTCCACATAGCGACGTCGGTCATATGCCGGCTCAGGCGAAATATCTTGAAACCTGGCATGGCTTGAGTCGTAGTCGTGGTATTCATACTCATCCGCAAATCCTACAG
>NZ_JAELTP010000469.1 GCF_016428915.1 Pandoraea sp. ASV26
GGGTTTGGAAAACGAAAACGAGACCCCCATCGGATCCGACTCGGAAGAGGACAGCGACGAGCAAGATGAAGACGAGTTTTATGATGAAGAAGAGGACGGAGATGTTGATGAGACGCAGCCTACAGAATTGAGTGGTATGGATGCCGATGCGGAAAAGGGCGTTTCTCGAAAGGTGTCAACCATGACCGTCTTAAATGGCGCTTCTACAGATGGACCAAAGGATGCCCCGTCTCCTACGATGAACGGTACAGACTTTCCTGGCCCACCGACGCATGCGCCAACTGAGTGCACCGACACTGCAGAGCATTTTGACAAGACGGTCGGCGATGACATTATTCCGGCACCACTGGGCAAAGTATACAGCATGATTTTCGGTGCAGCTTCGCCTGCGTGGATGACAAAGTGGCTGTTGGGTGATCAAAAATGCACGGACCTACAGATG
>NZ_JAELTP010000470.1 GCF_016428915.1 Pandoraea sp. ASV26
GCATTGAAGATTACATTGCCTCTCGTGAAACAGAGGACGATGAAGATGCCGAATGGCTTCTCGATGATTATGACGATAACCGAACGTCTGGCCCCCAGGATGCTTTATCTGGCCTCAGCAAAGAGTCCCGTGAGGTACTTGAAAAGCTTGGGCTCGGGGCACCGAAGCATCAAAACGACGAGAAAGAAGGCTTAGAAGAGGGGATCAAGGTATGCACTTTGATTCCAGACAAACGTAATTACATTTTGACCGATATACTAGATTTACTACACGTCAAGGACTCATTCACAATTGTCACAATTCATCACTGAACTACGGCGACCCGAATTTCCCTCATCAATACCGGAGTCAATGGCCACGGACAAAAACTCAACTGCTGAGCATGTAAAGCTACTGCCATTATCATCAAGACAGAAGCTATGTATCAACCCTTCTGTGGCT
>NZ_JAELTP010000471.1 GCF_016428915.1 Pandoraea sp. ASV26
TTGGTAAACTTGGTTTCCAAGTAACAGCAGCTTGGAATGGCAAGGAAGCACTCGAGTACGTGCTGGGAGCATCTGAGGGACGTAATACCAAGCCTGACATCATTTTGATGGATGTCCAGATGCCCATCATTGACGGATATAAATGCACGCACCTGATGCGCCATCACCGACCCTACAAAGGGCTCATTCAAGATGTGCCAATCGTGGCAATGACGGCGTCAGCAATCCAAGGAGACCGCGAAAAATGCACAAAGGCAGGAATGGATGATTATCTTGCGAAACCAGTGACCATGAGTATCCTAGAGAAGATGCTCATTCGCTGGTGCCTTGCCCGCCGACGTGTACGGTCGCGGCCAGAAAAAGCAATGTCTGATTGCTCCGGAGTAAGCGAGCACTGTGACGACTCGGGAATTCCACAAATAGGCGTGGATGATACTGCCA
>NZ_JAELTP010000472.1 GCF_016428915.1 Pandoraea sp. ASV26
AATCTACAAACGACTTCCGGCCCACAATCGCCTGCTAAAGATGGTTGAATATTCCGACGATAAACTCGAGGGGTATATCGTATTCGAACATATGCGCAACGGTAGTCTAGAATCATACCTCGAATCTGGCGCCGCCATTTCATACAACCAACAGCTTCGTTGGTGTATCCAGGCCGCCGAAGGTGTCGCACTACTTCACGCCTCTGGCATTGTTCATGCGGACATAAAAACGCAAAACATGCTTCTCGACGACAAAATGTCTATTCGAATCATAGATATGTCTGGTTCATCTATCGATGGCCTCCCACCACTGTGCTTGGAAAGCACAAGGTTTTTTCTGCCAAGACCAATGGACGCCGACATGCCTTGTAGCATCACTACCGACCTTTTCGCTTTAGGCTCGTCCCTTTACCAGATCATGCAGCGTGTGCAACCGTACGC
>NZ_JAELTP010000473.1 GCF_016428915.1 Pandoraea sp. ASV26
GGCTTTTAGCGAGTGGTACTTTGAAGTGATGCGCCTAGAAGAACTGCTGGCGCTACCTCAGTTACCGCGAACCGTTGCCCTAGCGCCAAAGAGCGTGGGATAGTAACCAATTATCTGAGTCCGCGTCAGTGGCGAACGAGTGTTGCCTCATGTAGCACCTTGTTGCTCAGCTGCGCCTTGCTGCCTCCGGGTTTCTTCACACAGCTTAGATGGACTGCTGTACCCAAGTTGTAACGAACTCACTTTGCTGTTGGTCCATGAAAGCTTTTTGATTACACTTTGATATTCGACTTAATCAACCCGGCTATGAACGCTGTGATAGGACCCAGTACGCTAATAACACTGAGCGAACATACACCAAACAAGAATCTAGCCTTTCGCTCACCGCCACAGGACCATGGCGAAGGCAATCATTTTGTGATTAGCTAGTTGACCAGTAAC
>NZ_JAELTP010000474.1 GCF_016428915.1 Pandoraea sp. ASV26
GTATAAGAGACAGGTTCAAGCCCTTGGCTTTGGCCATCTTTGTCACCTCGTCTCTGCGCGGGCTGTCCCAGGCGATGAATGTGCCACGGTCCTTGCCGCGCAGGTTGAGCATCTCACCCGGGTATTTCGCCGAAAGTTTCTCAAGTTTGCCGTACAAATAATTTCCAACCTGGGCAGTGCGCTCTACCAGGTTGAGTCTCGTAATTTCGTCAAAGATGCCACGGAACAGCAGAGCGCGCACGGGGTCACCCATCCATGTGTTGAATTGGCGGAATGCTCTGTCTGGTCGCAGGCCGCTGTCGCTGAAATAGAAGCCCGCGGCTTGCGCCTTCTTGGAAAAGGTTACCATGTCAGGAGGTGTCTCGAGGTTCCAGTGCTCGTGTGCCCAGAACTTTCCAGTAGCGCCAACACCAGTCTGCACCTCGTCGACAATCATCAGC
>NZ_JAELTP010000475.1 GCF_016428915.1 Pandoraea sp. ASV26
ATATCGTCTCGTGGGCTCGGAGATGTGTATAAGAGACAGCACCTTACTCCAGAGCTTCGCATCGTCGTCGCCCGATTCCGTAACTCCGGATCGACCCACGGAAGCTCCCCCTCTGCCGCACCCGCCATTCGCCAACCGCGAGTTGCAGCTCCAGATTCTGCATTTGACTAGCTGCTCTTTCGTCTGCTGGATCTGTCGCATCATTTGCGTCTACTTCTGCACATGTAGTTGCGCCGTGGCTCTACGTCTTCTACGCCAGCTTGCCCCAGATCTCGTTTCGCTTCGTCACATCGCGCCAATCGGCCACTTGCGCATTTGCTTTCTTTGACCGGCCCTGAACCCTCGACTCTCTACTCCCCCGAACTCTGTGTCTCGATACTGCCCGCCTATCGACCCTCAAACAACGCTATACGGCCACCACAACCAGTGTTTCGCCGGGG
>NZ_JAELTP010000048.1 GCF_016428915.1 Pandoraea sp. ASV26
GGCCGCTGCCACGGCGGCAGCGAGTGCGGCGGCGGGGGGACGTCCTGTCTTGCCGCGTGGCGCCTATGCCTCTGGCACGAGTCGTGGCGATGCGCTGCGCATGACGGAGTTCGTGCGCGCCGAGCCCGGCCTGCTGGCCCGCGAGACACGTCCGACGCGCAGCGCCCCCCCGGTGAATCCGCGTTCTGCGACAACGGCATCCGGTGCGCCCGCGCCCAAAACGCCTGTCGCACCGATGTCCGCCTCAGCGTCCGCCGCGGCAATCGATCCTCTGCACTCGACGTCGATTGCCGGTGTGACGGGCTATCGCCGCCCGGTGGGTATGGCGCCTGCGCATCTGCGCGGCACGATTGTGCATAGCCCGTTCCGCAAGCCTCAACTCGGGCTGGAGGATATTCCGCCACGCGGCGCATCGCCTGTCGTGCCGCCTCGGAGTGACGCCAGTGCGTCGGCCGCCGATCGCGTCTCTGCCGATGCCATCACGCCGACCGGCCAGCCTGAGGTGGTGAAGGCACCGGCACCGGCACCGGCACTGACACCGACACCCGCACCGGCGCCGACACCGGCACTGACATCGGCGTCGACACCCGCACTGACACCGACACCAGCACCAGCACCAGCACGGTCTGTCGCGATGCCAGCCGCCATTACGCGTCCTGCTGCGCCGGTGATCCGTGGCGCGGCACTGTGGTCCGCGACGGATGCTGCCACGCCGCTGTCTTACGGTATCGCCGAATTTTCCCCCGTAGATTTGTCGCCGAAAGACGCCGAAGCCGTTCCTGCCGAAGCGGTGCCGTCCGGCCCGACGCCGGAGATGCTCGCGCAGCAGGAGGCAGCCCGTGCCGCCGAGCAGGCGCGCTTGCAGGCCCTGGCCGCGTTGCGCGACGAGGCGCAAGCCTTGCTTCAGGATTTGCGTCAGTGGACGGCATCCGATTCGGTCGACGCTGTCGATGCCCCGGCCCAAGCGCCGCTCAGCACGCCACTTGCCGAACCATCTGTCGCATCGCTCGACGTGACTGATGCACCTGCACCTGCTCACGCATCGGAATTCGAGCCCGCAGCCACTGCCGAACCCGAACCCGAACCCGCAGCCGAACCCACATCCGAACCCGCACCCGAACTCGCACCCGAACCCACACCCGAGCGCACGGAAGAAGCGGACGCCATCGAGAGGATCGGCCCGTTGCCGAAGCCGCACTACGTCTTGCGTGCCGATGGCACATGGGCGCGCATCGACGAGGCGCCTGCGCACGACGACGAGTCCGCGCAATCGGAGCAATCGGCGGCACCGGTTGTCCAGGTTTCGTCACCTCCCGCTGTGCCCGCCATTCCGACGTTCGCGGCGCCCGCACCGTTCAGCGTGACGCGCGCAAGCGAGCCGCCGTCCGCCAGCTTCAGCGCCGATACGCCGTACGAGCTTGCGCCGCCGCGTGTCGCCGTCGATTACGATCTGCCGTCGGTTGACCTGCTCTCGCCCGCGACGCCGCAGGACGTCGCCAACGTCGTCTCCGACGAAGCACTTGCGGCCGTGGGTCAATTGATCGAGCAGCGTCTGGCCGAATTCAAGGTGCCGGTGACGGTCGTCGGCGCGTCGGCGGGACCGGTCATCACGCGCTTCGAAGTCGAACCGGCGGTGGGCGTGCGTGGCGCGCAGGTCGTCGGTCTCGTGAAGGATCTGGCGCGTGCGCTGGGCGTGACGTCGATTCGCGTGGTCGAGACAATTCCCGGCAAGACCTGCATGGGGCTGGAACTGCCGAACGCGCAGCGCCAAATGATCCGCCTGTCGGAAATTCTGACGGCGCCGGTGTTCGACACGCATCGCTCGCATCTCGCGCTTGCGATGGGCAAGGACATCACGGGTGAACCTGTCGTGGCCGACCTCGCGCGTGCGCCGCACCTGCTGGTGGCGGGCACGACCGGCTCGGGCAAATCGGTGGCCGTCAACGCCATGATTCTGTCGCTGCTCTACAAAGCCACGCCCGACGACGTGCGGCTCATCATGATCGACCCGAAGATGCTGGAACTGTCCGTCTACGGCGGCATTCCGCATCTGCTCGCACCGGTCGTCACCGATATGAAACAGGCCGCGCACGCGCTCAACTGGTGCGTGGGCGAGATGGAGAAACGCTATCGGCTGATGTCTGCGCTCGGTGTGCGCAATCTGGCCGGATACAACGAGAAGATCGACGCTGCCCGTGCGGCAGGCACCAAGGTGAGCAATCCGTTCTCGCTCACGCCCGATGCCCCGGAACCGCTGGAGCGTTTGCCGTTCATCGTCGTGGTCATCGACGAACTGGCGGATCTGATGATGGTCGCGGGCAAGAAGATCGAAGAGCTGATCGCCCGGCTCGCACAGAAGGCGCGCGCGGCGGGTATTCACCTGATTCTCGCCACGCAACGTCCTTCGGTCGACGTCATCACCGGCCTCATCAAGGCGAACATTCCGACGCGTGTCGCGTTTCAGGTGTCGTCGAAAATCGATTCGCGCACGATTCTCGATCAGATGGGGGCGGAGTCGCTGTTGGGGCAGGGCGACATGTTGTTCCTGCCGCCGGGCACGGGGTATCCGCAGCGCGTCCACGGTGCGTTCGTCGCCGATGACGAGGTGCATCGCGTCGTTCAGCACTGGCAGCAGTACGGCGAGCCGGACTACGACGAAGCCATTCTCGCCGGTGATCCGGGCGACGCCGCGTCGGCCGACCTGTTCGGCGAGTCGACGGGCGATGCCGAGGCCGACCCGCTCTACGACGAAGCCGCGGCCTTCGTGCTCAATTCGCGTCGCGCGTCGATCTCTGCCGTGCAGCGGCAACTGCGCATCGGCTACAACCGTGCCGCACGTCTCATCGAGCAGATGGAAGCGGCCGGGCTGGTTAGCCCGATGGGGCGAAACGGCGCTCGCGAAGTGACGGCGCCCGGCGACTAATCGCCATCGCTTACATCTGCCTTACGACCCGTCACCCGAGTCGAATTCTTTGGCACTCCGTGCTGATGTCCCGACACGCGCCCTACATGGCGCGTGCCGCAAAACCCCTTGGAAACCCGCGTCAAATGGCGATAACGGCGCGTAAACCCGCGTCCCGGTAGGGGTATTCCCGCCTTTGCGGGCGAAACTCAGCGATCACATAATCGGCGCGCTAGGTTGGTCGTTCGAAGCGTGCTTTACGGTATCGCCCTGACACGAATTACAAGACCGGGGCGGTACGGCAGGTGATGGACACCTCGTAAATTGCGTATTCCACGGCAGGGCCGGCGACACCGGGAAACAGAAGCAGAAAAGCGTCATATCGAAACGCATCGCACCGAAGGAGACCCTTATGCAATTCCGATTCAAGCTCATGGCTGGCGCCGTCGCGTTGGCCCTGTCCGCCTCGCTGGCCATTGCGGCCGATCCGATCAAGATTGGCGTGTCCGGCCCGTTCACGGGCGGCTCGTCGTCGATGGGCGTTTCCATGCGTGACGGTGTGCGTCTTGCCGCGTCGGAGATCAACAAGTCGGGCGGCGTACTGGGCCGTCAGATTCTGCTGGTCGAGCGCGACGAAGAAGCCAAGAACGAACGCGGCGTGCAAGTGGCGCAGGAACTCATCAACAAGGAGAAGGTGGTCGCAACCGTCGGCTACATCAACACCGGTGTGGCGCTTGCATCGCAGCGCTTCTACCAGGACGCGAAGATCCCGGTGTTCAACAACGTGGCGACCGGCACGGTCATCACCGAGCAGTTCAAACCGCCGCAGTATCCCGATAACTATGTCTTCCGCAACGCCGCCAAGGACAGCATTCAGGCGCCGATGATCGTGGAAGAGGCCATCACGCGTCGCGGCTTCAAGAAGCCGGCGATCCTTGCCGATTCGACGAACTACGGCCAGCTTGGCCGCGAGGATCTGGAAAAGGCCCTCAAGGCGAAGGGCATCACGCCGGTCGCCGTCGAGAAGTTCAACATCAAGGACGTCGATATGACGGCCCAGTTGCTCAAGGCCAAGCAGGCCGGCGCCGACGTGATTCTCACGTACGGTATCGGCCCGGAACTGGCGCAGATTGCCAATGGCATGGGCAAGCTTGGCTGGAAGCTGCCGATCGTGGGTAGCTGGACGCTCGCGATGGCGAACTACATCGACAACTCGGGCGCGAACGGCGAAGGCGCGCGCATGCCGCAAACGTTCATTCAGGAACCGAACACGCCCAAGCGCAAGGCCTTCATCGACGCCTATGTGGCCATGTTCAAGCCGAAGAACAACCGCATCGACTCGGCGGTCTCGGCCGCGCAGGGCTATGACTCGATCTACTTGCTGGCTGCGGCCATCAAGCAGGCCGGCAGCACCGACGGCCCGAAGGTGCGCGCCGCGCTCGAAGACCTGAAGACGCCGGTCGAAGGCGTGGTCACGACCTACGATCATCCGTTCACGCATGACGACCACGACGCCATCACCGCCAACATTCCGGTGTTCGGCGAAGTGAAGGGCGGTCGCGTCGTGTACGCCTACGACAGCGATCTGAAGGCGGGCAGCAAGATCCGCGAAAAGGCGGCCGCGAAGTAAGCCGCATCTCCTCCCAACGCAGCATTCCGGTTGCACTTTGCAGCCATGACAGGTGAACGACGGCGCGCGCTGCTCATGACCCAGGCCCCCGGCAACGGGGTCTCCGGGCACGGCACACGCGCCGTCGCCACACCCGGGCCAGACGCCGGCACTCGGGACCGGCGCGCGGCACCCGTATCGAATGCCTCCCGTGCATCGCTCGTAGGCTCGCACTCGCGAGAGAGGACCGCATGACCATCCTGATTCAACTCATCTACAGCGGTATCGCGCTGGGGATGATCTACGCCGTGATCGCCTTCGGTTACCAACTGACGTTCGCGACGTCCGGCACCCTGAACTTCGGCCAGGGCGAAGCGCTGATGCTTGGCGCGCTGGTCGGCCTCACCCTGGTCGACACGCTGGGCCTGAACTATTGGTTGATGATCCCCATCGTCTGCCTGTTTGGCCTTGTGCAAGGCGCAGTCGTCGAACGCATCGGCGTGAAGCCCGCCTTGCGGATCAAGTCGGAATTCGGCTGGATCATGTCCACCATTGCGTTGGGGATCATCTTCCGTAACGTCGCGGAAAACGTCTGGGGACGCGACGACCTCAAATTCCCCTCGCCGCTGCCTGAGTCGCCCATCAGCCTGCTGGGCGCGAACGTGCTGCCGATGGAGTTGCTCGTCGTCGTGGGCGCGTTGCTCATGATGGCCGCCGTCGAGCTATTCAACCGTCGCTCGATCTACGGCAAGGCGGTGGTGGCCACGGCGAACGACCGCGATGCCGCCGGACTCATGGGCATCAACACCAGTCTGGTGATTACCTTCTCGTATGCGTTGTCATCCATGGCCGCGGCGTTCGCGGGCGTGCTCGTCGCCCCGCTCACACTGACCGGCGCCACGATGGGCGCGGTGCTCGGGCTCAAGGCCTTCGCCGTTGCGATTATCGGCGGGCTGTCGAGCGGCATGGGCGTGATCGTGGGCGGCGTGATTCTCGGCGTGGCCGAGACCACGACGGCGTTCTATATTTCGACCGGCTACAAAGACGTGCCGGGTCTCGTGCTGCTGCTGCTTGTGCTGGCCGTGAAGCCGGCGGGCCTGTTCGGCAAGACCGCCATCAAGAAGGTGTAACCATGACCGCACAGACCTCTTCCGCCCGCGGGGCCGACGATCTCGGCGGCCTGCGCGTGACCACGAAGCTTGCGGCAATCGTCGGCATCGCCGCGCTGTTCGGCTTTCCGATCGCTGTGAGCAACCCGTATTACATCCACATGATCGAGACGATCATGATCTACGCGATCCTGCTCTTCGGGCTGGACATCGTCGTGGGTTACACCGGGCAGGTGTCGCTGGGCCATGCGGGCCTGTTCGGCATCGGCGCTTACGTGGCGGGTGTGTTCTTCGCCAAGCTCGGGCTCTCGCTCTGGCTGGCGCTTCCCGCCGCGATTCTCATCACGGCGGCGTTCGGCGCGGTGCTTGCCTTGCCCGCGCTGCGCGTGATCGGCCCGTATCTGGCCATGGTGACGCTGGCGTTCGGCACCATCATCCAGATTCTCATCAACGAGATGGACTTCCTGACGGCGGGGCCGCTCGGCATCAAGCTCACGAAGCCGGTCATCGGGGGGCATCCGATCGACGAGGTCGAATACTACTGGCTTGTCGCCGTGCTGCTGCTGGTGAGCATGCTCGTGGCGCACCGGATTCTGAAGTCGCACCTCGGGCGCGCCTTCGAAGCGTTGCGCGATTCGCCGGTGGCGTCGGACTGTATGGGCGTGTCGGTGTATCGCTACAAGGTGTATGCGTTCGTCATCAGCGCCGGTTTCGCCGGTCTGGCGGGCAGTCTCTACGCGTATTCCGAGCAGTACATCTCACCGAACACTTACAACTTCGAGTTGACGATCCTGTTCCTGCTGGCCGTCATCATGGGCGGACGCAAGACGCGCAGCGGCTCGCTGCTGGGCGCGGCGATCATCGTGTTGCTGCCGCAGTTGCTCGACGACATCGGTATCTTTCGCATCGTCGCCACGGTCATCGCCGTGGTGACGACCGTCGTGGCGGTGGCTGCCATCGCACGCGGGCGCACCTCGCTCGCCAAGGCGGCCGTGCCGATCGCCGGCACGATAGCGCTCGCGGGCGTGACCTGGTGGCGCGACAGCATCACGGACTGGCGTCTGACGATCTTCGGCCTGATGATCCTGTTCGTCGTGTACTACCTGCCGGACGGCATCGTGGGCTTTCTCCGCTCGCGCGTGCTGAATCGCCGCCGTACGTCGACCGTCTCGGCCACGCAGGTCGACGAGGCCGTGGTGAGCGACACCGATCCGGTGCTGACGTCGGCAGCGAGCGGGCCTGACGAACTGCTCAAGGTGCGTCAGTTGCTCATGCAGTTCGACGGCCTGAAGGCACTCAATCAGGTCGATCTGACCGTCAGGCGCGGCACGATTCACGGGTTGATCGGCCCGAACGGCTCCGGCAAGAGCACGATGATGAACGTGCTGACGGGCATCTACGTGCCGACGGCGGGCAGCATCGAGTTCGCCGGACAGTCGCTGGCCGGGCGAACGTCGTCGGATATTGCGCTGTCCGGCGTGGCGCGTACGTTCCAGAACGTGCAGCTCTTCGGTGAGATGACGGCGCTCGAAAACGTGCTGGTCGGGCTGCATCACACGTTCGACTCGTCGCTGGTCGATGTCTCGCTGCGTCTGCCGCGATACAAGCGTGAAGAGGACGGGGCGCGGGCCCGGGCATTGCGGCTGCTCGACTTCGTGGGGCTGGCGACGCTCGCCGACGAAGAGGCGCGCAATCTGCCGTACGGCAAGCAGCGTCTGCTGGAGATCGCGCGCGCGCTGGCGCTCGATCCGCGTCTGCTGTTGCTCGACGAGCCGGCGGCCGGTCTCACGGCGCCCGACATTCGTGAATTGCTCGCGATCATTCGCAAGATTCGCGACCATGGCATCACGGTCATTCTGATCGAGCACCACATGGACGTGGTGATGAGCACGTGCCAGACGGTGTCCGTGCTCGACTTCGGACAGAAGATTGCCGAGGGGTTGCCGGCGCAGATTCAGGCCGATCCGAAGGTGATCGAGGCGTATCTGGGCGGCGCATCGACGACGCACTGACGACATTCGCGCATGCGGCGCACGGCGGGCCAGCCCCGGCGTGCGCACCGCAGCCACGACGGATAAACGGAACCACTATGCTTTCCATTCGTAATCTGCAAGCCGGCTACGGCAAGGTGCAGGTGCTGCACGGCATCGACATCGATGTGCCCAGCGGCCAGGTCGTCACGCTCATCGGATCGAACGGCGCGGGCAAGACGACGACCATGCGCGCGGTGTCCGGCATGATTAAGCCTACTGCCGGTGAAATCACGCTGGGCGAGAAGCGCATCGACGGACTCGACTCGCATCGCATCGCCAAGCTCGGTCTCGCGCACTCCCCCGAAGGCCGACGCGTCTTCGCCACCATGTCGGTGACGGACAACCTGCGCCTGGGGGCCTTCCCACGCTTGACGGGCAGCCGTCCGCGCGGTGATGTCGCCGCCGATATGGAGCGCGCGATGGATCTGTTCCCGCGTCTGAAGGAGCGGCGCAATCAATTGGCAGGCACGCTCTCGGGCGGCGAGCAGCAAATGCTTGCGATGGCCCGTGCGGTCATGCTGCGCCCGGACATCGTGCTGCTCGACGAGCCGTCGATGGGGCTGGCGCCGATTCTGGTCGACGAAGTCTTCCGCATCATCGGCAATCTGAAGTCGGAAGGCGTGACGATGCTGCTCGTGGAGCAGTTCGCGGCGGCCGCGCTGGCCGTCGCCGACTACGGCTACGTGCTGGAGAACGGCAGCATTTCCGTGCACGGTCCGGCCCAAAGCCTGCGTAACGACGACAAGGTGCGTGCCGCCTATCTGGGCGGAAGTCACTGAACTGCGGGCGCCAGGCGCTAGTCCTTTGACGACAACGGGCAGCCTGTGTGGCTGCCCGTCGTGTTTTCTGAGGGGGCTTCAGGCGGCGGCTGCGGCGGCGGCGATGGCCTCCCGGGTTTCCCGCGTGAGAACGTCGATCAATTGCGCGGCCGGAAGGGCGCGGGCAAGCGGCGCCGCCTGACCGGCCCATTGCGCGGCGTAGCCGCTTTCGTTGTGCGCCTTCGCGGCAGCGTTGAGCGACTTGCCGGCGTCATAAGTGATGGGATAGTCAGGGATTGCGGGGCGGCCGGGCGCTTGCTCCAAGGCCCAGAAGTGATTCGCCAGCCCGCGTGCCGGGCGTCCGGAAATCGCGCGGATGAGCGCGGTGCGAGGCGGTTGTTCGCTGAGCAGCGCCTCGCGATACGCGGCGTCGGCACCGGATTCGGGGCACGGCACGAAGGCTGTGCCCATCTGGGCGGCTTGCGCGCCGAGGGCCAGCACGGCGGCGATGCCTGCGCCGTCCATGATCCCGCCCGCCGCGATGACCGGCAACGACGTGCGCGCGACCAGCCGGCGCACCAGCGCCAAGGTGCCCAGTTGTTCATCCTCGCTCGGCTGACGGTCGCCTTCGTCGTTGAAGCGTCCGCGATGTCCGCCGGCTTCCCAGCCCTGCGCCACGATGGCGTCGATGCCGGCCGCTTCGATGGCATCGGCTTCCTGTTCATTGGTCGCGGAGGCAAACAGCACGATACCGGCAGCCTTCAGTGTGTCGATCCACGCTTGCGGCGGCAACCCGAAATGGAAGCTGACGACTGCCGGACGCGTCTCGAGAAACATCTCGTACATCGCCACGTCCTCGACGAAGCTCAGGTAGATCTCGCGCAGCGCGGCGGGTGGTTTGGCGTCGAAGCGGGCAAAGGAGGATGCCAGATAGTCGAGCCACGCGGCTTCGCGCGCGGCATCGGCTTTTGCCGGCACGTGCGTGAAGACGTTCACATTGAAGGGCCGGTCCGTGAGCGCGCGGGTCTGGCGAATGACCTCGCGCGCCGCGTCGGCATCCATATTGCCCACGGCAAGCGAGCCAAGGCCGCCCGCGTTGGATACCGCGGCGACCAGCGCCGGTGTCGACGCCACGGCCATCGGCGCCTGAATGATCGGCGTCGACATGCCGAGCCGCCGGGTGATGCGTACAGTCGATGTCATGGGAGCGTTCCGATCAGAAGGTCGTGGCCAGATCGCGCAGCGCGTCGAGCGTCTCGTGCAGTTCCGCGCGCAGCACGCCCACAAGTTCAGCAGCGGGCATGGCGCGAGCGAGCGGTGCGGCCTGTCCGGCCCATTGCGCGGCGTAGTCGCTGTTGCCCTTCGCCTTGGCGGCGGCGTTGATCGCCTTGCCCGCGTCGTAGGTCACGGGATAGGCGGGCAGGTCGGGGCGATCGGCCGTTTGCTCCAGGGCATAGAGACGGTTCACGAAGCCGCGTGCCGGGCGTCCCGAGATCGCACGGATCAGCGCGGTGCGCGGCGGGTTCGCGCCGGTCAGGCGTTCGCGATAGGCGGCATCGGCCGCCGATTCCGGGCAGGCAACAAAGGCCGTGCCGAGTTGCGCGGCTTGTGCGCCGAGGGCGAGCACCGCCGCGATGCCTGCGCCGTCCATGATGCCGCCCGCAGCAATCACCGGTACCGACGTGTGCGTGACGATCAGGCGCACCAGCGCCAGCGTGCCCAACTGTTCGTCGTCGGTCGGCACGCGGTCGCCCAGGTCTTCGAAGCGGCCACGATGGCCACCGGCCTCGTAACCCTGCGCGACGATGGCGTCGACACCGGCCGCCTCGACGGCCCTGGCTTCCGCGAGATTCGTCGCCGAAGCCAACAGCGTGATCCCGGCGTCGTGCAACGCGTCGATCTTCTCCTGCTGCGGCAGCCCGAAATGGAAACTGACCACCGCCGGACGCTCCTCGACCAGCATGGCGAACATGGCGTCGTCGGCAACGAAGCTTGTATAGATCTCGCTCAGCGCCGTGGGCGGCGTGGCGTCGAAACTGGCGAACTCCGGCGCGAGGTAAGCCAGCCACGCGGCATCGCGCGCGGTATCAAGTTTGGCGGGCGCGTGACAGAACACGTTGACGTTGAACGGCTTGCGGGTCAGGGCGCGCGTCTCGTGAATCGACTGGCGCGCCGCCTCGGCCTTCATCGCGGCAACGCCGATCGAGCCAAGCCCGCCTGCGTTGGAGACGGCGGCAGCGAGCGCCGGGGTGGACGTGCCGGCCATTGGCGCCTGAATGATCGGCGTGAGCAAGCCGAGGCGCTCGACGAGGGCGCGATGGCGGAATCGGGAAGCAGTAGCGCTGGGCATGACGATCTTCACCTTGGAGAGGCGGTAGGGAGTACAGCGACGGTCACAGCAAGCAGTTTGTTCACTATGGCATACGCCTAATGCGGTAAAAGATACCATCAAAATGTATCTTTATGTCGACCACCCCTGGAATTGACAGGGGCATCTCGCCAGCCGGGTGAGGTCAGGCGGGCTCGCCGGGGCTGTCGACGGTCTTGTCGGTCTCCTCATCCGCGCCCATCAGATCGGCGGCGCGCGAGCGCTGCATGTCCGCCCGCCGGAAATAGCCGATGACGGTCGCAACGCTCGTGTGCCCCGTCATTGTCATGGTCTCGGCCAGCGGGACTTGCTGAAGCGCGGCTTCGGTGACGAAACCGGCGCGCAGCGAGTGGGCGGAGAAGTCGCCCTCCAGACCGGCGAGTGCGCAGCGCTCGCGCACGATGTCGCGCACCGCCGCCTCGGAGAGCGGTTCGCCCACATGTCCGCCTCGTCTCACGCGCCGGAAGATCGCGCCGCTTGTAATGCCTGCTGACCTCAGCCAATCCGTCAGTGCCGCCGCCGCCGCACCCGTCACCGGCTTTTCATTCTCGGGCAGGTCGGCTCCTTGCTGGTTCGTCTTCGACCAACTGAGGGTGTAGACGTAATGCCCGGGCCCGGCGCGGCGCACGTTCTCGCACGTTGCGCGCACGACTTCGGAGCGTCTGCGGCCCCCACTTGCCCAGGCGAACAGCAGCAACGCACGGTCGCGCTTGCCGCGCAGCGAGTCGTCACAGGTCGCCAGCAATGCGCGTAACGGTTCGCGTGTCAGGGCGTCTTTTTTCGCCGTACGAACGCCGCGCTTCGCATAGGCGCGGCGCGTTTTGGCGAGCAGTTCACGCACCGCCGGTTCGGCGCACGGATTCGGCAAGTCCCGTGACGTATGCAGCTTGGCGATGACGCTCAGACGGTGGAGCAGCGTAGCGAGTGCGGGCGGGCCCGGACGCGCCTTGAGCCCTTGGGCGACGAGGGCCGCATCGAGTGCCTCCGGCATCTCGGTTTTGAGCCCTCGCTTGCCTTGGTGCAGCGCGTGATCGACCACGAACTGCACGATCACGGCGGCCGGCAAGGGGGCGACGAGCGCCTGACCGTAGCGCAGCCGGTACCAGCCCAGCCAGTAGCGCATGGCCGATTGATAACTCTGACGCGTATTCGCCGAATCGCCTTCCCGGGCGAGCGCCTGCGCGGCGTCTCTCGCATCGGCGTCGAGCGTAGCGGGATTGAGCGGCGCGGGCAGACCGGATGCAGGCGCGCTTCGCGCTACCGCGCTGGGCTTCAAATCCGGCGAGGCATCGCCGTCAGGTGTAATTTTTTTACCAAACATATGATTTCATATGTAATATGTACTAAATATAACGTAGATGATAAATAAGTCTCGATAATCTTCCATTATCGTGGGTTATTTGGCAATGCCGTTGCAATTCAGGAGTGCTTCGCGATGACGACGTCCCAAACACCGAAATCCGCCATGCCCGCGCCGTTGCCCCGGCAAGGAGGGCGTGGCATTTCCGAGCAAGACGTGTGGATGGCGGCCGATACGCTGTTGATGGCGGGCCAGCGACCGACGATCGAGCGTATCCGTCAGCAATTGGGCCGAGGCTCGCCGAATACCGTGAGTCCGTATCTGGATGCGTGGTTCGCCGGGTTGGGCGCGCGCTTGCAGGGCGGCACGCATGCCGCAGCCGGATTGCCGCAAGGTGTGACGATGCCGGAGCCGGTGGCGCGAGCCGCGCTCGATCTCTGGACGCTGGCGTTACAGGAGGGGCGTGCCGCGCTGGCGGAAGACGAGGCGGCCCGGCGTGCTGTGCTCGACGCGCGCGAAGCTGAGTTGACGGCGGATCGTGAGGCGCTGGAGCAGGCGCGCGCGGTGCTGCACGAGCGGATCGCCTCGGCAGAAACGGCGGCGGCAGACGCGCGTCAGGCAAGGGACGAAGCACAGGCGCAGGCGCGCCGTGCCGAAGCGTTGCTGATCGAAGCACAGGCGGATGCCGTTGCGTCCCGGCAGGCGCTCGCGTCCGCACGTGATGCCGTGCAAGCGCTTCATGATGAGCACGCCGCACACCGCGCCAATTGGGACGCCGAGCGCACCCGGCTCGGGGAGCGTGCCGATGCGAACGAGCGTCGCCTGATGCTCGAGCTGGATGCGGCGCGCGAGTCGATCAAATCGTTGCAGCAGGAGCGCAAGCAATCGCAACGCCAGTTGCAGGAGGCGGAAGCCGGTCTGGCGGCGATGAGCGAGGCGCAGCACGAGATGCGGGCCGCCAGGGCGTTGCAGGACGCCGTCATTGCGCGACTGCGGGAGCAGGTCAGTGCGCAGGAGGCGCTTGCGGCGACCTATCAGGCGATGCTGGCCGCCCCCTCTGCGCCGGCAGTGGTTGCCGGACGCGGCGTGATCGCCGCACGCAAGCGTCGCGCGAGCAGTGCCGCGACACCGGCAACCTCGGTGTTACGCCGGGCACGTCGACCGTGAACATCCGGGATCTCGCGACCTCGGATGTTCACGAACGTTGAGTAAGCGGTGTCGTCTCAACGATGACGCCGGTATGGGCCGGGCGGTGCTGCGTTTAACGCCGGGGAAGCTTGCGATCGCCGTCGCTGCCCCTTCGGCTTACCTGGCTTGCGCCAACGATGGGGCATTCGATACATTCGATTGCCAGCCGCCGCCCAATGCGCGGAACGTGGCGACCGCAGCGCGGGCGTTATCGGCTTGCGCGAGGGCGTCGGCGTCGCGCACCGTCAATAGCTGACGGTCGGCGTCGAGCACCTCATACAGACTGACGGTGCCGCCCGTATAGGCGTCTTGCGCACTGTCACGGGCGCGCGTCTGCGCGTCCACGGCGCTCGCCAGATCCTTGCGTTGCTGCTCCAACTCTACGAGCGTGACGATCGCGTTCTCCACATCTTCCGTCGCGTGCAACATCGACAGCCGGTACTCCGCAAGCGCCTGCGCATTCGCGCCGCGCGCCTGCGCAACCTCCGCGTCGATGCGGCCGAAGTCGAACAATCGCCAGCGCAGTCCCAGCGCGGCCAGTGGCTGGAACGTTGCCACACTCGGCACGCGCCCACCCGCCAGGGTTTCGAAGCCCAGTACCCCCGACAGCGAAAGCTTCGGGTAATACTCCGCCAGCGAGGCACCGATGCGTTCGTTCGACGCGGCCAACCGACGTTCGGCAGCGATGACGTCCGGACGGCGACGCAGCAGATCGGCCGGAGCGCTCGCATCGCCGATGGCCGGAATCGTGAGCGGCCGGGCCTTCAGGTCGTCGTCCTGTGTGCTCGCGCTCATGCGTCGCGAGTAGGTGCCGGGCGCGGCGCCCATCAGCACATCGAGCCGATTGAACTGCGTCTCGCGTTCAACGCGCAGCGGCGGCAGGGTGGTGCGGGCCTGAGCGAGCAGGGCCTCGGACTGCGCCACTTCCCGCGCGGTTGCCAGACCATCCTTGAAGCGCAGCCGCACGATGTCCCTCAGCCGGCTGTCGGTCTCGATCTGATCTTGCGCGATAGCCAGACGCCGCTGGGCGGCCCGCACACGGAAATACGCGTCGGCCGCTTCGGCCACGATGCTCACGCGTACGCCGTCGCGCTGTGCCTCGGCGGCTTGCGCCAGCGCGCCGGCCGCTTGCGCCGATCGTTGTAATCCCCCGAACAGATCCAACTCCCAACTGGCCCCCGCGCCGATGTCGTAATCCGTGAAGTTGCGGTTGTAGCCGGGCACCGTGCGTGCCACTGCGCCAAGCGGACTTTCCAGCGACTGATGTTCGCGGGTGACGCTGCCGTTCAATGCGAGCGATGGCAGCCGTTGCGCCCCGGCCGCCCGAGCCTGTGCCCGGGCTTGCGTCACGCGCGCCATTGCGGCCTGCAAGTCGAGGTTCTGGGCCAGCGCCTGCTCGACGATCTCTGTGAGCACCGGGTCGTGAAAACTCGTCCACCAGGTATCGAGCGGTGTGGCCTCGACGGGCTCAGCGGCCGTCTGGCCCGCCGCCGAGTGCGCGGCGTCGCGTTGCGTCAGCAGGCGGCTACCCGCGAAATGCCCGGGCAGATCGGCCTTTGGGGCAACGTAGTCGGGGCCGACAGCGCAACCCGCCAGGGCGCTGACGGACAAGGCCAGCAAGGCGTGGCGCAGGATCGGGGGAGTCATTCCGGGCATCGTCAGCAGTGAGTGGTTCATGGGATTTAACGAGTTACTTGCAAGTTGATAGTTGCAACTCTATACTCACTTTCATTATGAAAGCAACCCCTGGTTGCATGTCTTATCACCCTCAAGAGCGAAGAAGGATCGACCCATGACATCCCCGAGCACCCCCGCCCAGAACGCCAGCCAACCGGGCGGCCATTCCGAGAAGCGTGCATTCCCGCGACGCCTTGCCCTGCGCGGCGCGCTGGCCGTGGTGGCGCTTGCGGCCTTGGGTTACGGCACCTACTGGTGGACGACAGCGCGTTATCTCGAGTCGACGGACGATGCCTATGTGGGCGGCGACGTCACCGTGCTCGGGCCGAAGGTGCCCGGCTACATTGCGCAAGTGCTGGTGAGCGACAATCAGTCGGTGCACGCGGGCGACGTGCTGGTGCGTCTCGACGATCGCGACTACCGCGCGGCGCTTGCCAAGGCCGAAGGGGCGGTGGCCGCACAGCAGGCGTTGCTGGCCAATCTGGATGCGACCGCGCGATTGCAGTCGGCCGTGATCGCGCAGGCCCGCGCCAGCGTGGTCGCGGTGACGGCGGATGCCCGTCGCGCCCACGACGATCAGGTGCGTTATCAGGATCTGGTCGCCAAATCGGCGGTGTCGGTGCAAAGCGCACAGAAGGCGGATGCGGATTACAAGCAGATCGCGGCAAACCGCGACCGTGCCGAAGCCGGGGCCGTGGCTGCCGAGCGTCAGCTTGACGTCATCGCGACACAGAAACAGCAGGCGCAGGCCGCGCTGGCGCAAGCCGTGGCCGAGCGCGATATTGCCAAACTCAATCTCGAAGACACTGTGCTGCGCGCGCCGGTCGACGGCACCGTCGGCAACCGCCGCGCGCGTGCCGGGGCCTACGCGCAGGCGGGCACGCAGTTGCTCGCGATCGTGCCGGCGCATGGTCTGTGGGTCGATGCGAACTTCAAGGAAGGGCAACTGGCGCATCTGCGCCCCGGCATGCCGGTGAAGATCGAAGCCGACGTGCTGCCGGGCCGCGTGTTCCATGGTCGTGTGGCGAGCCTCGCGCCCGCCACCGGCGCGCAGTTCAGCGTGCTGCCGCCGGAAAATGCGACGGGCAATTTCACCAAAATCGTCCAGCGCGTGCCGGTGAGAGTGCAACTCGATGATGTGGATGGCCGTCTGGGCACGCTGCGTCCCGGGCTGTCGGTGACGGCCGAAGCGGATACGCGGGGCGATGGCGGTGACGCGTCGCAAGCGCCCGGGGCCGCGAAGGTAGCTGCACGATGAGCACGATCAGCGCCGCACAAACGGGGGTGGCGCAGCCGCTGCCCGCTGGGCAAGCCGAGGGCGTCAGGCCGGCGCATCCCGCGAACGACGAACGGTTGCGAGGCGCACCACCGTTGCCACCGTTGCCGCCTGCGTCCGGTGGCGGCTTCTCGGCCGACGCCATGTCGACACCCGCCAAGGTCATCGCCTTCGCGACGATGGTCGTCGGCATGTTCATCGCGTTGCTCGATATCCAGATCGTGTCGGCCTCGCTCAGGGACATCGGCGGCGGGCTCTCGGCGGGGGCCGATGAAACCGCGTGGGTCCAGACGAGCTACCTGATCGCCGAGATCATCGTGATTCCGCTCTCGGGCTGGCTGTCGCGGGTGATGTCGACCCGGTGGATCTTCGCGGCGTCTGCGGCGGGTTTCACGGTGGCGAGTCTGTTGTGCGGCGCCGCGTGGAACATTCAGAGCATGATCGCGTTTCGCGCGTTGCAGGGGTTTCTCGGCGGCTCGATGATTCCACTGGTGTTCACGACGGCCTTCGCCTTTTTCAGCGGGCCGCAACGGGTGTTTGCCGCTGCGGTGGTGGGAGGCTTGTCGTCGCTCGCGCCCACGCTGGGGCCGACCATCGGCGGATGGATCACCGATAACTACTCGTGGCACTGGCTGTTTTTCGTCAATCTCGTGCCCGGCATTTTCGTGACGGTCACGGTGCCGTTGCTGGTGCGCATCGATCGCGCCGACTGGTCGCTGCTGCGTGGCGCCGATTATCTGGGCATCGTGCTCATGGCGGTCAGTCTCGGTTGCCTCGAATACACGCTGGAAGAGGGGCCGCGCTGGGACTGGTTTGGCGACAGCACCATTCGCACGACCGCCTGGCTGGCCGGAATTTGCATGATCGCGTTCCTCTGGCGCAGTTTGACGTTCGCGCGGCCCATTGTGGATCTCCGGGCACTGAAGGAGCGCAATTTCGCGCTAGGGTGCTTCTTCTCGTTCGCGACCGGCATCGGCATCTTTGCAACGATTTACCTGACCCCGCTATTTCTCGGACGCGTGCGAGGGTTCTCGGCCTTCGAGATCGGCATGGCTGTGTTTTCGACGGGCATCTTTCAACTGATGTCGATTCCGATCTACGCGATGCTTGCGAATCGCATCGACCTGCGTGTGCTGATGATGTTCGGGCTGGGCAGCTTTGCCTTGTCGATGTGGCAGTTCGCGCCGATCACGCATGACTGGGGGGCTCTGCAATTGATGCTCCCGCAGGCGTTACGCGGCGCAGCGCAACAGTTCGCCGTCGCCCCGATCGTGACGTTGACGTTGGGAAGCCTGCCGCCCGCGCGGCTGCGACTCGCATCGGGTTTGTTCAACCTGATGCGAAATCTCGGCGGCGCGATCGGCATTGCCGTGTGCACGACCGTGCTCAACGATCGCACGAACCTGCACTTCTTCCGGCTCGCCGAGACGATGGGCGAGGGCAATCCGGCCGTCGGGGCCTGGTTGGCGGGCGTGGGGGCGAGGATGAGTGCCGCAGGTCTCGATGCCGTCGACGCGCAAACGGCAGCGCTTCGCCAACTCTGGTTGATGACGTTGCGCGAGGCGCAGACCATCACGTTTGGCGACATCTATGGCGGGTTGGGGCTGATCTTCCTTGGCGTGACGTTGATGGTGCCCCTCATGCGCCGGGTTGCACCGCCCAAAGCACCGAGTGCAGACGCACATTGAGGCGTTGGCACCAGAATTCACTTCAGATAATTCACGTTGCGAATGATTGGTAAGTCATTGATTTCACTAAGTGGTGGCGGCTGAACGTTTGCGTCATGCACGAGAAATGAGGTTGTTGCGACACCGGCCGGCTTGCCCGCCGGTGTCGACGCGCTTATGCTCACTTGCATGGTAATAGGCAGCGTCGGCACTCTCCGAACGCGAGGAATCCTTATGCATCGAAAGACATTCCGCGATATGCAGTGCCCCATCGCCCGCAGCCTTGAGCGCGTGGGCGAGTGGTGGAGCATTTTGATTCTGCGCGAGGCGGGTTATGGCACGACCCGCTTCGACGACTTCCAGCGCCGGCTCGATATTGCGCCGAACATGCTGACGCGGCGGCTGAATGCACTGGTCGAGGAAGGCTTGCTGGCGCGCCGCCAGTATTGCGACCGTCCGCCGCGCTTCGAATATGTGCTCACCGATGCGGGCAGAGATTTCCGGCCGGTGCTCTCGGCGCTCCTCGCATGGGGGAATCGGCACTTTGCACCGGAGGGCATCTCGGTCCAGCTGATCGACCGGGAGACGGGGCAAGTCGTTGAGCCGGTCGTGATCGATGCGGTAACGGGGGCGCGCCTGGACCCGAAGCGACACATTCCCACCGCCGGGCCGGTGGCCAATGAGGGCACGCGTAAGCGACTTGCCCGGGCGGCCGCCTTTGCGACTGGCGAGCCGTTCGACGAGGGCGTGACGCAGGGCGACGCGGAAACCAGCGCCAACGGTAGTGCCGTTGCCGACGAGGCGGCCGTGCGCTGATTCAGTGACGGCGGATGGCCGCTCAGGCCAGGGCCGGCGCGTCGGAGATGTCGGAGACCCCCGGCAAGGGCGAGCCACCCGACCCACCCGGCGTGCTCGGCGCGCCCGGCAGTGACGCCAGCAGGCGGGCGAAGGCTTCGCTCGTGAGGGGCTTGCCGAGCAGGAAGCCTTGCAACTCGTCGCAATCGAGGGTCTTGAGGGCCTCGCGCTGCGACGCCGTCTCGACCCCTTCGGCCACCACATCCATATCCAGCGAGTGCGCCAGCGCGATGATCGCGGACACCACGGCGCTGCCTTCGCGGCCACAGGTGTCGAGTCCGTTCGTGAAGAATCGGTCCATCTTCAACTGCTTGACGCGGAAGCGCTGCAAGTACGCCAGACTCGAATACCCCGTGCCGAAGTCGTCGATAGCCACTTCGAAGCCGTGATCCTGAAAGGCGCGGATCACGTCGATGGTGTGCTGGGCGTCGAACATCGCCACCGTCTCGGTGATCTCGAACATGAGCCGGTTGCAGGCGATGCCTGCCGCATCCACGATCTCGACGATGTTCTCCACCAGCGACGACTGCGCCATCTGGCGCGGCGAGAGGTTGATCGCGACCTTCACGGGCGGCAGCCCGGCGGCGTCCCATTCCTTGATGTGCTGACAGGTGGCGCGCACGACCCAGTAACCGATCTGGACGATCTGGCCGGTGCGCTCCGCCACCGGAATGAAGTCGACCGGTTGCAGCTCCCCGAAGGTGGGATGGGTCAGGCGCAGTAACGCTTCGGCACCCGCCAGCGCTTCGGTGTCGCCCCGGTACTTCGGCTGGAAGTGCAACGAAAAATACTGCTCGCTCTCGGCGTCGTGCAGCGCCTGCTGGATTTCCCACGTGCGCTGGGCGGCGGCGTTCATGCTCGGCTCGAAGTAGCGGTAGATGCCGCGTCCGGCGCGCTTGGCCTCGTACATGGCGGTGTCGGCGTGCTTGAGCAGCACGTCGATGCTGTCGCCGTCTTCCGGGAAGAGCGCGACGCCGATGCTCGGCACGACGTGCAGCGACTGGTCGCCGACGCGAAGCCCGTCGCGCATGTCGTCGAGCAGGCGTTGTGCCACGCGTCCCGCGACTTCCGGCGACGACAGCGAGCCCAGCAGCACCACGAACTCGTCGCCACCCAGTCGGGCGACCACATCGTCACCGTTCACGTTCTTGCGAAGACGCTTGGCGAATGCGCGCAGCACGTCGTCGCCCACGTTGTGGCCGAGCGAGTCGTTGATGGTCTTGAAGCCGTCCAGATCCATGAAAAGCACGGCGAAACGGCGCTGGTCGCGGCGGGAATTGATGAGCATGCGGGCCGCGGCGTCATGCAACGCCCGGCGGTTGGGCAGATCGGTCAGGGCGTCGTACGTCGCCATGCGGGCGATCTGCGTATTCAGTTGCAGTACGGAGTTGGCCAGAAAACTGGTGCGGGCGTCGAGGCGCGAGACGAGCAGGGTGGTGACGAGAATCAGGAAGGTGAACAGGCTGACGGTCGTCACCAGCCACTGCGAGCTGACCCCGCCGGCTGCGCCACAAATGGCGCCTGGGGCGAAGTTGGCTGCCGCCATGCCGGTGAAGTGCATGGCCGTGATGGCCAGCCCCATGACCCCAGCGGCGGCAACCCGCTTGGCCATGACGTAACGCAGGCTACCGTCGCGCAACGTCCGTGCGATCCACAGTGCGGCGGTGGCGGCGGCAATCGCGATCATGATCGACGCTGCAAAGAGTGCCGGATCGTATTCGATCGCCGGGTTCATCTTCATGGCTGCCATGCCGCTGTAGTGCATGGCGGCGATGCCCAGGCCGAGTGTGACGCCGGCGCAGGCCAGTCGCCACTTCGTGAAGCGTTCGTTGGCGATCAGCCAGAGCGCTGCCCAGGAGATGGCGATGGCGATGGCGAGCGAACCTGCCGTGAGGGCGGGATCATAGCCCAGCGGCAGCGTGGCCTTCGACGTCAGTGGCGACCAGGCGGGCGACAGCGACAGGGCCAGCATGCCGATGAAGTGCATCGACCAGATGCCGATACCCATGGCGGTGGCGCCCACGGCAAGCCACGCGTGGCGCATGCCACGGTGAACCAGGAGGTAGATGCGACCCGAAAGGTCGAGCGCCGTGAAGGACGCCAGCACTGCAACGGCAAGTGATAACGCAACGAGCCAACCACTGTACGAACTGGACATATGAAAACCAACCGAAAAGTCCCGCTTAACTGGTTATCGGCAAGGGTGGCCAATAGTTGAGGGTGCGTGTCGGAATTTTTCCGACAACGCGCTGCTCACTGCGTCCAATGCGACGGGAGCAGGGAATCGGCCGATGTCCGCGCGCGTCGCGCCGATGCTCGACAGTGCCGATGCCATAGTGAATAATCCGTTCATATCCGCCCCGGCCCCCGTTCTCTCGGCAACGCCCGCCCTAGCGGCGTCTTGCTTGCAACGTGTCGGTGGCACCCCGTCTCGACCACAAAATCTGGGCGCTGAATTCTGGAGCAGGTGAGGGCGGAATATGCCAGCCCTCGATTTTGCCTGATTTCCGTGGGATTTCCTCGCACTGCGTCAATCTTGATGGGCAACTTGCCCGCAGGAGCCGTGATATGCGCATTCGCATGGGGCTGTTGCAAGTGCTGGTGGTGTGTGGATTGGCTGTGCCGCCTGGCATCCCGGCCGTCGCGGCATCGTTTGCCTCGTCCTTATCCTCTGGCGCATCCGGCGCATCCGACTCTCCGAGCGCATTGCAAGCACAAGGAGCTGGCCATGTCCGCTAAGTCGTCATCCGCGTTGCCGTTGCGCACGGCGCGCGCTAGTGCATCTTCTGCGCTCACGCCACCCGCAGCGCCCGTCACGGCCCCTCCGCCACCCGATACTCCGCCCCCACCGCTGGTGCCCTTCGAGACCCGCGTCGCCGTCGGGCGCAAGCTGCGAGACAAAACGCCCCGGAGCAGTCATGCGCATCTCGGCAACGTCGACCGGGACATCGTGGAGTTGCTGCGCATCAGCAGCGAGGGGCGTGTCAGCGCGCTCGTGCCGTTGCGCTATGGACGCATGCTGGCCTCGCCCTTCGCGTTCTACCGGGGCAGCGCCATCGTTCAGGCGCACGATCTGGCGGGCACGCCCAATACCGGCCTCATCATGCAGATCTGCGGAGACTGCCATCTGGCCAACTTCGGCGGGTTCGCCACGCCCGAGCGCACGCTGATCTTCGATCTGAACGACTTCGACGAGACCGCCCCCGGCCCCTGGGAATGGGATCTAAAGCGTCTGTGCGTGAGCCTGATGCTGGCCGCCCGGCAATTCGGCTTCGGCGACACACTGGGTGTCGAGATGGTGCGTACCGCGGTGCAAACTTACGCGCGACGTCTGGATGAATACGCCCACATGTCGACCATCGCGCTATGGCACGAGCAGGTGACGTTCGAGCGCATGCTCGGTCTGGCTCAGACCGATCGTGTGCGCGAGGGCGTCAAGCGCGGCATTGCCCGGGCCACCGGGCGCACGCACGAAAATGTGCTGCCCAAGTTCGCCCAGCACGTTGGCGATCATTGGCAGATCCGCGACTCCCCGCCCACGGTTTTCCATGTCCACGGCGCAACATCGCTGTTCGGCCCGGAGGACGACTGGCTGGGCCTCGGAGACTGGCGTACGCTGTTCGAACCCGTCTACAAGAGTTATGTGAGTTCTCTGTCGCCCGATCGGGCCCACATGCTCTCGAGTTATACGCAGCAGGATCTGGCGTTCAAGGTCGTGGGGGTCGGCAGCGTCGGTACACGGTGTCTGGTATTGCTTATGATGGACGCCCACGAGCAGCCGCTTTTCCTCCAGTTCAAGGAGGCAACGAAATCGGTGGTCTCGCGGTTCTTCAAGAGCGTCACGCCCAAGAACGATGGACGTCGCGTGGTCGAAGGGCAGCGTCTCATGCAGGCGGCTTCCGACGCCTTTCTGGGCTGGGGTTCGGGCCCGTTCGGCCGGTGCATCTACGGACGCCAATTGCGCGACATGAAGATCTCGGCCCAGTTCGAGCTGTTCCGGGCCGACGGCTTCCGGGAATATGCGGGCCTTTGCGGATGGGTGCTCGCGCGCGCGCATGCGAAGGCGGGCGGGTGTGCGGCGGAGCTGGTCGGTTACGTGGGCAAGGGCATTCGCCTGAGCGAGGCGCTGGTCCATTACGCGACGGATTACGCCGATCAGGTCGAGCGCGACTACAAGGTGTTTCGCAAGGCATGTCGCGACGGGCGACTCGAAGCACGCACCGATGTCGACATGGCCGCCGACTTCATGGCATGAGTGGAAACACCGGCGTGGCATTCGGCACACCGAACCGGACGATTGACAAAGGAGTTTCGGAATATGCCGACTCATCGGTGGCGAGCACGCATCGCCCTAACAGGCAGGATGGCGGTGCGCTGGCTATTCCGAACCCCGACGTTGATTGTCTGGATCGGTGTCGGCATCTCGCTGCTGGTCATGGCGGTGGCCGTGGCATTGTTATACGAGGGGCGCCTGTTGGTGATCGCTCGTGCGGCGGACAACCAGCGCAACATTGTCGAGGTGATGGAGCGCGATCTGGAGCTGAATTTCCAGCTTTACGAGGCGTCGCTCGACGCCGTGGTGTCGCTGCTCGCACGCGCGGATATTGAAGCGCTTCCCCCCTCGCTGCGCCGCGAACTGATCTTCGAGAGGGCCGGCGCGTCGCGCTATGTCGGCTCACTGGTCGTGCTCGACGAGCAAGGCAATATCGCCATCGACGCCGACAGCGAGCACCCACGGAATTTCAATTTTTCGGATCGCGATTACTTCAAGGTGCACCGCGATAACCCGCACGTCGGCCTGTTCGTGAGCGGGTTTCTCCAGTCGCGCCTGCGTGAGAACGCGCCAACCATGGTGCTGAGCCGGCGGATCACACGTCCGGATGGGTCGTTTGGCGGGGTCGTCTCGCTGGCGGTCGACATCGCGTACTTCCGCAATCTGTTCGATCATATTGAAGTGGGAAAGCAGGGTGTCATCCTGCTGCTGGGCAAGGACGGTTCCATTCTGATGCGCAAGCCTTATGACCCCAAGGTGATCGGGCTCACAATGGCGCAGACGGGCCGCTATGAAGCCCTTCCGGCCGCGCGTGACGAACGGCGCATCTATCCCATCCGTTTTCTCGGCCGCGACAGCCTGATGTCGCGCCGGTTTCTGAGCGTTGTGCCGCTTACGTTGATTGTCGTGACGTCCAGCGAAGATATTCTCGCCCCCTGGCATCGTCGGGTGGTCGAGTTCGGCGGCCTGTTTCTGTTGCTCAATGTGGGGTTCGTCGGCACCTCGATGCTGTTGGCGGCCCAGTTGCGGCGGCGTTTGCGGGCCGAGCGCGAGTTGCGTCTGCTGGCACGGACCGACGGGCTGACAGGATTGTCGAATCGCCGTTCGCTCGACAAGATTCTCGCCAACGAGTGGCGTCGCATGCGTCGCTCGGGCGGTGCGATGGCCGTGGCCTTCATCGACATCGACTGGTTCAAGCGCTACAACGACACGCACGGCCATCAGGCGGGCGACGCCGCGCTGGCGGCCGTGGCCGGTGCGATCGGGGCGGCGCTGCAACGTCCCTCCGACGCCGCCGGGCGGTACGGCGGGGAGGAGTTCATCGTCGTCTTGCCCGACACCGACACCCTCGGGGCACAGCGAGTCGCCGAGGGCATTCGTCTGGCCGTCGACCGGCTCAACCTCGAGCACGCGTCGAGCGATTTCGGTCATGTCACGGTCAGCGTCGGCGTGGCGTGCCGCACGCCGCAAGGAAAAGAACCCGTCGATGTCCTCATCAAAGCCGCCGACGACGCGCTCTACCGCGCCAAGGAAACCGGTCGCAACCGGGTCATCGTCGCCGCGCCGGACGACAGGCCGTCAAGCGGGTAATTCGTGGGAATTGTCCGATGTAATTGATGGCGTCTGTCATGGGAATGGCTATGCGCTCCCGTTCAGACGCCATTTTTTGTCCTTCCGAGTTACTTTCGCTGTATCTCTCAAGCCTTTGATTTTCATTTGAATTTCTCAATTGAAAATCGACGTCACCACGGCGTTGCGTCGTTTGCCAGCGTCCGCCTACACATCTTTCAGATTTAGCCGATTCACCGAATGAAACCGGCTATCTACAATCGATTTCAACAAGTCCGGTGCCAGAGGCAATAGCACGCACGGCGGTCGAGGAGGTTGTCATGGCGAAGCGCATTTCCCCATCGCGGAAGCCGTCTGCGCCGCTGTGGATTGACACTTCTGATCCGCCGGGGGTCGACCGGCCGGAAGGCGCGCAAGGAGGTGAGGTGGCACCGAACCGTAGTCAGACCGAGGACAAGCATCTGTCAGGCGAGGCCGAGCAGGCCGCAGGGAGCAGGGGCCGTGGTAGTGACGACCCAGGGCGCGCGAATGCCGGCGTGAGGGGCAAGCCGCAAAAGACGGCAAGTGCCACCGTTCATGCCGGCTCGCATGGCCCGTCGCCCGCCGATATCACGGTGCGTGACGACGTTCGCAAGGCGTTGGCCGAAGCGCGCGACCTTGAGGTCTCACACGTCGAGGTGACGGTGACATCGGGACTGGTATTGCTCACGGGCTTTGTTCCCGAGCGCTGGATGCAGCACGTGGTGCAGACCGTCGTCTCGAAAGTCCCTGGCGTGAAAGGGGTGGACAACCAATTGCATGAGCGCCGCGAAAAGGCAATGAGCCGTCCGGGCGAGAGTCAGGAGGGGCACAAGATCTGACGTCATCGAGTGACGTCGCCGATTTGAAGCAGGCAGTACCGCAGTCCAGAACATTCGGGCATCCGGGGCGCGGGTTTGAACGACGCGCGCGCCGGAGGCCGGTGACAAGGCAAGACCGGGCATCTCCGGGCGAGGAGATGTATCACCAATGACTCGGTCGTCGCACGGGTGCCGCACGTCAATCGTGCAGGAGGTGACGCCCAAGGCAGCAATGCCACTGATGTGACGATCTAATTTCGGGAGGTCAACAATGAAACAATCGAACCTGTTCAAGCTCATCATCGCCGGTGCACTCGCAACGACGGGCATCGCAGCCCACGCCCTCGATCAGGGCGGCATCATCAAGATTGCGGATAACTCAGGCGCCAGCGGCGTGATGAGCGATGCGGGCCGCAAGATCGACGACTCGGCCCTTACCGCCAAGGTCAAGGCGGAATTGCTCGCCAAGAAGGACGTTCCGTCGACCAAGGTCCACGTGAGCACACGTCAGGGCGTCGTGCATCTGACCGGCTCGGTACCGCAGTCGGCCCAGCGCACGCTCGTCGTGGACACGGTCAAGGGCGTTGACGGCGTGGTCGACGTCAAGGACGACATCAAGGTAATGAAGTAACTCGGATTCGCCATGTCGAGGGCGCGATGTCTCGCGCCTCGACTTCATCGGACGAAGGAGGGAATCATGACTATGCAAACCGGTCGGGGCCCGACGGCCCAACCAGGCGCACGTATCGTAGGGGCGTCCCACAAGTTGCCCGATGGTCCGGGGCCATCGGTGATGGCCGCCGACACGCTCGAGGCCGAAGACGTGGTGAACACCGCCGGCGAGAGCCTTGGCAAGGTCAAGCACATCATGCTCGATGTGCAGCGCGGCACGGTGGCGTACGCCGTTCTGTCGTTCGGCGGCTTTCTCGGCATGGGTGACAAGCTGTTCGCCATTCCGTGGCATGCGCTGCAACTCGACGTCGAGAACAAGCGGTTCATTCTGGATATCGACAAGGAAACGCTCAAGAAGGCGCCGGGCTTCGACAAAGACCGTTGGCCGAGTATGGCCGACCTGCACTGGGCCGAGCAGGTGCATACGTATTACACCGTCGACCCGTATTGGCATTGAGCCTGAAGAGAACTTGCTCATGCCGGGTTCCATCGAAATCTGCCGCCTGCCACAGGTCCCCCGCCTGTATGCGCATCTGCCTGAGCCTTTCGACCCAGGCAAGCCGCCCGGGACACCGCCGCCGAAGACGCCTCCTGACACGGGCGAACCGACGCCGATGCCTCCGCCCGACAGACCGCTGGATCCGCCGGTGGAGGAGCCGCCGCTTCGGCCGCCCGGCAAATACGTTGCTGTTGGACGCCACGATTCGTAGGGAGCGATGGCGTTTGAGCGCACGAACCATGAATGGTCGGATCGGCAAGGGAGGAGAGTCATGCTTGGCACCATCTTGTTAATTGTTCTGATTCTGATGTTGATTGGCGCGATACCCGCGTGGCCGCATAGCCGCGGGTGGGGCTACTACCCGTCCGGCGGCATCGGTCTCGTGGTGGTGATCGTGCTGGTACTGGTGCTCATGGGGCACATCTGACGCCGGTGGTGCTGCGCATGACACAGCCCCCGGTGCGACCGAGGTTTCGCGCACGGCCCCCCGCCTGACATCGGGGGCCGTGCGCAACGAGGTAGCAATGAGACATCGAGGAGATGCCGCCATGCCTTATCGTCAGACTCACGAGCTGCCGGCAAGCGTCAAGGATCACTTGCCGTCGCATGCTCAGGAGATTTACCTGAAGGCGTTCAATTCCGCCTGGGACGAGTACCGCGATCCCGGCGAGCGACGTGGCCACGAATCGCGCGAAGAGACGGCACACAAAGTCGCCTGGAGCGCCGTGAAGAAGACTTACGAAAAGGATGAAAAGTCGGGTCAGTGGCACGCAAAGCAAATTCACCACTGATCGGCCGTTCCGGGAATGGCGCGCAGGCAAGACGCCGTTCACCGCTGACCCCCAGTACGGATTGCTGCCGGTTCCCGCAGCCGGCGTGCAACCGTAACTTACCGGCCCACCCATTGGGCCGGTTTTTTTATCAGTGATCCGGGTCCAGGGCGGTGCGACCGCGTGGTCGACTTGACGCTGCACGCCTATTGCAATGCAAGGTGAAAACTGCCGTTTCGAGAGGATGATCGCGTCATTGTGAAGTTTTGATGATGTTGCGTTGCAGCGCCCTCGCTGCATAAGTCATCGGGTTGGCGTAAAATCGGCATCCTTGAACGGGGCTGCCGCGATGGTTCGATATCGGCAACATGTGCAGCGCCCGATGCCGTTTCCTTCGCCGTGGCGCACGACGTTTCCTGTCCCGACCGGCTGTCATCCCGAATCCCGATGAGTGCCCCCCAAATCCTGCCTGCTGAGGCTGCCGAAGCGTTGCCTCAGTCGTCCATTCCCGTCTGGCTCTCGTTCGTGGCGCTTGCCATGGGCGGCTTCGGTATCGGAACGGGCGAATTCGTCATCATGGGGTTGCTGCCCGACGTCGCCCATGGCCTGAACATCACGATCCCGCAAGCGGGCCATGCGATCAGCACCTATGCGCTAGGTGTCGTGATCGGTGCGCCGCTGCTCGCCGTACTCGGCGTGCGTCTGCCGCGTCGCGCCTTTCTGATCGCGCTGATGGCGATGTTCGCTGTCGGCAATCTGGCGAGCGCACTCGCGCCGAACTACATCGCGCTGATCGTGTTGCGTTTCCTGAGCGGTTTGCCGCACGGGACCTATTTCGGGGTGGCTGCGCTGGTCGGGGCGTCACTCGTGCCGCCGCATCGTCGTGTGCATGCCGTAGGGCAGGTCATGCTCGGTCTGACGCTCGCCACGCTCTTCGGTGTGCCGTTGGCCGCCGGTCTTGGCCAGTGGCTCGGCTGGCGGGCGGCGTTTGTGCTGGTCGGCATCATCGGCGCGATCACGACCTTGATGGTCTGGCGCTGGGTGCCGAATGTACCGGCACCTCACGGCGCGAGTCCGTTGCGCGAGCTCAACGCCCTGCGCAACTCGCAGGTGTGGCTCACGCTGGGGATCGGTGCCATCGGCTTCGGCGGCATGTTCGCGGTGTTCAGCTACATCAAGCCGACGCTCATGCAAGTCGCGGGTGTGCCTGAGACGTGGGTGCCGTTCTACCTCGCGCTGTTTGGCGTCGGCATGGTCGCGGGCACGATCGTCGGTCCGCGTCTGGTGGCGGCGGCGTCGCTCATGCGCGCCATCGGCGGCACGCTGATCTGGTCGGCGTTGCTGCTCGGGGCGTTTACGTTCACGGCATCGAGCCCGTGGCTGGCCGGCGTCAACGTGCTCGCCATCGGCACCATCATCATCATTGGCCCGGCCTTGCAGATCCGCCTGATGGATGTGGCCGGGGAAGCCCAGACGCTGGCGGCGGCGCTCAACCACTCAGCCTTCAACATGGCCAACGCCGCCGGCGCATGGCTCGGCGGCGTGGCAATTTCTGCGGGTTACGGCTGGACGTCGACCGGTTGGGTCGGTGTTCTGCTGTCCTGCGCCGGCATGCTGATGTTCTTCTGGGCCCGACACGACGCTCGCCGGAAGGCCCGGTAACACAGACCCTGCATCGCCAACATGGCGACGAATGCGAGCGGATACGCCCACCAGATCCCGGTGAGTCCGGCGATCCGCTCGAACGCCCATGCGGCGGGTACCTCGATCCCCAGCAGCCCGATGACGCCCAACAGCATCGGTACCCAGACCTTTCCACTCGCACGCATGGCGCCGGTCATGATCGCCGTCATGCCCATCAGCAGTACGCTCCAGGCCACGATGTAGAGCAGTTGCGTGGCAAGCGTCAACACGGCTGGGTCGGTCAGGAACCCGCGCATGATGGTGGGGGCCGCCAGACAGACCAGCACGATCAGGCTCCCCGTCAATCCCAGATTGCAGAGAAAGCCGGTGCGCACGATGGCGCCAACGCGTTCGCCGCGGCCCGCACCGATGGCGTGTGCACAGAGAATCGATGCGGTGATGCCTAACGTCATCACGGGTAACTGCAACCAGCTCATCACTTGTGTGACGGCCCCATAGGCCGCTGTCGCATTTGCGCCGTGGCGATTGACCATGCCGAGCAGCGCCATTTCGGCAATGGCCATCGTGAACATCTGCATGGCCGCCGGCACGCCAATGCGCAGAATGCCGCGTGCCACTGCCGCATTCCATCGAACGGCTTGCCATAAGCCCGAACCCGGCGCGAGCGGGTGCCCTTTGCGACGCCAGTAAGCCCCCATCCACAGAAGTGCAATGCTGAACGCGAGCAGTGTCGACGCGGCGGCGCTCGCCACCCCAAGCCGGGGGAACGGTCCCCAGCCGAAGATGAACGCCGGTGTGAAACCCAGCGAGAGCAGCGTGGCAATCAACAGGGTGAGGAGCGGTGAGACGGCGTCGCCTGTGCCGCGACTCATGGATGTGCAAAGCCAGAGCAGGAATATGATCGGCATGCCGATGAGCATCCAACGCGCGTACAGGGTCGCGGCATCGAACACGCTTGACGGTGTGCCGAGGGCGCGCATGAGCGATGTGGCAAACAGGCCGCCAAGCACGCTGATGACGACGCCTGCCGCGAACATCATCACGATAGCGGTGCCTGCGATATTGCGCGCGCGGGTCAGATCCCGTGCGCCCCACGCCTGACCGATCATCACCGTAGCGCCGGCCGACAGCCCGATCACGATGGCAAGCAGAAAGAAGAAGGCGGGGAAGAACGCCGAGACTGCCGCGATGGCGTCTGTGCCGATCAGATGGCCGAGATAGATGCCGTCGACCGTGCCCGCAATGGACTGGAGCGCGTTGGTCAACATCATCGGTACGGCAATCATGAGCCAGGTGCGCCATAGCGGACGCGGCGGCGCTGTCGGATGGGGAGTGGGTTGCGTCATGGTCCGAGTTCCTTGGTTAAGTCACGAGCGGGAAAAGGGGAAGCGATAGGCAAAGCGGTGCCTGTCCGGTGCGGCGGTCCGCCCGGTGAGCAGTGAAATCAGGGAGTTGGGCGCACAGCGCCCCGGGGACTGGTGAGGCTTATGCGCCCCGGTGCGCCCTTATGCAGCCTTAAGTTGCCTTAAGCAGCCTTATGCGGCGTCATCAACCAGATCGTCCGTGGACGCGAGCCGCAGCAGATGCGTGCGGACGTCTTCAGGCCAGGCGGCGATCCGTTTGCCCAGCGCGTCGAGGTCGTGGGCAAAGAGGGCGCGAGACGCCTCTTCAAACTCCGGCAAATTGCCTGCGATGGTCGACATGAAGCAGTAGGCTCGCTCCTGTGCGCGACGCTGCAAGTCTCGCCCGGCATGCTTGCGGCGCGCCTCGTCCACCAGCTTGCGCAAGACGACGGATGCGCCCCCCGGCTGCTCTGCGAGCCAATCCCAATGACGCGGCAACAACGTGACCTCACGCGCTACGACGCCGAGCTTGGGCCGGCCTCGTCCCTTGGCGGGAGACGCATCCGATAGGGGCGCGGTCGCTGCGGCGGCCGCCGGCGCGGGGTAGCGCGCCCGAATGTCGGCGGCCGTACCGCGCACGTCGACATCGCGTGTGTCGCCGGTCAGGTCGTCGAAGATCAGCACCGAGGCTTGCGGATCGGCAATCATCGCCTGCTGAAAGGCAATGGCCGCGTCGGCGAGCGTGCCGGAAGCGACACGACGCATGTCGCGGAAGACGGTATATCCGAGGGAATTGGCAGGCACGGCGGACTCCGGTGACGATAGGAAAATGTCGGTACCGGCGAATATTACCCGGGTGTTATTTGAATTGCAATATCATCCGGGTAATATTCCTCGTGCTGCGAGATAGACGTGCAGGGGCGGGGAAATTCAGGCAGTCAGGGCGACGCCACCGTTCAGACGCTCGAGCACGGTGGTGCGCACGGCGGCCGGGGCGTCGTCGAGCAACGCGGGCCATTTGGCTTGCGCCTCGCGCACGGTCTCGCGCGCGATGCTCGTCAACCGGCTGACGCGAAGCAGCCCGGCGCTCCTGAGCAGTCCTTCCAGCGCATTCCAGTCGAAGGCCCGCAGCGTCTTGTCGATGGCGCGGTTCACGCCGTAGTGCGATTCGGGGACATCGTGGAAGAAGGCGGCGACGCACACCGGGTCGTACACCGGCGCCAACTGCGGCGTATGAGCGTCGGGATAGGTCAGGGCCCAGTTCTTGAGATGGGCATCGGTATTGCCCAGCAGGATGAAGGCGATCAGACGGCGCAGGAATTCGCGCACGTCCCGCACGGGTTCGCCGGAAAGTTGATCGAGCACCCGCAGCATTGTCGTGTAGTCGATATCGAGCCCGCGTCCATACTTGCTGCGCGGCGGATATTGCAGCACCTGCGCGAATTCCTCCATGTGCACGCGGCGCCCGTCGGGCAGCCGGTCGAAGCGAGGTACCGCGAGAATGTGTTCGAACGGCACCTGCTCGGGCAAGTCGGCATCGCGCCGCGAGATGATCTCGGCCTTCGCACAGTCCAGATCGAGGGCTTCGCACAGCCGATAGCCCGTGAATTCGTTTTCGACGAGATCCGGATGACGCGTAGTCGGCAGCTTGAGAATGACCGAGCCCGCGCGCCCCTGACGTTTGACGACATAGCGCCGTCCGTCGCGCACGGCTGAGAACTTCGTCACCACGCCGGGTAGCGACGCGGCGTCTTCGACCGGTGTATCGACGAACCCCGGCTCCACCATCTCTAACCCAAGGGCCGTGTGCCAGCGGTGCACGACGTCCGGCACCCCTTCGCGCGCGGGCACAGGTTCGACTTCGAGCGCGCCCATCAGGTCGTGACCGGCTGCGGCGAGCAACTCGAACTCGTCGTCCGGGCTGCAACGGCGCTCGGCAGCGAGGCGTTCGCGGTTATGGCCTTCAGGCAGCAGATTCTCGAAATACACCGGCCAACGGCCATCGGTGCGCACGAGACGAGCGTCTTGGGGCGACGCGAGAATCTCCCGCGTGGCGGTCTCGTTCGCGCCGCGATAGGCGAGCGAGAGGGTCGGCCGCTGGGCGTCGGCGATGTAGTTCTCGTCGAACGACATGCGCAGAATGTCACCGTATTGCGACAGATAGCCGATGGCGCGCCGCGTGCCGTCGGGCATGTGCAGATAGGCGCGCAGATATTTGATGTTCATGGGCAGAGGTCCGACGCCGGGGCGGATGAGTGGATTGGCGGCTTAGCGGCCGAGCGTCTCGACGATGGAGGGCGGGGCGGAAATGCCGCTGGGTTGCGAGAGGTACTTGCCACCGGAGCGAAGGAACGCTTCAACCTCCTGCCGCAGACTGGCCGGCACCAGCATGGGTTCGAGTCCGAGCGCGCGCGCCATTTCCAGCACGGTCGACATGCGCGGGTCGAGCGCACCGGACTCCATCTTCTGCACGGTCATGCGCGACAGCCCGGCGCGATCGGCGAGTTCCGCCTGTGTCATGGCGGCATCCTTGCGAGCCACCACCAGCGATTCCATGAAGCTCATAATGATGTGCTTTCGTCGGGAAATGATGCTTTATCTTAGCATTTCTTTGGGCACGCCTCACTAAAAAGATAATAAAAAATATCTTTTTTTATAAAAAGCTAACAATCGTTAGCATTAATCCTCTCGGCCGGCGTGAACCTTGCCGCGCGACGCCTTGACGCGAGCGCGCCCCTGCTTGGCATCCCGGCGGCGCAGTTGACTGCCGAGTGTGGGCCGGGTCGGAACACGGCGGCGAGGCGGTACGGCAGCCGCATCGACCAGCGCTTGCAGGCGCGCCAGCGCATCGGCCCGGTTGAGTTCCTGTGAGCGGTGTTGCTGTGCCTTGATGACGACGATGCCGTCTTGCGTAATGCGGTGATCGGGCCGGGAGAGCAGGCGGGCTTTGACGTCGTCCGGCAACGACGAGCGCATGACGTCGAAGCGGAGATGGATGGCGCTGGAGACTTTGTTGACGTTCTGGCCACCGGCGCCCTGCGAGCGCATGGCGGTGAGCTCGACGTCTTCGGGAGCAATGAGGATGCGACGGTTCATGGCGCAAGGATAACGTTCTCGCCGTATTGCCTACAAGCGCGCCAGGTTTGATAGGTGGATGTTCCCGTCGGTACCGTCGGATTCTCGTTCCTGCGGTAATTCGCGCGGTGTTGCGACCACGGGCGCACCAAGTATCCGTAAAACGTGAAGAGGCACGATAACGGGTACGATCCGGCCCGAATGCGGGCGCGGTATCCGCATGGCGTTGGCAGTGGTTAAAAAAATTGGAATAGTGATTCGGAATACAAATCGCCAGGCCGTAAGTGCATCATCCGAACGGATTAAGAATTACTTGAATGTTGTGAATAAATTTGTAACAACTTGTATCAATTTGGATGTCAAATTTGTTTAATTTCTAATCGGAGACGCAGAAAAGATTGATCTGCATCAAAAATTGATGTCTTGCTTTTCAGCGTAGGTGGGAATTGCAGGCGTGTTGCGAGGAAATGATTGCGTTAGTTTGAATTTCGCATGACAACCGGTGATCGATGATATTTGGCATGCAACTCAAAATTACGTTGCGGCTTCGAATTATTTTGTTACTATCGAAACGAAACATCCGGGTTTCTATGTAGTTGAATGAATCCCGTTGTTTTTGTTCGGACAATTAACTAATTTGCGATCCAGAGTGTGGGAATCGCATTCGTCGATAACAAAGGGACTCACCATGAAGCTTACGCAAGCCATGATTCTGGCCGGATTGTTGTCGCTGGGAACGGCGGTGCATGCTCAGGATGCGGCGCGACCGGCGCCGATCGTGAGCGGTGGCGTTGTCGAATTCCGCACGACGCTGCTCGGCGTCGATGCGAAGAAACGCACCATTCAAGTGGCAGACGACAATGGCAAACCGGTGACCTTCGTGGTCGGGCCGGAAGTGCAGAACTTCGAGCAGATGCGCAAGGGCGACAAAGTCGTCGTCGCGTATGAGCGTTCCGTCGCCATTTCCGTCGCGCCGGGGGACGGCATTCGTAGCCGCGTGCTCACGGAAGGCGCCGATCGTGCGGCACCGGGGCAGCGTCCGGCAGCCGACGCCGCGCGAAACCTGAAGGTCGTGGCCACCGTGCAGCGGATCGATCGCAAGTCGAATGTCGTGACACTGCGTGGGCCGCAGCGCACGGTCGACGTCGCTGTCGAAGACCCGAAGTTGCTCGAGGGCGTGAAGGTCGGCGATGCCGTCACGGTGAATTACACCGAAGCGCTTGCCGTCGCCGTCACTCAGGACCCGAACGCCAAGCGCAAGTGGGCGCCGCCGGTGCCGGCACCGGCACCGAAGCCCTGATGTCGTCGCCGAAGGAGACTGCCTGACGCGCAATGCGCACGCAGTCTTCCTGGCTGTTGCGCCGCCGATGCCGCCAGTGATGGCGTGTCGGCGCGTACGGCCCCCCCGATTCGGCAAGCCCCCGGAGATCGCCATGGCACGTTCCGCCTTGAAGTTCGACGATGCAACCTACGCAGCCTTGCTCGCCGCCGCACGCGATGCAGACGCGGCACACCCTCACAACAACCCCGCTTTTCTCGACGCGTTTCTCGCTAGCGCATGGCAGGCCGCGCATCGCATCTATGGCGCACAGACGTACCTGCGCTTCGTGGCACAGGCTGGCGTGACTCGTCGCCCGAGCGCGGGCACGGTGCAAAAGGCCATCGTGCGTGCGCGTGCCATTTATGAAGTGCCGGCGGTCCCGGCGTTTGGAGCGTCGCTATCCGTTGGGCAATCCGCCTGGGCGCAGCAGCTCGAACAGAATCTGGCGCGCGCCATGACGTTCCTCGACGCCATGCCCGACGCGCGCAACCCGGCAGACGATAGCGCGACCGACGTGGCAGACGCCATGCGGCGTGTCCAGCATCTCGAGCGTGAGAATCTGGCGCTACGTGCGCGTCTTGCGCAAATGACGGTCGCGGCGGCTTATGCGCGCGAAGCGTTAGGTGAGACGCTGACGGTCTTCGCGCCCCAAGCCACGCAGCATGCGGGCGTTCAGGGCCGTCACGGCGTGTGACGCGCGAGGGAAGAAGACGGCGCCGTTGCAGCGTCGTGGCTGTGAGGTGGGCTGTGAGGCGGGCTGTGGGACGGCTCGGCATCGGGCGTCGGCGCGCCGGTTTCCCGTCCGGTGGACACCGAGAAGCCGAAAGTATTGAACCCGCCCTCGCTGCGAGCCCAGACGGTGCCACCGTGCATTTCGGCAATCGCCTTGACGATGGCCAGCCCCAGGCCGTGATTTTCGCGACTGTTGGTGCGCGAGGGCTCTGCGCGGTAGAAGCGGTCGAACAGATGCCGCAGCACGTCCGGCGGAATCGGCGCGCCGGGATTGGTCACTTCCAGGCTCACCTGGCGTGCGTCATCCGCCTTGGGCGAGATCCGCACGTCGATATTGGCGCCTGACGCGCAATGCTCGATGGCGTTCATCACAAGATTGGCGAGTGCGCGGCCGAACAGCGCCTTGTTCACGTGCGCCACGGCGCTGCCATGCAGACGTGCCGTGACTTGCGCCTCCTCCAGCGGAATTTCCAGAAACTCCAGCGTGTGCGCGGCTTCGCTCGAGAGCGACACCGCCGTGAGCCCGGTCGCGCGCTCGCCCTGATCGGCGCGTGAGAGGAACAGCATGTCGTTGATGATCGTGCGCATGCGGCCCAGTTCTTCCAGATTCGATTGCAGCAGCGCGCGCAAATCCTCGACCGGCCGCTCGCGCGTGAGCGCCACTTCCGTTTGGCCGATCAGGATCGTCACCGGTGTGCGCAGCTCGTGCGCGACGTCCGCATTGAACGACTCCAGCCGTTCGTAGGCGCTGTCGAGCCGGGCAAGCGCGCCGTTGAACGAGTGCGCCAGATCGTCGAGTTCAACGGGCAACGACCGGGTATCGAGTCGCTGCGAACGGTTGTCCGGACTGATTTCGGAAGCTTCGCGCGTGAGACGCGTCAGCGGCGCGAGGCCCAGACGCGTCACGGAATAGCTGAGCAGCAGCACGCCCAGACTGCCGAGGGCGGAGAGCGCCGCAAGGCCCAGCCCGAAGGCGCGCAGCGTGCGCTCGTTCGGCGAATAGCTCGCGGCAACTTGCAGGGTGACGGCCGGACGCGAGCCATAAGGCGGCAGGATCTCGCGCGTGGTCAGCATGTCGTCGCCGCCCCCGTCGGGTCGTAGCCGCACGTAGCCGTTGGACAGACGTTTGACGAACGTGCCGGTCACGGGCGTGCCGAACGTGTATTTCGGGTCGTCGCTCGTGACGGCGTAAGTGGTGGTGCCGTCACGCGGCGTCATGTCGCTGAGTTTTTCCCGTGCGATCTGCCACTTTTCCGGCGTGCCGCCGTGATAGACGATGATGTGGGCGATCTGGGCCCGGTCGTCGAGCGATTCGCGCAGATGCCGCTCCAGTTGCACGCGCAGCATCATATAGAGCGCCGTGCCCACCAGCGCGAAGACCGACAGCGCCACGACGGCGAACATGGCGGCCAGGCGGCGGGAGATCGAGTGTTTCACGATGAGGCTCACGCGCGGCACTCAGGCCTCGCGTACCTCCAGCACGTAGCCCATGCCGCGCACCGTGTGCAGCAGCTTGGTGTGGAACGGGCCGTCGAGCTTCGCGCGCAGCCGCTTGATGGCCGTCTCCACAACGTTCGTGTGGCTGTCGAAATTGACGTCCCAGACCAGTTCGGTGATGGCGGTCTTCGACAGGATGTCGCCCTGGCGGCGGGCGAGCACCGAGAGCAACTGGAATTCCTTGGCGGTCAGGTCGAGTCGCTGGCCGTCGCGCGTGGCCCGGCGCCCGATCAGGTCGACGTACAGGTCGCCGACCGAAATCAACGTCGACTCCTGCACGCGCGTGCGGCGGGCGAGGGCGTGCAGACGCTCCACCAGTTCAATGAACGAGAAGGGCTTGGTCAGATAGTCGTCCGCGCCCTCGCGCAGGCCGCGCACGCGGTCGTTCACGTGATCGCGCGCCGTGAGCATGATGACCGGCGTCGACTTGCGCTCGCGCAGCGAGCCGAGCACGGCAAAGCCGTCGCGCTTGGGCAGCATGACATCGAGCACGATCACGTCGTAGTCGAACTCCAACGCCAGATGCGTGCCTTCCTCGCCATCTAGCGCCACGTCGACCACCCAGCCTTGCTCGGTCAGCCCGGAGCGCAGATAGTCCACGACTTTGTGTTCGTCTTCAACGATCAGTACTTTCATGTCGTCACCTCATCTTTGCGCATTATACGAGTCAGAGGATGTATCTGATGACGGCAGCCAGCCGCCGCCGAGTGCCTTGACCAGCGCCACCGACAGCACCAGTTGCTGGCCGCGGATCTGAACGTCCTGCCGCTCGCTCGCCAACAGCCCTTGCTGCGCCGTGATGACACTCAGATACGCCGTCAAACCGCCGGAGTAGCGGTCGTTGGCCAGACTCAGTAGCCGCTGGGCGTCGACCACGGCCGCATGCGACTCGCGTGCGGCGGCGTCGAGCACCGACAGACCGGCCACGCCGTCCTGCACCTGCTGGAACGCCGTGAGCACCGTCTGCCGATAGTTCGCCTCGACGGCACGGTAGCCCGCACTTGCGAAGTCGACGCCCGCCTGACGCCGTCCGCCATCGAAGATCGCTTGCGTGGCGAGCGTGCCCACGGTCCACAGCAGACTCGGTGCGGACAGCAGGTTGGCGAACTCCGTACTTTGCCAGCCAATGCCGGGGTTGAGCGTCAGACTGGGGAAGAACGCCGCCTTTGCCACCCCGATCTGCGCATTCGCGGCCGCCATGCCGCGTTCGGCTGACGCCACATCCGGGCGACGTTGCAGGATGTCGCTCGGCACGCCCAGCGGAATCGGCGGCATCGTTCCGGGCAACGCGCCGGCCGGCACCGAGAACGCCGGGGCGGGCACACCGACGAGCGCGGCGATCGCATGCTCGTATTGGTCGCGTTGCTGATGGAGCAGGCGCGCCTGCACCCGCGTGGTGTCGAGTTCCGATTGTTGCTGGAGAACGTCCAGACCCGAGACGGCCCCGAGATCATGCTGCGCGCTCACGTAATCGAGCGCCTTCTGTTGCAGCGTGACGGACTCGTCGAGCACCTTGATCTCGGCGTCGAGCGCGCGCAACTGGAAGTAGGCGGTGGCGAGTTGTGTCGTGAGCACCAGCCGCGCGTTGGCCAGATCGTCGGCCGCCTGTTCGGCGGAAGCGCGCGCGCCTTCGACCTGACGGCGGATGCGGCCGAACAGATCGGTGTCGTAGTTCACGCCGAGGCCGACCTGCACGTTGTTCTGCACGGTGGACATGCTGCTCGACGAGTAACTCGTGACCGGGCGGTTCGCCGAGATACGCTGGCGGGCCAGACCGAAAGACGCATCGACTTCCGGAAGCCGTTGAGCCGAGGTGCCGGCCAGCGTCGCCTGTGCCTGATCGTAGTGCGCCACAGCGGCCGCGAGCGTCTGGTTTTGCGCGAGCGCTTGCGTCTCGAGCGCATCGAGTAAGGGTTCCTGGAACCCCTTCCACCAATCGGGCTGCAACGGGGCATGCGATGGTTGCGCGAGTCGCCAGTAACCGTCGGTCTTCCAGTCGGGTGGGGTCGAGACTTCGGGCCGGTGATAGTCCGGGCCGACGGCGCAGGCGCCAAGCAGCGCAGTCACGGCGAGCAGCGTCGTGCCCAGACGCGCACGGCGCACCGGCGCGATCACGATTGCGCTCCTTGCGGCTTGCCGCCCGCCTTGGCGCCGCCCTTGACCTTTAGTGCCTTGGCCTGCACATGGTCGCCCTCGTCGATGGAATCGCTCGGGTTGACGATGACGCGGTCGGTTGCCGATACGCCGTCAGCCAATTCCAGCGACTGTCCGAGATCCTGCGCGATGACGATCTTGTGCAGATGAACGACGCCCTGGTCGTCCACGACCGCCACGCGCGGGCCTTCGGCGCGGAACAGCAGGGCGTTGGCCGGCACACTCAGATGCGACTGTACGGCGCCGGGCAGCGCGAGCTGCACGTAGGCCCCCGGGCGCAGCTTGCCGTCGGGATTCGGCAGGGCGGCTTCGATTTGCAGCGAGCGGGTCGCGATGTCGATGGCGCCGGACACGTGGGTGATCTTGCCCTGGAAGTGCTCGCCGGGCAGTTCGGCTTGCGTCACGACGACGGACTGGCCCACCGCCACCCCTTGCGCATAGGCTTGCGGCACCTGAACGTACACCCGCAGCGGATCGGTCTGCGCCAGCGAGAACAGCGCACGGCTGTTGCCGCTGCCGGCGTCGATCAGGTCGCCGACGTCGACGTTGCGCTGCGTGATGACCCCATCGAAGGGCGCGACGATTCGCTTGAACGACTCGAGTTTCTCGAGCCGTTTGACGTTGGCGTCGGCGGCGGCCAGATTGGCGGTGCCCTGCGTGTAGGTGCTCTGACGCTCGTCGAGTTCTTGCTGGGAGACGGCGTCGCGCTGACGCAGTTGCTGCCATCGCTCGAACGACGATTTCGCGAGCCCGAGGCTGGCGCTGATCTGGTTGCGCTGGGC
>NZ_JAELTP010000476.1 GCF_016428915.1 Pandoraea sp. ASV26
GTACCGTTACAAAAGGCATCCTAGCTCGTGCAAATATATACATACTATACTCGCAGGCAACCAGAATACCGGACAGGTTGCGTCATGGTTGTTTCAAACGGAAACAGGAATACGCGACCGACAGGGAAGGTAGAAAAAGGGGGCGACCTGCGGTAATTCTGTCGCCTCCAGAATCAAACGGCTGGGACTCAGCTATGGTGGCAACCACCCCCGTCCGACTTCTTCACGCTTGGGTTCAGAGTCTCAGAAAGGATGTGCTCAATCTTACTGCGTTAGCACCCAAGGCGCCTTTCCTTTCCTTTTTTTTCCATTTTTTTTCTTTCTCCCTCCCCCCAGCACGAGCTACATTGTAATTTCAAATTAAGGCGGGCTCAAACCAAGCCAGGCCAAAATACGGAGTAGTTTTAACACGTATTACTCCGTAGGGTTACGGGGTAATT
>NZ_JAELTP010000477.1 GCF_016428915.1 Pandoraea sp. ASV26
GGTCATTGCTACGGGCGGCACCTGCGCGGCGGCCATCCAGACGCTGCGTGAATGGGGTGCAAAGCGAATTCTGATTCTAGCCGTCATTGGTGCGGAAGAAGGTGTGAGGAAAGTTGCAGAGGAGTGGCCCGAAGGCACAGAGTTGCGGATTGCGGGTGTGGATAAGGAGCTTACCAAGAGCGGCATGTTGAATCCTGGCCTGGGTGATGTTGGTGACCGTTTGTTCCTTACTATTGGGAAGTAAACGGGCGGTAGCAATATGCTGGATAAACTAAAATATTATAAACAGTTGACTATTTGTGAATATTCTAATACGGTGTTTTCTCGTCACGTTTCAAGCGGCATATTGCTCCTCATCTACCAGCGTCTTTTCTTTCCAACATACTTCCACCCACTTCCCACTGACAACTCTCGGCTGTTGCTTCGGCCGGCTACTGAGT
>NZ_JAELTP010000478.1 GCF_016428915.1 Pandoraea sp. ASV26
TCTCAGTGGCATCCCCGCAGCTGACCAGCACCAACCCTCGGCTCGTTTGGCGTACCTGCCAGCCTAACCGGCAGCACTAAAGCTCACCCCAAGTACTCCATTACCCTCGGCCGAAGCTCTGAAGCTCTCTGCTCTTTACTCTGATACCCGTAACTCGGCGTCACCATTCACCCGTTTCACCCAACCCTTTTGTCGTCCTCTTCACTATTTCGCAGCTTCAAATCTTCTATAGCTGCTGCATCAACACGTCGCCCTTTATCCTTTTTCCCTTTGTCCCCTTGATGCTGGCTACAGCGACGCACGTCTTCTGAGGTGGCGCCTACGCTTGTGCCGATGACGTTTGGATACTGCGCCTGACCGACTCCAGCGCTTTCTTAATGGCTGCGATAGTGAGTAGTCTCCTGCTGCACCCCGTTTGCTGTTCCTTGGATGCTTTACAC
>NZ_JAELTP010000479.1 GCF_016428915.1 Pandoraea sp. ASV26
GTGTTCCGACTCGTCGAATTTGGCTCTGGTTTCAACGCAGACAATAAGCTCATCACAGACGAGACGTACCCTCTTGTCCTTGACGCGTTCCCGATGATATTTGCCTTTGTCATTCTCAACGTCATCCACCCTGGATTTATACTACACGGCCCAAACAGCAACTTTCCCAAAATTAGCCGTCGGGAGAGAAAGGAAATGAAGCGCCGTCAGAAGGAAGAAAAGCGAATGAAGAAGGAAGACAGAAAGTACAACAAGAAGCACAAGCGTGGGGCTGGATCGGATTCGTTTGCTCTGGTAGACTCGACTGGTTACGGGCGTGCAGCATCTATTTCAGATGAAGAGTCTGGGTTGCCTATACCTCGACCACCTTTCCCCCCTCGTCAAGGATAACTCATGAAGCGTTGACTGACCAGAAACGATGACTATGGATAGGGAAGGGC
>NZ_JAELTP010000480.1 GCF_016428915.1 Pandoraea sp. ASV26
CTATCGTAGTGGATTTCCATGGGTATCGATCCGTTGTCTTCAGCGAGCCTGCGTCTCTTTTCCTTGCGGGCTTTACGCTCCTCCTCATTTCGCTTCTTCCTTTCCTTTTTCCGTGATGGCGCCTCCTTTAAGTTGGCGCCATCGCCAGATTGATCCTCAGTTGGCGAAATGTTGGGGCTGCCTGTAGGGCTCGCAGGAGGGCTGTGTTTAGAACCCTGGGATATCTGGGCGTCCTTCGGGTCCTTGATGGAACCGTTTGCTCGAGACTCGGCAGGTTGCGGTTCGGCATCACTTGCTGGCTTAGGCGGCTCCTCCTCCTTTGCAGCTTGAGCAGCCTTGGGATGTTTCAGAGCCTCGCCCTCACCCTTTTCAGTAATCTTCTTCTTTTGTGTTTTATCAATCGGCTGGGGCTGCACCTCACCATCCGAGTACTTGGGCAT
>NZ_JAELTP010000481.1 GCF_016428915.1 Pandoraea sp. ASV26
GCCTGCACCACACTGTCCCGCGCCACCACTACAAAACTCTCTCCACCAATCCCGACGTCCACCACCCACACACAATCCCATCCCTCCTCCTCCAAAACGCCCCGGGTCATTCATAAAATCAAACGGGCGCCACATGCCCACGTTCTCTGACCGAGCATTAGCCTTCAAGTTTTCCCCTCGGAGGTGGTGCCGTCCACCAGCAAACTTTGACAACCTACACCAACAAAAAAGGCGATTTTCCGAGTTTGACATTCTTCACAATCAGCGACTCTTGGCTCGTCTTCTCATCTACTCGCCAGAGCCATTCGCCACTTTGCGCGCATATCCTATCCGCAGCCCGATTCCCGAGAAACGCATGGTTGCGCCGACCCGCGCCGGTCCCCTGCGTCGCTGACAGCGCGGCTAAATCACCCCGGCCTTTGTCACCCGCTTGTTCGCAT
>NZ_JAELTP010000482.1 GCF_016428915.1 Pandoraea sp. ASV26
GCCGCATGGTTGTTGCTACATCTCGCAATGGTGACCCTGTTACCTGCGACGACATTGGTGCTGGCGGTGCGTTGACTGCGCTCATGAAGGATGCCATTAAGCCCAACTTGATGCAAACGCTTGAAGGCACTCCCGTCTTTGTCCACGCCGGACCTTTCGCCAACATCAGCATTGGTCAGAGCTCCATCATTGCTGATAGACTGGCTCTCAAGCTGGCTGGTACCGAGCCGGACGAGAACCACAGCGAAAAAGCTGGTTTTGTCATTACGGAAGCCGGCTTCGACTTTACCATGGGAGGCGAGCGCTTCTTCAACATCAAGTGCCGCGCATCTGGCCTCGTGCCCGATGTCGTAGTGGTTGTTGCCACTGTTCGTGCTCTCAAGGTGCACGGCGGCGGCCCTCACATCGCCCCTGGCGCACCACTCGACCCCGTCTACAAG
>NZ_JAELTP010000483.1 GCF_016428915.1 Pandoraea sp. ASV26
GCTTGACCCGGATGCTGATGCGCACACTGTTGACGCTGGGCTCGATGAGGACGCGCTCCTCGTGGTTACGGGCAATGACTATATTGTTGAGCAGGACCTCGGGCGACGTCCTCGCCTCGACCTCGGGTACATTGTGGCGTTCGGTCGTCTGTGAGGCAAAGTCGCTGAGGCACAACGAGGCCAGGAGGGACGCGCGGACGGCGTTTCGGTAGGATCGCAGATTCGACTTGACAGACAATTCGTTAGCGGATGAGCCGGCACATCGTTTGAGATGAACTGAAGCCTACCATAGCTGTGGAAATTGATGAGGAGGGATTGAGAGAGCCCTGACAGAGTCAGAGACTGGAGTTGTCAAGCTGGCGACAGTGATTGCGTAGCTGCGGAATGAGGTGGGGTGTGTGACGATGCTATCACGGGTGGCTGGTCGGAGAGCTCTGGCT
>NZ_JAELTP010000484.1 GCF_016428915.1 Pandoraea sp. ASV26
GTGGAGAGATGCGAAGCGGGACTGGAGAGCCAGGAGGAGTGATTGAGGAGGGTCGGCAATGTGAAAGAGTGAATGCTGTTTGAGCTCGTCGTCGCCCATCTGGGTACAAGCGAGTTTTCTGTTTGGGAATGTGCCTGCTGGATCCCTGGTCGCATCAGTAGATACAATCTTTTGGTACACCATCTCTTTCAAGAGGCTCGTAATGCCGGCAACATGACTTTGATACGTCAGGTCCGCCATGATGTCGGCCTTGGTATCCTTGTCTGCAAACTCCTTTGTAAATTCGGCAACAACGGCATCGTGGTCCAGTTTGTGTCTTGTATAGACGTTTATAACCGGCAATCGACTCGTGGGACTCAAGCATGTTCTGCCATAATGCACAACGACATCAGCAGCCGTGTGCTCAGCAGCAACCTCGTCGACGCAGCATGCGCTATAGC
>NZ_JAELTP010000485.1 GCF_016428915.1 Pandoraea sp. ASV26
GCCTACCACGCGGTGCTTGACTTGGAGAATGGCCACGCCGCACCAGGATTGACAGCACTGTCCAAGGCGCTCGGAATGAGAGAAATAGAAGCAGACGCCAGCACGGGTGATGGCGTCGCCCCAAACCAGCGGATCACCGATCCAAGCAGCGTTGCTTATGCGAAACATGGCATCTGGCTTGATGGTAAGCTATTCGCCCGAGCTCGCCTCGGTGGCGTCACACGCGCCGTTACCGCACCGTCTGTCAATTTTGGCGGGGGTTATGTGTCTGGCGTGAGCGTGGAAATAATTACCAGCGGCAAGAAAAGCATTCTGCATGGGCTGTCTCTTATACACATCTCCGAGCCCACGAGACGATATTGTGTATCGCGTATGCCGTCTTCTGCTTGAAAGGGGGGGGGGGGGGGGGGGGGGGGGGGGGGGGGGGGGGGGGGGGGGG
>NZ_JAELTP010000049.1 GCF_016428915.1 Pandoraea sp. ASV26
TGAGCGTCTATCTTTCGCGGGCTGAGGCTTTCGACACTGTCGTCATCGAGTACATCTGGCTCGCGTACCTGGCAGACGCTGTGCCGCCGGGACCAATCAAGGTTCTGGATACTCACGACCTTATGTCGTACCGCGAATATCGCTTCACGGAACTCGGGCTGAAGCACCACATCTCGCTTACGTTGGCCGAGGAGAAATCCCTGCTCGAGAATTTTGACGCCGTCCTCGCCATCCAGGACGTGGAAGCGCGCAAGCTCGAACAGATCCTCGAGAAGCCACTTGTTCTCTGTTGCCCCCACGGGGTCACGGTGCAGACCGAACGCGCGAGTTACCCGCATGAAGGACTGACGCTCGGCTTCGTCGGCGGAAACAGCGATGCGAACTTTGAGGCGATTCGCTGGTTCCTCGACCAGGTCTGGCCAGTGGTATCGCGCTTCGGCGTCTCGCTCAATATCTTTGGCTCCGTATGTTCGCGCCTCGGCGATGTAGAGCCCGGCGTGCGCCTGCGCGGGCTTTCCGAGCGGCTCTCAGATATTTACGAACAGTGCGACGTATTGATTAACCCGATCATTCAGGGCGGTGGCATCAAGATCAAGTCGGTCGAAGCGCTAGCGTTCGGCCGTGCGCTCATCGCCTCGCCGGAGGGGGTCGTCGGCATTCGCGACCCGGAGAGCTCAGGCATCGTCGTGGCCCGCTCGCGCACCGAGTTCATCGACGCGATTCTCGATTTCGCGCGTCATCCCCAAAAGGTGGAGCAGTTCGCCGCCGCTGCATCGAAGGCAGCCCGGATGCAGTTCGAACCGGCCGTCGCCTTCCTTCCGCTGACGAAGCTGATCGCGGAGCTATAAACGTGACTTCAATCAAACGCATCGTCGTAACCGGCGATTTCCTTCGACTCAACGCCAATGGCGACGCGTCGCAAAGCGTCAACATCAAGTGGTTGTATCACCTGATCCGACCCGCACTTCAGCGAGTCGGCGCGCTGCCGATTTCCGTCTTGGTTGCGACCGGGGACGAGCGGTGTTTTGCTCGTCAATATTACGAGATCAGCGGTCTGCCTCCTTCGCTGGATTCCTGGGTCAAACTGTTCAATGTCCATCCGGACACTCGTGCGCTCGCGGCGATCCACGATCGTCTGCACGATGCCCTGGTCATCGCTTTCGAGCTTCCCGAGGGAATCCGCAGCGCGTTGGACAGCCTCGAAATTCCGTACGTCGACTTCACCGTCCATCCGGCGCGCTTCCTTGACGACCTTCTGTTTGGCGTCAGAAGCAACGTGCCGGGCCTTGGCGAAGTGCTGAGCGAGTTCGTCGTGTTCGATGAAGAGATCTCTCTGGCGGCGGGTCTGGCGATGGCGACGCTCGCAAAACTGCCGCACGTCGCCCCTGTTGCGGGCTTCGAAAATGTTGCGCTGTTCGCGGGACAGACAACAGACGACAAGGTGCTGATCCGAAACGGCAAGCTTCTCGAGTCGAACGAGTTTCTCGATCAATTCAGCGCGCTGTGTCAGTCTCACTCGAAGGTGTTGGTGAAGCCCCACCCGTATGCGAAAGACAATCCGATGGTCGTTGCACTGACCCGGCTCTTTCACAACACGGAGTTGATCAGTACCAACTTCTACCACCTGCTTGCGCAGGAACCGATCACGCATGTGTATAGCATCACCTCCAGTACGTCGATCGAGGCTGCGTATTTCGACAAGCGCGGTGTTCACCTCGCGCACTATCCGTACGCGTTCTCAGATCACAACGCTTCCGGCGGTCACTATCTGACCATTCGACCCGCGTTCTTCCTGCCGCAATTCTGGGGGAAAGTTCTGGGTCAGTTGGCATTGCCGACGCGCTCGTATAAGCCTGTGGAACTGGGCGCCGAGCGCAGCCGGATGCGCAAGAGTATGCGCAACTTCTGGGGCGCCGATATCTTCGAGACGATCTGACGCGACGAGATGTCCATTGCGTGAGCCGGCACGGAAACCCCGTCAGCCATGAACAGAGAATGAAAGTGATGCAACTCCGACAAACTACTGCATTGGCGACGCTCGTATGCGCCGCCTTCGCGCTGACGTCTTGCAGCGTCGTACCGTCATCGGGCCCCACGGCCCGGCAAGTCGAATCGGCATCCGAGCCGTCCACCTCCGCGGTTGCTCAGAGCGAAGGCTTCATTCAGATCGTCGATGTCACCGATGACGTAGCCCGGCGCCTGATCGCCGACGAAAGATCGATCGACTTCGCCTCGACGTTTGGCGGCAAACTTGGCGCGACGCAGCTCCTGGGCGCAGGAGACAGTATCGAGGTGTCGGTTTGGGAGGCGCCACCTGCCACGCTGTTCGGCATGTCGTCGACGCCTGGCGATGCGTCTGTCGGGTCGAAGGTCACCACGCTGCCGACACAGACTATCGACGTCGACGGAAAGATCAGTGTGCCTTTCGTGGGCCCGGTTCAAGCGGCAGGAAAGTCAACCGCGGAGTTGGGAAGGGTTATTGCGGGGCGTCTGAAGGGTAAGGCAAACGACCCGCAGGTCATCGTGCGACGTGTGCGCAACTCGACATCCTACGTGACGGTTGTGGGTGACGTGGCAAACAGCGCTCGCATGGAATTGACCTCCGGCGGAGAACGTCTGCTTGACGCCATTGCCAACGTCGGCGGCACGCGACAAGCCGTCGACAAGACCATGATTCAGCTCACTCGCGGTAGCCGGGTCGAATCGCTCCCGTTGCAGACGATCATTCGCGATCCGCGCCAGAACGTTCCGCTGCAAGCAGGAGACGTCATTACCGCGCTGTTCCAGCCGCTGAGCTTCACGGTGTTGGGCGCCTCCGGAAAGAACGACGAAATCAATTTCGAGGCGCAAGGCATCACGCTCTCGCAAGCGCTCGCGCGTGCGGGTGGCCTCAATGACAGCCGGTCGGACCCGCGGGGGGTTTTCATTTTTCGTATGGAACGCAAGGATGCGCTGGAGTGGCCAAACGCCCCGGTTCGCGTCACGCCTGAAAATCTCGTCCCGGTCATCTATCGCGTCAATCTGAAGGATCCTGCTGCATTCTTCGCAACGCAATCGTTCCGCGTGCACAACAAGGATCTCGTCTATATCTCGAATGCACCTGCGGCAGAGTTGCAGAAGTTCCTGAACCTCGTATTCACGGTCGTTTATCCGGTGACAAACATTATCCGAACGTATTGATTGGCAACCCGACGCACCTGACATTGCCCTGGACCCTATGAACTCGATCTCCATCAGCCGTAACCTGCACTTTACCGTGGTCGCCGCAGTCTTGATGAGCGGAGCTTCAGCACACGCTGCCGAGAACACCGCCAGTTGCGCCGGCAGCGATGTCACCTGCGTGGCCGGGAACGTCAAACTGGATCCGAACCGACGCTACTCGACGACGTTGAAGATCACGAGTTCGAATACCACGCTGGACTGTAACGGCGCGGTCATTGACCTCGAGAACCGGCTGCCATCGGGTATCGAGGTCGACTCACTGGGTTCGCCGCTTAGCAACGTCGAAATTCGGAACTGCACGGTACTCAATGCACGCGCCAACGGGATCATGATCGGTTGGAGCGCGCCGGACCGGCAGAAGGCTGAGAAGTACAGCAAGGAAGATCTGTATCGTCTCACGCCAACCGACGTACGACTGCGCAACGTCAGCGTGCGAAACGCCGGTGCTGTCGGCATTTATCTAGACGACTACGTGACCCATGCGCTCATCGACCAGAGCCAGATCACCGGGTCGGGCAGCGTCGGGATCTACATCGAACATAGCTCGCGATGGAATACCGTTCAGAATTCGGTCATTGCCGGCAATGGCGTTGCGCTGCGACGCGAGGGCATTGCCATCGACTCTTCGTTGGGCAACAAGATCCTGCACAACCAGATTTCCGGCAACTTCGCAGGCGGGGTGTACCTGTACCGGAATTGCTCCGAGCACTACGCAGAAGATCCTAAACAAGCGCGTCGCTGGCAGAGTAGCGACCAGAATACGATCGAACAAAACGATATTTCCGGCGGGCGCACGGGGGTCTGGGTGGCATCCCGTCAAAGTATGGATGTCCGCAGCATGCAATGCGGAAACCCGTACTACGGCGACGGAAAATATTCGTTGGACTCCGCCAAGCACAACAACGTCGTTGGCAACTCGATTCGCGACACGGATTACGGCGTCATCGTCGAGGACAACGACAACCTTGTGCAGAACAACACGCTCACGGACGTTCGCACCATCGGGATAAAGGTGGGCAGCATTGCACGCGACAAATTTCTGAATCAGCCGGTGACTGGCACCCAAGTCATCGGTAATCGATTTGTCCGCGTGACCCAACCCATCGCGACCGTGGGCGACGCAAAGATCTCCGGTCAGCAAAACGACTAGCCAGGCAATGCGCCGTTCTTTCCATGCGGCTCCGGTCCCGACCGGTGCCCGGAGTCGCGCGAAGACGCACCGTCATGTCCACCAGATTTCCGCCGATCCTTTTAGACGTATCTCGCCTCATCACTCGACTCGCCGAGAGGAAGCTTCCTACCGGGGTCGATAGAGTGAGCATCGAGTACGTTCGCCGCTACGGCATGCTGAGTAACACGCGCGCCGTGCTGTCGGAATCTGGGTATAGCGCAATACTGTCGCACGCCGAGTCTCGGCGTGCCTTTGATCTCATCCTGGATCAGCGTCAACCATCGGCCGGAGGTGCGCGGCGGGTCATCGCCAAAGCCGTGTGGCAATTTCTAAGGACGCGCCCATGCGTCGAACGTGGCATTTTGCTGCATACGAGCCACTCCGGGCTCGAGCGCGAAAGGTACTTGCTCGATATGCGCCGGCGTGGCGTTCGTCCCGTAGTACTCGTGCATGATCTGATTCCCGTGACACACGAGGAATACTGCCGCCCGGGAGTCAAGAAAACGCACCGGCAGCGCGTTCACTTTGCCCTCAAGCATGCGAGCGGCATTCTCGCCAACTCGCAGGACACGCTCGATACGCTCGCAGCCGAAGCCGATCGGCAGGCGATGAAAATACCTATGTCCGCAGTGGCACGGTTGGCGTCCGGCATTACGTCGCGTATTGAGACGGTACGTCCGTGCGAGCGCCCGTACTTCGTTATGCTCGGGACCATCGAGCCGCGCAAGAATCACTGGTTCATCCTGCATGTGTGGCGTCGGTTGGTCGAGGCATTGGGCCATTCCGCACCAATGTTGTTCATCATCGGGCGCCGCGGCTGGGAATGCGAGAACGTCGTCGATCTGCTTGAGCGTTGTGAGCCTCTGCGCGAGCACGTCGTCGAGCTTCCCGATTGCAATGATGCCGAGCTGCACGCCTATCTCGGCCACGCGCAGGCGCTACTCTTCCCCTCATTCGTCGAAGGCTATGGCATGCCGCTCGTCGAAGCGCTCTCACTTGGCGTTCCGGTTCTTGCGAGCGACCTCAAGGTGTTCCGGGAAATCGCAGGCATCACACCCGACTATCTCGATCCGTTGGATGGTCCTTCATGGTTTCAGAAAATCCGCTCATACGCTGCGCAGGCAAGTGCAGAGCGCGATGCCCAGTTGATGCGCATTTCGCAGTTCCGTGCGCCGACCTGGGCCGAGCACTTCCAGAACGTCGATCGTCTGCTCGATAGGTTGGCCTGACATGGCGCATTCGGGCGACGTCACGCCACCGCCGGGCTCCGCGCCCCCATCGGTGACGCATTTTCCTGCGGGCACCGATATCGTAGCGAAACAACCCGTTGGCAGACGCACTACGGCGACCCGGCGTCCGCCAGGGGCTGGCAGGGTGCCGATCGCACCGCGCGCCACGAGACGATCCCCGGCACTCGCCTGGTTCGCACGCGATGCAGGAGATCCGTGTTCAGACCGATTCGCGCGCCTGCTCGATCGAACGTTGTTGTCACTGGCAGCGGCAACGCCAGCGCAAGTGCACGGTGATGAATTGCGGACGTTGATGGCTCGCGCGCGCACGCTTTGCGCGTTTGATTCCATCGACAAAGCATGCGGGAGCGTACCGGAACGACTCGGGAGAGGGTTGCCGACCCGGGTGCTGTTGATAGACGAGCGAGTGTCGGTGCCCGGCGCGGCATGGCGTGGACGTCAGCGCGTGACGGCGTTTCGTCGCCTCGTCGCCCGAGCGTTGGCCGCCCACCCCGTTGCGGAATTCTGGATTGCCCGCTCTGCGGGGGACGGCAGCGGACGCTGGCTTTCCGAGTGCTTCGCAGGTCGTTTGCCCGAGCCGCTTCGATTCGCTGACGATCGCACTACGGTTTGCCAGATGATCGAGTCCGCCGACCACGTGTACACGGTGTCCGCCCCGGAAGGGATGCATGCATTGCTCGCGGACGTTCCACTGCATGTGCAGGGAACGCCGTATTACGCCGGTTGGGGGCTCACTCACGATGCGTATCCGAGACCCGAACGGCGCTCGCGCCCTAGCGTTGCCATGCTTTTTTACGCCGTATTCTGTCGCCTCGCCAGCTACCGCGATCCATCATCGCGGGCGCGAGGGAATTTGGGGGCGTTGCTCGACTGCATCGCCTTGCAGCGGTCCGTCCAGCAGCGCTATGCGGCAATTCCCAACGTTGTCGGAATCCGATTCCAGTTATGGAAGCGCCGTTTCGCCACCCCCTTCCTTGGCGCCGGTGGCCGCTCACTCAGGTGGACCGACGACCCCGCTGCGGTTTCAAGCGAGGAGTGTGCGGCACTATGGGGAGCCCGCGACGCTCATGCTTTGCCGGCCAAGGCTCGCTATGTCCGCATCGAAGACGGATTCCTGCATTCGACGGGCCTTGGTTCCGACCTGAGTGCACCACTCAGTCAGGTCGTCGATACGCTCGGGATCTACTTTGATCCGACCCGTCCGAGCGATTTGAATCGCCTGCTAAACAGGGCGACATTCGACGAGGCGGAACTGGCACGGGCTGCCGCGTTACGCGCGCGAATTGTCGCCGAAGGGCTGACCAAATATAACCTGGGCCGACGCCGGCCTGACTGGCAGTTGCCGGCCGGACGAACGGTCGTACTGGTCCCGGGGCAGGTTGCCGACGACGCGTCGGTTCGCCTCGGCACCCGTGGTATCTCGACGGCAGAGGCGCTACTCGAGGCGGTGCGGGTAGCCCGCCCGGATGCGTGGATCATCTACAAGCCACATCCGGACGTGCTCTCCGGGAATCGTCGTGGCCTTGTCTACGCGGCAAGGCACGCCGACAGGGTCGACACGACATGCGATCTCATCTCTCTCATCGAGATTGCGGACGAGGTTCACACGTTGTCGTCACTCGCTGGTTTCGAAGCATTGTTACGCGGCAAGAAGGTCCGTACGTATGGCATGCCGTTCTACGCGGGATGGGGACTCACTGACGATGTCCTCCCGTCGTTGCCGTCGCGTGAGCGCACGCTGACGCTGGATATGCTGACTGCGGGGGTGCTGCTGCGCTACCCCTTGTATTGGGATTGGCGGCTCATGCTCTTTACTACGCCGGAGCATGTCGTAGATTTACTGGCAGAGCATGCCGGACGTCCGTTGCGTTCGGTGGCGGGAGATCGTCTGCGGCTCGCTCGCAAAGCCTGGCGCTGGATGCGAAATCTCTGCGCGTATGTCATCTGGCGCAGGCAAGCGCGATCGTCAACTCGTCGCGACAGGCCGAATCAGATATCAGCCTCCAACGACTTGTCTTTTTGAGCGACTCCGGGCATTAGCACCTATCCGGTAGTGCTTTGCGAGGGGAGTTACGCGCCCTCCCGATGCCTAGCCGGCAACGGTCCAGCGACGACAACGATGAGGATGAGGGCTTTCGCCCTCCCCCGCATTCACGTTCCTGTACTTTAACGCTTCGTGCGCTCGGCGCTGGACAGCCCGATTAGCGCGTGGTCATGCCGACCGGTGGCTGGACGCGTTGAATCGTGTTCACTTGAACGCCGGCAAGCGTGGCGATGCCATTCGCGGCGTCGGACCCCACGTTCTCGGCAACGAGACCGATGCCGTTGATCGTAGTACGCGCGGTGTCTTCAACGGTGTAAGTGTTACCAGCCACCTCCACACGCGCCTTGATATGGTCGCTGCCAGCCAGGACGCCCAACAACACCCGGGCGGCGGTCGAGCGAGCGTTGTACTCCTCAAACGTGATCTTGACCGGAACACCGTTCGGCGTCACGGGCATGCCATTCTTGTCCGCCTGGGTTTTGAATGCAGTAATCAACCCGGATTTCACGTCGTCGGCAACGTCAAGTCCGCTCGTCTCGATGGTCGGTACCGCCACACCTCGCTTCAGGGTCGCGGCGACCGCCGGGTCTACGGGACGAGAAGCGTCGGGCCCGGAGGAAGTCGCGCATCCGGACAGCACGAAAATCAGACTCACGAGTGCAGCGTTGGAAAAATGACGTACGTTCATGCAATTACCTCCATTCTTTGGATTCATGAATTGCTCCGGGGACTGCCGCAGTACGTCGCTCGCCCGCGCTTTCCGTGTTCCCCGCAAGACCGCTCGCACCTTCTCTATCAGCGGGTCCTGACGGCATCACCCCAGATTCTCCGGCCAACGAGAATCAGCCGAGACAGAGCATTACGGAAGCGAAGTCGACTTTCTTTAGGCTCCCGATTCAATTTTTTAAAATAATTGCGAGCGTCGCCACGATCCAGAGACCACCGCCGAAGCTTCCCGTCGAGATGCCCAGCCCATCGGTACCGTTGAACGTGATGCCACTGGTCAGGCCCGCCGTAATGGCGGACACTGCGCCCCCTGCAGGACGTCCCCGGATTTGAGCGTGCCATTCGTTGTCAGCCGCGAAGCAACCGAGTTGAACACCTCCGCGCCAAATGCGGAGGCCCTCGCGTTGCCTACCGTACCCGAAGCGAACCACCGGCTCGACAACACCCCGCCGGTTAGCGCGGTACCGTCAAGCTCAGCAGCGCCCGCTGTAGCGCCGTCGGCCAACAATGCAGTGAATCGTTGGAAACCCTGGTTCATCGAAAAGCCCACCATCATTCACCCCACCAGCGCTCAAACTGAGAAAATTCCCTTTTTATTTGTGCAACGAGTTCATCGTCGATTGGTGCATCGCATGAAAGCACTGCAACCGTTCCATCAATCGCATGCCGTCTCATCTGCCAGAGCAATTTTTTCGGGGAATTGAATACGTCAATTTTGAAGGAGAAATCACCCTCCATATCGACGAGGCTAGGAGAAACCTCTCCTGCGACAAGTCCCTCAACGAAAGAGTCCCAAGCCGCGCATTCAAACCACACGTGGCCACGATAGTGAAAATCATGGGAAAACTGATGCACACCCACTTCGAGCAGCACCTTCATGGAAGGTATCATTTCGTCGATCTCGATGACATCGAAGTGCAATCGAAACGGTCTTTCGATTTTGATTTCCATTGATAATTTTACTTTCCGGCATGTAAGGAGTGGATTAGCGCTGGAAATTGCCTCGGCTGTCTCGGCACGAACATCATGTCTCAAACTTTACTTCCTAGCGCCGTGAAGGGAGGTTCGCCCATCCCATCAAATACGCTTCGGATAGCGGACCGAGAGATGTTCTAATCTCATTCCAGCTCTTCGGTTCGACGCAGGCTCGCAAATACATAGCCTCAAGCAAGCTCGTCGACACGTATGCTTTTAGTGCCGCATCTTCGCTCGCAACACCGTCCTCGATCAGCTGAAAAATACAGACGCGATCCTCTATACCAAACTTGCCCGCAAGCTCGGGGAGCGCTTTTCCCAGCAATCCAAAAAGAACGGTGGTAGGAACATCCTCGCTCCACTCTTTAATGGCCGCACGTCGCACTGATTCAAACATCTACAATTTATATAACTTTGCAATAAACTCCTGCCAATTGCTCACTATTTTCCTCCCAAGGCATTTTGAAGGTCTCGCAGGACATTCTGTGCAGCAGAGCAGTCAATAAAAGGTGCGTTCGTATTTGAATCCCGCCACCGCTGTAAAGCCAATGAATAGTCTTTTGCTTTTTGGGTATGAGGTACTCCGCCTGCGGTATTTTCCGTCTGCATTTCATAGCGAACGGCATCAGCTGTGCTCCCCAAGCCAACTTTCGCACCATCACGGTACAAGTCGTCGATCAAACCGCCAAGTTTTGCATCTGAAACAACAGGCTTAGCCATCTTCGACGCAAGATTGTCTGCCAGCTTTTTCCCGGTCGCTGCATTTGCGCGCCGCCCCCTAACCCACCTCCACCATCCGAATCCAGCCCGGCCGTATAGCACCAGCTTCTGCTGTTCCATCACTGTCAGTTTGGACTGCTGCCGGGATCGTAAGCACTTCTGGCCTATGATTGGACTGCTGCAGAATCTCGCACAGAGCGGAAGATCACTTTACGGCGGCACCGTCACAATGAATCCCGGGTCTTCCGGTGATTACCTCATCACGTTTCCGGTAGGAAAGAAATGAAAAAGTCAAACTGGTACGAAAATAGGATCCTGTGGCGGGCCGGAAAGCTTCATCTGGAGACCTATGCGTGGCGGCATTTCCTGCTGTCGAACGAGCAGCCCGCGAGAAAAGTCCTGGAGGCGGTCGGAGGGTACGGTGTTCCGCTCTTTATTTTCTGGTTGAACGATGACGTTTGGACGCTGCTTACCAATCAGTTTTTGGTTGGGAAGCTTGGTGGGCGGCTGTCTTCGGTTGATCTCGATAAGCTAGAGGAAGTATCGACAGTAAACGATAAGGACTTGCCGCCGGATGAGTTAAAGCGACGTGCAGAGATCATCAGCGCGGGGGCAGAGCGGAAACATTTCTGGACGCCGGCCGGAGATGTCCATTTCTCCCTTAGAAACATTCTCGGGATGTTTCCGATAAACGTTCCGTAGTCCTTTTGTCAATCTGGACGTGGTCGCTGTAATTTGTTGCCACAAACAATACCTCAAGTTCCGCACCGATGATCAACGGTGTAACGGGACTATGTGTCCGGTTGGTACGGATGGCACTGGGAGTCTTGGATTCTCGACGACTGCGTAACCGAACAGCCTGAGTAGTCTCGCGGGCGTGAAGCCGACGTTCGTTGACGGCGCCGTGAGCCAGGCAGCCGCGACGACTGCGGAAAACCTGGCAACACAGGGCCTGGCGATACTGGGTCAGTCCGTGATCCAAGCTGGCGTACAGTCGACGATTCAAGGGGGAGTTTCCTCGATGCGTTGAAGGTGAGTGGCGTGAGCAATTTGGCCGCTGCGCTCGCTTACCAGATTGGCGATGCCAAGTTGGATAACGCTTTTGGAGACGCTTCGTCCAGTCAATTTGGCGACCAACTTCAGGTCGGCTTGGGGTCTTCGCCAGCACATGCACTGTTGGGTTGTGCGAGCTCAGCGGCAGTGGGGACTGGATGTGCCGGAGGGGCAATTGGCGCAGCGACAAGTGCACTGATCAGCCCGTGGATTGAGCAATCGATGCTTGCCGGCACGCCAGAAGGCCAGAGGTTATCGTCAGAGCAGATCGGACTTGCTGTCGGGATGGCGTCGCTCTCGGGGGCGCTCGTCGCGGGCTTGGTCGGGCAGAACCCGAACGCAGCGGCAACGAGTGCAGCAAACGAAGCGCAAAACAATCAGTTTATGCACCCCAGTCAGTGGGTGCCGCCGCCGCCGAGTCAACTCGCAGGAACAGACGCATCTGGACCGAAGGGGACGTGGACACCCAATCAGCAAGGTCAGTTTGACGAGAACACGCTTGAGGGAAAGCCGAACAACGCAGGCAAGGATACTAACCTGGGCACAAGCTCCCCGCTCGTAGAGCAGGCAACTCGGTTGCTTGATGGCTTCCCGCAGTGGTTCACGGATGCGAGCAATGGGGTTCTTGCCAATCCAAGAGCGTGCTTCGTTTCCCCGATTGCATGCGGCGCTAACATTCTGGCTTCGGCGATCAAGGATGGTGGAGGGAGAGCCATAAATAGCACCGTTGGCTTCGATACGTCCAACCTTGAGAGCAAGCTGAACGGATATTTGCTTGACGCGGCACATCCGCAGAACCAGACGAAAGCCAACTGGTTTAGTTAAGCCCTTGGCTTTGATCAGAGGAACTGGCAGGATCTTGCATCACAGTTGCGTTTCGATCCTGCCACAGCGGTAGCGACGAAGACTACCCAATACGGGCAAACCTATGAGCAGGTTCTTCCGATCACGGGCGCGAACGGAAAGACGATCAACACGACGTTTGTGTTCATGAAGGACAACTCGGGTACTGTTCGGTTTGTGACGGGAATTCCGACGAAAAAGTGAAAGCGATGAAAGAGAACGATGTATTTTCGTTGTCGAAACCAGTCGAGGCCACGGTGATCGGCGAACACGACGTCGTCGTGTTGCCGGCCGGAACGGTTGTCTCAGTTGTGCTCGTATTTGGCGATCCCAGCTCACCCGTTGCCTATGAAGTGGAGGCGTTTTTAGAAGACAGCGGTAGATATGCGCTTGCGACCGTGGAGGCCCTCGACATTCGGTGATTTATTGCCACAAACAGTGGGACGTCAGGGGCGAACTCCGCGTTTGATACGTCGATTACCTCGCCGGGAAGCAAATTCCTGAATGTCCAGACGGACGTAACCGCCGAGCAGTTTCAGTCGAACCTGATCTCGAACGGGTATAACGTTACCAACCAAGGTACTGGGAAGTGGATCGGCCAGAGTTTCATAGACACTCACGAGCCGTTTTGCGCGTAGCGCCGCTCAAACTCAATCGGTGAAAGATCGCCAGCGGAACCATGCCGACGAACTGGGTTATAAAACATTTCGATGTAATCGAACAAGTCCGAGGTGGCGGTTGCTCGACTCGGGTAGATACATCGTTTGATCCGCTCCTTTTTCAGGGCGCTGAAGAAGCTCTCGGCCACGGCGTTATCGTGGCAATTACCGCGACGACTCATACTCGGCACCATGTGGTGCGCCTTCAGAAATGATTGCCAGTCATCGCTAGTGAACTGACTTCCCTGATCCGAATGCACCATGACGCCGGGTCCCGGTTTCCGTTTCCAGACGGCCGCTAACAACGCTTGCAGAACCAAATCGCTGGTCATAGTCGAGCGCACAGCCCAGCCGACGATCTGGCGTGAGTACAGGTCCATTACGGCCGCCAGATATAGCCAGCCCTCGTAGGTCCGGATGTATGTGATGTCCGTCACCCAGACCCGGTTGGGGGCAGTCGGTGTGAACCCTCTGTTCAGCAAGTTGGAAACCACGCCGACAGGGCCGCCGCGATAACGTGGCTTGCTGCCGTAGCCCACCTCAGCTCGCAGACCTTCTCCCTTCATGAGCCGATGGACACGCTGACGGCTGCACGTCTCGCCCGACTCACGCAGATCCACCGTAATCTTGCGATAGCCATAGACACCACCACTTGCCAACCAAGAGTGCTTGATCAGGCTGAGCAATCGATCATCCTCGCGCTTACGAGCACCCACCGCCTGGCGCTGCCACACGTAATAGCCGCTGCGATGCACGCCAAGTATCCGGCACATCGACTTCAGACAGAACTCGCCGATATGGGATCGCATGAATGCGTACCTTGCTGTCACCCCTTTGCAAAGTACGCGGCGGCTTTTTTTAGAATGTCGCGCTCCTCGGTCACGCGCTTGAGTTCAGCCTTCAATCGCCGAACCTCGGCGCTTTGATCCAGCTCTGTCCGCCGCACGATATCGGGCTGACCGAACTTCAACTTCCACGCATACAGACTGTGTGTGGTGATGCCTAGTCGCTGTGCCACATCCTTCACCGAATGACCGCGCTCGGTCACTTGTTTAACTGCCTCGATCTTGAACTCATCCGTATACCGCTTGCCACTCATATTGACCTCCTCGGTTGCCGTGAATTATGGCTTGAAGATGTCTATAAAAGGCTGGCCGGTCCAGATCGGGGAGCTTACGACCCCACTCGGGGAACGTATTGGTGATCGGGTCCAAGGTTGTGGTTGTATTCCACTTTCCAGTGGGAATGGTCAAGTCATTGATGAGTGGCAACGTATCAAAGCTCACCCAATTCGTTGGCGTCCGAGGCAACTGCAGCAAAGTCTGCACCGCTGACGGACTCATGTTCGTGATGTTGTCGAACGTGATGTACGTCGGGTTGCGAGGGGCGATTGTTCCCGCTTGCGCCTCGGCGACCGCAGGGCCTCCCACCGCTCTGTAGCCAGTCGCAGGAACCGCGGTTCCACCCGGCGTAACATAGAAGTCGATGCCGCTTGTCGCAGCGGAAGTACTGCTGTTTGTGGCAAGACAATCTGACCACGCGAACGATGCAGAACGTCACTCGATACAAGGAGCCGCGAAGCCTATGATCTGGTCACGGGTATTTCAAACGAGAAGCTCGAACCTTCAGTCGTACTTCCGCTAATTTTGGACGAAGTAACCGTATAGCTGTCCACGACACCTTCTACACTAAACTTCCAAAGCTCGCGTCCGTCCGGCGCAATGCCGACAAACCCCATCTCGTCTCGAACGATAAGTGAATCACCGAGCTCGACAAATTCGTGAAACACCAAAGGCATCCGATAGGAGAAGTACGTCGCGCCAACAGACAAATCATATCCGACCAAACATTCGTTGATACCAACAAACATACGTTGACCTACGAGCATGGCTTGCGGCACTAGACCTATGTTCGCGTAGCCAATGTTTAAATGCCAGCCGTCCGGTGTGTGAATGTATCCCCATGTATTCGCATCAGACGTCAGCAGCGTTCCGACGACTTTTTCTCCGGAGGCACGCGCCTCCATGTCACTATGGGAATCGCACGGTACCCACTTCAGCATGTCAAATTTAGTCATGGTCACTTGGCGATAATGGTAAGCACCTTCCCGTTCAATTCAACGAACTGAATCTTAGAACCCGTACCACTTACTCCTGGCAAATAGAACTCCCGCAGGTTGCTACCTGGGACCGTTCCCGGGCCGACGATGGATGATGAGTCATTGTAGGCTTGGTTAAACAACTGCGTCACTTCAGCACGATTTGCGGGAGTATCTGCAATTCCAATTCTGCTTGCGTTCCCGGCCGCCCTAGATGCGTTGTACGCGTTTGACGAATCGATGTTGTTGTTGAACAGGAAGTCCAGCTTGCGCCCGAACGTAAGCTCGTTCGCCGTGTTTGTGGCATTTCCATTCTGATCTGCAGTGAGAAATCTGGACCACCTGGGACGTTAGTTTTTCGGCAAACTAACCCTTGGAAAAAGGAGGGGTTTGCTATGAAACGCAAGCGCTTTTCAGTCGAGCAGATTGTTGCGGTACTGAAGCAGGCCGAGTTGGGCATGCCGGTGGCCGATCTCATCCGTCACGTCGGTATTTCGGAGCAGACGTTTTATCGCTGGAAAAAGCAATACGCGGGTATGCAGTCAGACCAGGTAGGTGAGCTCAAACAGTTGCAAGACGAGAACGCACGGCTCAAGAAGCTAGTGGCCGAGCTAAGCCTCGACAAGGCCATTCTGCAGGATGTTGCTTCAAAAAAGTGGCCCGGCCCGCGCTGAGGAAAGACGTGGTGGATTACGTGATAAGCCACTATGGATTGACGATGAGGCGGGCCTGTCGTTTGGTGAAGCAACCTCGCAGCACGCAGTACTACCAAAGCGTGAAAGATCCTCGGCCCGAGCTTCGTGCCCGCATGCGCGAAATTGCCTATACGCGGGTGCGCTATGGCTATCGGCGCGTGCATGTACTGCTACGGCGTGAAGGCTGGCAGTTGGGCCGGGATCAAGCATACCGGCTGTATTGCGAAGAGCAATTGCAATTACGATCGAAACTGCCCAAGCGCCGCAAGATGGTCGTCACGCGCGTGCAGAAAATTGTGCCAAGCAAACCGAATGATGCCTGGAGTATGGATTTCGTCGCCGATCAACTCGCAGATGGCTCAAAGTTTCGCACGTTGACAGTTGTCGATGTATTCACGAAAGAAGCCCTGGCCATCGAAGTTGGTCAACGGTTGAGGGCAGAGCACGTGGTGTCGGCGCTCAATCGTATCGCGGCCAAACGCGGCGCTCCTCGGCATATTTTTGTAGACAACGGCAGTGAGTTTTCCGGGCGATTGCTCGACATGTGGGCATATCACCACAAGTCGAAAATCGATTTCAGTCGCCCAGGAAAGCCCACGGACAATTGCCACATTGAGACGTTTAACGCATCATTCCGCGATGAATGCTTGAACTTGCATTGGTTCGAGACGCTGGACGAAGCGAAAGCGATTATCGAGGTATGGCGCGGGGACTACAACGAGAGTCGGCCTCACTCAGCTCTCAAAGAGATGGCGCCGGCCGAATTCGCCCGACAATTGGTGTTTTTACCCGGGCCGACTTGACCCGATACGCCGAAAAACTCGCTCTGGATTTGGTACAGAAAACCCAAGCGGATCAGTGATCGGCTCCAAGGTTGTGGTTGTATTCCACTTTCCAGTGGGAATGGTCAAGTCATTGATGAGTGGCAACGTATCAAAGCTCACCCAATTCGTTGGCGTCCGAGGCAACTGCAGCAAAGTCTGCACCGCTGACGGACTCATGTTCGTGATGTTGTCGAACGTGATGTACGTCGGGTTGCGAGGGGCGATTTTTCCCGCTTGCGCCTCGGCGACCGCAGGGCCTCCCACCGCTCTGTAGCCAGTCGCAGGAACCGCGGTTCCACCCGGCGTAACGTAGAAGTCGATGCCGCTTGTCGCAGCGGAAGTACTGCTGTTTGTGGCATCGAATCAGGGCGGCCTGATGGTGCCGAAGACTCAGTCGAAGCCCTAAGTCATTTCGTTGATTTGATGCGACGCAAAGCTTCAGTCTCATCCCAAAAGTCATGCGGGAACATCGCGTCCGCCGGTGTACCCACGCTCGACGCTAGCTCGGCCATCTCGATCGAATACTCCCCGAATACGCGCCATTTCCCCGATGGTGGAAAAATGAGATACGAGTTCGTATTCGCAACGGCGAACGTTTCCCTCTGCACTTTTCCTGGCTCTTCATTAAGGGCAGCAATATATGCCGCCTCCGACATACTCACATCCAATCGGACAAGCGGATACACGCTAAATCTTTTCGCAAAGGCTGAAGTCTTTGCTTGCTCGAGATCGTAGAAATAGATCGTCGTATCACCACTTAGCCGTGCCAGTTCAACGATGTACGTCCAGAAACCCTTGACAAGGAATTCGAGCCAGTCGAAGTACCGTCGCGACGTGCCAGACGGAGCGTCCCCGACCTGCCACGACGTCAGACTTGCCGCCTGAGCCTCAAAGCATTGGTAAGAATTAGCATCCGAAATGTAACTCATCTCACTGTCCATTTAATCGAATCTTGCTCACATGGACTGCTGCCGGGATCGTAAGCACTTCTGGCCTATGATTGGACTGCTGCCGTGTTTGTGGCACCGTCATCCTAGTCGTCGTGACCTAGGAGCTAATTCCAGATCAAGATCGGGCTCCCGGGAACACGCAGTTGCATAGCTTCTGGTGACGTGTAGGCGTCATCAGTCAAGTCAATTTCGACGCGGACATTGGAATCAAATTCGAGGATTGCGTGCTCACTGGTCTCCGTGACGTTCGTCACTCTTGCCCCGATGAGTGCTTTTGCGCTGGAACCGATGAGGCCGGTCACGGTGTACCTGTTGTAAAGATTCAGCGTAATCCCTTCTTCGAACAGCAACCCTGCGTCCTGAGGCGTCAGATCCGCGTCCATGACGGCCTTACCAACGACCACTGAAAGTTTGCTTTCTTCCATATCATGCTCACTTGGTAATCGGGAAATGCGATTGAGAGTTCGGCAATGTTTTACCGGTGTATGGATCTACCCCTTGCGGCTTCGGCTGCACTGAATTCTCGTACTTGATGTAGCCGTCTGGGTAGCCAGGACTGCTCCCGCGCGCATCTGTTGGATTCATGATTCGCATTGTTGAGACCTGCCCGTTTGCACCGCCCTGGCCACCCGTGAATGCTACACCCGTCTGGTTCCCTGAAGGATTGACAACTGGCGTGGGACCTGTCGCCCCATTGGGAACGGGATACGCAGTTCCGCCCGGCGAAACAATGAAATTGGGCGAGTTGTTTGTGGCAGCAAATTCGGGACTTACGTCCCGCTTGCAACTCTAAGACGCTCAGAAATATCCCCAAGGCGACGCAATGCAACCCACGGATCCGTCACTAGTTCCGCCGGTTCAATATCGAGCATATGGGCGTATCCGTCTGCCACCTTTCCCAGCGTTCCTTCGATAACAAGCACGATATCGTGTTGGCTCTCACAACCATTGAGAATATTCAGCAATGAAGAATAGAAAGCAGCGTTATACGGTGAGAGACTTGCCAATTGCTTCCTTTGCCAATTCTCCGCCAACCAATCAAGGTCTTTTCTCAGCTCCGAGCTAAGTTGCATGTACGCTTCCTCAATTCAACTTCGGACCAATCGTCACCGGCGGATTAGAACCATATCGCGCCCCACCCGGCACGAACACTTGCCATCCGCCGCCCGTTTGGACGCCGTTCCAGTCCTGAGGAGCCACGACTCCTTCGAGCACGGGGATGGGCTGATTGATGGTCGCCGCGTTGAGCGTCGCTGCGGGGTTGCTAGGCGGCAATGCAAGAGTATTCGTTACCTGCCCCGGTGTTTGACCGGCGGTGCCCGGCGTCAAGAACTGACCAGACGCAGGGTTTGCCGGACCACCCGAGTATGCACCAAAGGTCTCCCCTGGTAGTGCATTCCGGACATAGATCGGCCCCTGAAACGAACTGACGAAACTGTCGATCTGGCTTTGCGGAAGGCCCATCTGCTGCAAATATTGTGCAGCTTGGTCGGGCGTAATCTGATACCTCTGTGTCGGCGCAGCAGGAGCAAGTGATGGATTGGCCGCAGTGCCCTCGATGGTTGTGCCATTAGGCAAAGAGAACCGGGCTAACTCGCTGTTTGTGGCACCTAAACTATCTGTGGCAACTACTGCTCTGCCAACTGCAAATCGTTTTCAGCGATGACTACCAGTGCTCGAGTTGTCCCGTCGGGGTCCGAAAACTCTACCTCGTAGTTACCGTCGCTATAGTCTTCAATGATGTATCCAACGTCGCCCGGATTAATCTGCTCGTGCACGTTGACTGGACCAACATAGCGAACCCGGTTGTAGATCGAAAGGCTCACTGACGGCTCCTTGTAAAGCCCGAAAACGGTGTATTCAGCTTCAGGGACCCATCCGGTTGGACCATCCACCCCGACTGTAGGTAACTAGTCTGTCCGCTAGCCGTACCTTTGCCCGGCAACGCAATCTCAATGTTTACTCGTTGCCAGTATTGGTCAGCCTTACCCAGTGTGAAGTCGCCACTCGCATACTTTTGCGCAGCTTGTGTTTCCCAAATCTGGGATAGCTGTGCGGAATCATCGGCAGTGTAGCCCAACGACTCGAATACAACGTTTTTCCCGTGATCTGCGCCGGGCTTGAAGATGTAGTCGGAAAACTTCCGCGTATCAACGACGGCATTCACATCTTAAGCCGCCGTGTTTGTGGCAACTCACCCGAGGAGGCGCTACATACGGCTCGCCTCGCTTGCGATCTTGTAAAAGAGCTCAGCAGCACTTTCGTCCAACGGCTCCACTTCCCGGGCCGTCAACACCCCGATAGTAATTTCCCGCAATCTGCTTGCGTCCTGCACCACTCCCTTGTCCAGATCGATGAGAAACTCAATCTGTTTGCTGATAGACAAGAGCGCACGACTATCGGGGTGCTGCATAAGCAGAGCGCGACATCTATCGAGCCCCTGCTCAAACGTGAGTAATCGATCTTGTTTCATTTTCCGGGCACAGGAACCATCGTTGATTTGTTGGGAACAAACAGTTGCGTACCACTGCCGTTTGCTAAGAACGGCTGACCGGGAACGGTCCAAGTATCCGTAACACTGGCCGCAGTGCTCTGCAATGCGGAAGTCGAACCGGACGGGGTAAAGAGGCCCGGGATTCGGTTCGCCGGATTGATGCCGAGATTCGTCGCCGGTGTCCCAACCGGCGCGAAGTAGTTGCCAACATTACCGTTCAACACGTACTGAACGTAATTCGTCCCCGGCGTAACCTGTGTCACCGACACAGGCTGCGTGAAATCAATTCCCTTTAAATGGCCGAGCGCTCTGTCCGCGCTAAACCCAGCTTCCTGAGTATAGAAATTGTACGCGGTCTCCCAACTAGCCAGTTGACCGAACTGCGACGATGCATTGCCAGCCTGGGTAGCTGCGATATTCTTCAGTACTTGGGTCTGAGACGTGCTGTTTGTGGCTACGGCGCGCGATTGCTGGAATCAGGGAAATGCACAACAACGAGGACACCCGAAGGGAAGTAGCGCAAAGGCTCTTTTAGCCCGCGCGACCTGAGCGCTCGATCGCCGACGAATTGCACAAACCGAAGTGCAGCACTGCGAGGCTCTGCAATGCCATAAAGCACAAACCCGGCACTCACGCCGGGCTCATTATCTGCATGGTATTTGCCGCTGCGTCGCTAGCGCGGGTCTTTTTCGGGAAGCCAGCCTTCTTCAATCCTCTTGACGAGCAACGTATCGTTCCACGAACCTCTTATCGGAAGCCTTCGTTGCTCTTCTGTGATCGCTCCAATCTTCCATTCCTTTTCTCCGTCCCATAACCACCAAGTCTCAACCTTGCCGGTCGACGGATCCACAACGCCAGCCCGAAAGACAGGAGGCTTGCAAGCATGCTCTGGAATCGGGCAATGCACCACTTTCCGCACAATCCCCTGCTTTAGCGCGGCAGCAACAGGAAAGAAGATCCAGAAGTTAGTTTCGCAGTCAATAAGCGCGTCCCACTCAGCAGGTTGATCTGTAAACGTGCCTGGAAGCACCCGGATTAACGAACCCATGGGAGCAATTTTCTTCACGAACTGGAAATATGCATCCCCGGTCGCGGTCTTGATAGCGAATACATCCCCAGCCTTAACCATCACTTGAATCCCGGATATCCGACCGATTGCAATATCGCGGCCCCTCTGGACAGAGAGTTCGCATAGACCGGGTTTGTGGTAGCGATACTGTTGATCTTGTTGAGCAACGAACCACCGTTCTTCCCTAACCCGTTATATTCGATCAAAACCTGTTCAACCGCCCGAGCATCATCACGTGATATCCCTTGGAGACCAGGTATGGGATCGATTTCGATGCCTTTCTGAGACAGGTGCGCCGCCGATCGAGCGTCGATATTATCAGTGATACCGACGTATTGCGTCGTGCCATCTTCGGCCGTCGAAAGATACACCGTCGTCTTACCTGGATTTGGTGCAATGCCACTGTTTGTGGCAAGGCAGCAGTTCATCGCGCAGATGCTCGACGCCGTGCTGGCGCAAGCCCAGCACTGAACCCCACCGCCTCCTGGCGGCTAATGAACAAACCCCGGCGCTCGGGCCGGGGTTTGGGGGCGGCTTTTCTCTTTTTAAATACCTACAACGAACCTCTATCATCCTCAGGACCCCTGCGGTTTCCAAAGGACGCAGCCCTTTGAAACCGACCGGCACACCTCCAGCGCGACCTCGCAAATCCACGCTCCAGAAACGACAAACCCGGCCAAAGCCGGGTCTGGTTCACTGCTCATCGATACTGCCTTGGCCGGGTAAAAACCGGCGCAAGCCTACCCGGCCTTCGAAACTCATTTGTGTTAACACAAATTTTTCAGGCGCCGCGCATGTGCGGCATCATCGACCTGCGCATCGACCAGCTCGCCGATGCCATTGGCAGCGAATTGCGCCACCCGACGCCGGACGCGCAACGCGTCGAATTGCTCGAATTGCAGCAGGCAAGCTGCGCCGACTTCGCGACGAGGTTGATCCGAATGACGCGCGAACGGTGCAACGACACGTCGCCCATTTCGGCAAGATTGTGCGCGAGCACGACGACGGGCGAGTAGACACGACGAGTCCAGCACCTGCCGGACTCTGAACACCGCGTGGTGCAAATCGCACCACCCGCAAACCCTTGCCCCGCCTGGATTTCAGACGACTCCCAGTTTCCAGCCCCGGCCTGATACACTTTTCTGTGTACCACCGCAAACCTAATAACGGCGTGGGTTTGCCGGGTTTTTGCAAGCGCTTTGGCGCGTGCGTAATGTGTGTACCTTAAACAGGGGGATTTCAATGGCAAACGACGACGCTCAATTGTGCAATTCGGCAACCGTATCGGCCAGCCAACAACACGACGCACATCGGGCTATTGCTGACGCATGGCTACAGCGTGCGATCGCCGGAATTCGGCAAATGCACCTCAACGAGGACGCGCGCCGCGAAGTCGCAAAGAGGATTTTCTAGCAACCAAGCATCGAGTACGCACCACCGACGAAATGAAGCAAATCAACAGCGGCAACGCAACGCTCGCCAACGCAATAAAGCACAAACCCGGCACGTGGCCGGGTTCGTCTTAAGGCTGCTGTCCAGGCAATAACCGGCGCAAGCCTGTCCTCCTGCTGCCGCAACTCTGCTAGAGAGCAAATGCCATAGTCAGATTTTGCTGTGCAGCAGTCTTCAGAAAAGCATCCAGCGCAACCAACTCCGATAGCAGATCGGATTTTGAAGTGTTTGCCGTCAGCGATTGACCATCCTGCAACCGCCTGTACACGAACTCAACAGATTGCGTATCGCTCAAACGCAGTGCCTCGATCTGCTTTTCCAACGCCGCCGACACCGACTTTACAATCGCCGCATCGACTTCATCCTCTTCAAACTGATCGAACATAGTTCCATGCCCAGCATTGAACTCTCGCCAGAAGTTTGTCGCGAACAACCATTCTGACAAGATGCCCGATAACTCAAACTCGGCCGGCGGTCCCGAGTGCTGCTCCGTTGGAACCGCAAAAATTTTGGAGACTTGCATCCTCATACGCACTCGCCTATTTGACAGGGTCACTATTGTTGTAATGGGTCAAGCCTTGCCGAATACCGGATGGAATCCCAGTTTGCGTCGTCTTATTGCTACCGATCAAAGGAACATTGTTCGGTATGGGGTTCCCGCTCTGATCTAAGTACTGGCCGGTAGCACTCTGTACCCGATAATAGTTGCCAGCGTTGTCGTATACGACAGAGGTGCCGGTAGTGGGATTAGTGTAGACGGTCTTCCCCGAATTGGTATTCGAAACTACGGGATTCGGTCCCGCGATGTTTTCAATGGTTTCAGACAAAGAACCGCTAGACCAATTGCCGCTGTTTGCTGCCGCCCGTGCTGCGCCGCCCGAGTTAGACACCGGGGAACTAGGCCCACTGTTTGTGGCAACTACTGCTCTGCCAACTGCAAATCGTTTTCAGCGATGACTACCAGTGCTCGAGTTGTCCCGTCGGGGTCCGAAAACTCTACCTCGTAGTTACCGTCGCTATAGTCTTCAATGATGTATCCAACGTCGCCCGGATTAATCTGCTCGTGCACGTTGACTGGACCAACATAGCGAACCCGGTTGTAGATCGAAAGGCTCACTGACGGCTCCTTGTAAAGCCCGAAAACGGTGTATTCAGCTTCAGGGTTCCATCCGGTTGGACCATCCACCCCGACTGTAGGTAACTAGTCTGTCCGCTAGCCGTACCTTTGCCCGGCAACGCAATCTCAATGTTTACTCGTTGCCCGTATTGGTCAGCCTTACCCAGTGTGAAGTCGCCACTCGCATACTTTTGCGCAGCTTGTGTTTCCCAAATCTGGGATAGCTGTGCGGAATCATCGGCAGTGTAGCCCAACGACTCGAATACAACGTTTTTCCCGTGATCTGCGCCGGGCTTGAAGATGTAGTCGGAAAACTTTCGTGTATCAACGACGGCATTCACATCTTGAGCCGCCGTGTTTGTGGCAACACCAGCAAGTTGCTAAACCTAGATCAGATCACTCCCGCTTTGGGCGCTCTGCCATTGATCCACCGATTGCTTTGCGGCGAAGAACCTTTGGAGCTGAACAGGGTCACGCTCGAGAATTCCGACGTAATGCTGATAGTCACTAACCAATGCGTCGTAGCCGACAAGCGCTGCAATACCGAACGTCGCTAGCAACCCCTCGTAGTCACGAACCTGTTCCGTCAGACATATCCGCCATGCAGGAATGGTCGAATCCGCAATCGTAAATAAATTGCTCGGCATCCAGTAAGGACCTGCGCCTTCCGGACACACTAGAAAGTCGACCCGACTGAATAGGAACATCAGGCCGTAGACGATGTACTCGTCCCCGACTTTTAGGGGGGCAAATTCAGTTCGATCCGTTTCACCGCGACACCGCGCGTTCTCCGGAAGACTTGCACCGGTATTCGATTGACAAAGGACGCGCATAGCTCTCACTTGAATTTGAAATCATCAACGGCACCGGAGTTGACATTCCGGACGTAGTGTATTTCGACACCATTCACGTTTTGCGACATTTTCACCCAACCGTCGGTGGCCGGCCACCGCGAGTCGCCCATGGGGATGGGCAACTGTACTCCAGCCGCCGGGTTCGACATCGCTTGTTGAAGAGCCAGTTGCTCCTGCAGGTTGTTCGGGACAGCCCGTCCGGTTGAACCAAGACCGAGAGGCGTGTTGTTTGTGGCTCCCCCTCCACCATCCTTGATCGCCGACGCCAGAATGTTAGCGCCGCATGCAATCGGGGAAACGAAGCACGCCCTTGGATTGGCAAGAACCCCATTGCTCGCATCCGTGAACCACTGCGGGAAGCCATCAAGCAACCGGGTTGCCTGCTCTACGAGTGGGGAGCTTGTGCCCAGGTTCGTATCCTTGCCCGCGTTGTTCGGCTTTCCCTCAAGCGTGTTCTCGTCAAACTGACCTTGCTGATTGGGTGTCCACGTCCCCTTCGGTCCAGATGCGTCTGTTCCTGCGAGTTGACTCGGCGGCGGCACCAACTGACTGGGGTGCATAAACTGATTGTTTTGCGCTTCGTTTGCTGCACTCGTTGCCGCTGCGTTCGGGTTCTGCCCGACCAAGCCCGCGACGAGCGCCCCCGAGAGCGACGCCATCCCGACAGCAAGTCCGATCTGCTCCGACGATAACCTCTGGCCTTCTGGCGTGCCGGCAAGCATCGATTGCTCAATCCACGGGCTGATCAGTGCACTTGTCGCTGCGCCAATTGCCCCTCCGGAACATCCAGTCCCCACTGCCGCTGAGCTCGCACAACCCAACAGTGCATGTGCTAGCGAAGACCCCAAGCCGACCTGAAGTTGGTCGCCAAATTGACTGGACGAAGCGTCTCCAAAAGCGTTATCCAACTTGGCATCGCCAATCTGGTAAGCGAGCGCAGCGGCCAAATTGCTCACACCACTCACCTTCAACGCATCAAGGAAACTCCCCCCTTGAATCGCCGACTGCACGCCAGCTTGGATTGCCGACACTCCGGCCATCGCGGCCAACTGTCGAGCGAAGTCACTCGCTGTCGAACCCACCGCGCTACTCGCCAAGCCCTGAGCGATACTCGGATTTGTCCCTGCCAGATTGGCGAGGCTGTCGGATGAGCCTCCCGTCGCGAAGCCAAATCCGTCGGCATCGCTGAACGTAATGCCACGCGTGAGGCCCGCCGTCAGGCTCGAAACCACGCCAGCCTTCAATACGGCTCCGAAGTTCAGCGAACCATTCGACATCACTTGTGACGCGGCCGAGGCGAACGCGCTTGCGACAAACGCCGATGCCATCGCATTGCCCAACGTACCCGCCGCGAACATTCCACTGGAGAGCAAACCACCTGTTACGCCCGCAGCGGCGGCCTCGGCTGCGGTCGCCGTACCGCCCTCTACGAGAGCCGCCATAGCTGCATCGAGTGCTGCTTGTTGCGCTGCGGTCTCCGTCGTCGCCAACGTTAGCGACGTTCCCTGCGTTGCGATAACCGTCATGGCCATGATGACCAGCATCCCAATCTGCTGGATCCCAAAGTCACCTCCCTGCTTCACGAAATCCGTGTGCAGGTCGTTTTGCAGCGTCTGCTGGACGAAGTTGTCGCCCAACTGTTCTGCGACGCCCGCGATGAACGCCTGTGTCGCCGCTTGATCCACCTGACCGTTCGGGTCCAGTAACTGGAGTGCGCCGCCGATCTGGTTGAACTGATCGACGTTGAGCGTCAGGCCACCTGCCGCTGCGCTCATGAAGCCGCCCGGTTGCACCAGCGTGCCCGTCGTCTTCAGATAACCCGCATCTTTGATGTAGCTCCACAGCTCACCCACGTCGACCACGTTCGCGCGGTTCGTGAGCGTGCCTGTGTTGACCGTCAGCGTGCCGCCTGAGGTGATCGAGCCCGTATTGAGGATGCTGCCGCCCGTCGCGCTGCTGCCGAAGCTCAGTGACAGGTCGTTGCTCGCCAGAATTTGCCCGCCTGCGGACAGCGCTGAGAAGTTCTCCGGCAGATACACCTGCGGCATCAGTGCCGTCACGGTCGGGCATTTCGCGTTACCCGTCGCCTGACATCCCGGCTCCGGCACGCTCTGCTCCACGTACCACAGCATCGGCTGCGACAACCCTGCGACCTGCTCAGGCGTCAGTGCTTGTCCCAACTGGATGTTGTTCGCCTTCGCGTACTCAACCGCGTTGCCGTATAGCACCAGCTTCTGCTGGTCCATTACCGTCAGTTGCGAGGTGCTGTCCGTCGACAGTCCATTGACGAAGCTCGCCTTGCCCGTCTGCATCAGGGCGGCTTGTTGGAGTTGAATCGCTTCTTGTTGCGGGCTGTAGTAGAACGTCGTCGTGCCCGGTTGCAGCGATGCCGGAAGGTTCGACAACAGCACTTGCGGTGAGACCGGGTCGAGCGTCGCCGTCAAGCCGCCAACCACATAACTCGGACCGCCCTGCGTGCCCGTATTGCCCGTGAGAATCGACGACGCTGCGCCACCAAGGCTCGCCGGAATCGTCAGGTTCAGGCCACCGTTGGCCGGGGCCAGACTGATCACCTGCGGTGGATTGCCCACTTGTGGCGTGTACGTGTTCGCCGTCGTGATGCCGTTGATCAGGCTCGTGCCCGCCAGCGACACCGACTGCCCAACCACGTTCCCCACGTTGACGATCTGCCCGCCCGACGTCACCGTCAGGTTCGGTGCCTGAATCGTTGCCGCGATGTTGCCCACCGGCGTCGGCGGGTTGATCACGCCGCCTACGCTGGTGTACGCGTCCCCATACAGCGACGTACACTCCGCCGCACTACCGCAGCTCCAGACGTCATGACGCTTGTCCGACTCGAACATCCCCGTCTCTTGCACCCAGTGCGAGTGCCAGTAGGCATTGAGCGTCTGTGCGCTGTTCACCACCGGGCCGCTGACGTTGATCGTCGCGTTAAGCCCTGCCGTAATCAGACTGCCGACGTTCGTCAGCGAACCCGCATTGATCGTGAGATTGTTGCCCGCACCGATGATCGACGAGTTGCCCGATTGCTGATCAACATACGCCTCGCAGTAGCTCTCCTTGTAGCCGCCTGCTGTCATACAGCCGTTGTACTTCTCGAGCTTGCCGTAGTTCTCGTGCACCTGCACCGGCGGCGGCAACGTATTGGTGATGCCACCCGCGACGTTGAGCGTCAGGTTGTTACCCGCGAGAATGTTGCCCGACGTATTGGTCAACGAGTCGGCAGGCGTCGTGCCCGTCGCCGATGAGCCCACACCACCAATCACAAGATCGTGACCCGCGATGAGATCGCCGTACTTGTTGTTGATCGTGCCCGCCGCAATCGTCAGGTTGTTGCCCGCGATGATCGCCGCGTTGTTCTGCGCGTAGGTGAAACTCGTGGTGTCAGGGTTCTGGCCGCGAACGTCGTTACCTCGATAGCAGGCGATGTTGCTCGTGCCCGGCGCACATCCCGCCTGCGACGTGAATTGCTGCGTGTTGCCGCCCTGATTGGTGACGCTCGCCGCAAAAATGTTGACGTTGTTCTGGGCATAGATCATGCCCTCGTTCACCAGATTGCCGCCGTACAGGTTGAGCGTGTTGGCGGCGGTGATCAGGCCAAGCGATGTGGACCATGAGATGGTCGACGTGGAAGTCGGTGCCGCTGAACCCGTCGCAATGTTGAACGAGACAAGTTGGTGAGCCTGTTGCGCGTCACTTAGGTTCTCGTTCTGATAAGCCGGAACTTCAATCGCCCCCAACGACGCGAGCTGCGCAAGGAACGCTGAGTACTGCCCTTGATCGACTGCGTTGACAACCGAGCTGGTGGTCGTGGGCGACACCGCGCCGTTAGCCAGTGACCCGACATTGAGTGTCAAATTGCGTCCGGCTGCAATTTGTCCACCCCGATTCGACAGGCTGGACGTCGTGACCGAAATATCACCGCCCGCAATCATGACTCCGCTCGCACCCATTTGCATCACGGTAGATGTCTGATTCACCGTTGGCAATGCGATAGCCACCGACGCCTGTGCGCCGGGAATCGGCGTGGCGCTCATCTGCCAATAATCGTAGTCGACGGGGTTGTCACCCGACATCCGGCTACCGCGCAGCTTGTTCATGTAGAACGTTCCGGAACCCATCACCGGCTCAGCGGTTCCGGCATTACATGCGAGTGTTCCGAAGTTGCCACATCTGTCACTTGTCCAAGGGCTAATGTCTCCAGGCTTACCCTCCAGTGTTACGCCCGTCGGCGACAACAGGTCACCGAGCGTTGCAGTGGACGACACATTGGTCCACCGCACGTTCATGTCCCCTTCCCCGCCCCCGGGACCATCGCTAAGCATCGAACTGCGCGTGCCGATCACCGCGCTCCAGATCAGACTCGGATCGACAACCGTGGTCGTCGTGGTCACCGATCCATTCCCCGCCGCCTGATCGTTGATCACCGCTCCCGCATTCACCGTCAGGTTATTGCCTGCGATGATCGTTCCACCGACGTTGTTCAGCGTGCCCGGCAGAGCAAACGTGATGTTGCCTGCGGCCTGCGTCTTCGCGCCCACATTGGTGAAGTTGCCACCGGTCGCCGACAGATTGCGCTCCGCCTCCAGCAAGCCGTTGTTGACGACGTCACCCGTCATCGACAAATCACGGCCCGCGTGAATCGATGCACCCGCGCCGTTGACAAGCGCGGCGTTCACCGTCACATCGCCTGCGCCGACCACGTTGCCCGTATTCGTGAACCAGCCGTTGCTTGCCAACGTGAGCGAGCCGTTGCTTTGCAAAGTGCCGCTGTTGTTGAACGACGTCAGCCCGGTGAGCACGGTGTTGATCGCGCCAATCTGCAACGTGCCCGAGTTGGTGATCGCGTTCGCCGTGATCGACAACGTGCTGCCCGCCTGCAACGCACCTCCGGTGGCGTCGAACGTCGCCGAACGCATCAGCGCCGACAGATCGCGCGTCGCTGCAAGTTCACCGCCCGCGTTCGTGACCGTGCCGCTACCGTTCACCGTCAACGAGAGATCCGCGCTCGACGGCGTGGCCTTGGTGACGTCGCCCGCCAGGATCATGCCGCCGTTGTTGTTCAGACCACCAACGTTCAGGGTGATGCCGTTCGCACCCAGAACCGTCCCCGCGTTGGTCAACACACCACTGGCCGTGATCGACGTCGTGCTGCCGTTCATCAGTCCGGCATTGACGACGTTTCCAGTGGCCGACAACGTCAGTGCACCTGTCGATGCAAGCTGACCGCCCGCCAGATTAGTGATGTTGCCTGCGGTAATCGACAGCGGCCCGCTGCTCAGCACCGACGAACCTGCCGTATTGACGAACACACCACTACCGGCGTTGAACGTCGTCGCGCCGTTGATCAGCGCGAGGCCGTAGGTCGAGATCGACTCGGATGCTGTGACATCCAACCCACCGCCGACAATCATCCCGCCCGTGTACACGCGCGCCGCACCGAAGCGCGCGTCTTTCGTCACGTACAGTTGGGCGAGACTCGCATCGAGCGCGCTGGTCGCGTTTGCGGTGAAGGACTTCGATGCCGTCGTGGTGCCCGCGATGACGACATTGCTGCCGTTGAGCGTCATGTCCCCGGCAACGGTGTTGGTGCCGCCCATCGTGAGCGTCTGACCGGCGCGCAACGTCACCGTATCGTTACCGGAAATGCCAGCGATGTTCAGGTTGCCGTTCTGCGCCGTGAGCGTCATCGCGCCCATGCTCGACACGCTTTGCACCGCGTTGAGATTCGTGGCCGCCGTGACATCCAGCGGGCCGCCAACGAGTACCTTGCCGAGCGTCAGACTGCCTGCCGTGCTTGTCACCGACGCCTTGCCGATCGACGTCACCCCGCCAAGCACGGCGTCACTCTTCGACGTGATCCTGAGGTCCCGTGCGGTATCGATACCGCCCAACGACAACCTGCCGCCCGAGGTGAGCGTGACATCCTTGCCGAACGTCAGCGCGCCGCTATCGCCTGCAACGTCGCCACCCGATTGCAGCGTCGCCGTACCTTTGCCCAGCAGATGGCCCGTGAGCGTCATGCCACCGCCTGAGGTCAAGGCTGTGTCGCCGTTGATTTGCCCGCTGCCGATGGCCAACGCGCTGCCCGCATTGGCGGTGAAATTCTGAATGGCCGTGATCGGCCCCGTCACCGTCAGATTGCCTTGCGACGCACTCAGCGCAATATCCCGATTCGCCGACAATGCGCCGCCGACGCTCACATGACGCGCCGCGTCGACCGTGATGCCGTCGCCCGCCGTGACAGCGCCGCCGATGATCGCGTCGCGACCCGCGCCAATCGTCAGGCCGTTGCCTGTATTGATGTCGCCCGTCACCTGGACGTCACCCGTGCCGCCCGCCGTCAGCGTGGCCGACTGACCCGCTTGTACCGAACCGGCGAGCAAATCGCCAGTCGTAGACATCGCCAACGTCTTGCCCGCCACGACTGCGCCCGTGATACGGGTCGCGCCGCCCGAGGTCGTCGTGAGGCCGCCATTGCCGAATGTCAGCGACGTCGCGCTCAGATTGCCGCCTGCCGACAACACCCCGGCGACGGCATCAGCCAGCACGCCACGAACATTGCCTAACGACATGTCGCCGCCCGCATGCAGTCGCACCGCACCGTTCGCCGTGGTATCGCCCTGCATCGTCAACGACGTTCCGGCGCTTGCCGTGAGGTCGCCCTGCGCATCTGCCTTGCCAGTCGAGATAGCCCCGTTGTTCGCCGTGAGCGTGAGGTTGCGCTCCGATGCGACGTCGCCCTTGAGACGAATGTCCCCGCTTCCGGCTGTGACCGTTACGTCGTCGCCACCGACCGTCTTGCCGGTCACGGCAACGTCGCGCGCGCCGGACAGGGTCAGGGTGCCGAGCGCTACGGCGTCGCCGCTCACCACCACATCGCCGCCCCCGGCCTGCCCATCGGCCGAGACACTCAGCGACTTGGTCGCCTGCACGTTGTTCAGCCCCGCGCTGTTCGTCGCATGGACGGATACGTTCTGACCGCCCAACGCACCGGTCAGCGCAGTGTTGCGGCCCGCGTTCAGGGAAACGTCGCCGCCAAAGATCGCCGTGCCGTCACCGTTGATATCATTACCCGCCTGCAACGTGCCGATGCCCTGCACGCTGGTCTGTCCCGTCAAGCCTAGATCGTTCGTGGCAGACGCGCGCAAGTCGCCCTGAATGTTCAGCTTTCCGCCCAGCAGTGCGTTAGCGGCACTCGTCGCGATCAGCGATCCGGCCGTCGTCACGTCACCCGTGGTGGCGAGATCGCCGGCGCGCGTCGACAACGACAGATCGCCCATCGTGATCGCAGACCCGGTGATCGCCAGATTGCGCTGCGCCACCAGTTCGCACGCAGCGCCGCAGGCAACGCTGCCAGCCAGCGTAAGGTCTCGCGCCGCCGTTGCCGAGAAGGCATTCGGTGACGACACCGCACCGTTGAACACGATATCGCCAGCGCCGCCCAGTGTGCCCGTCGCGCCCGCCGTGCCGGTCGTCGTTACCTTGATGCCTGCGGCGGACGTCAGTGCGCCAAGCGTCGCGTTGCCACCTGCCGTGATGTCGATGCCGTTGGCCTGCACGCTGCCCGTGAGCGTGGTGTCTCCTGCGGATGCCAGCGTGGCCGTACCGGTGAATACGGATTTGCCGGCACCGTCTCCGGCGTCGAGCAAGGCGCGCCCTGCCGTCAGATGCGCATTCACACCGACGAGCACGGCCCCGAGTTGCAGATCGCGTCCTGCGTTGGCCGTCACGTCGCCGAGTGCGCTGGTCGACGCCCCCAACACAATGTCCTGCGCCGCGTCGACGAACAGATTCGCGGCGCCGCTAATGCCACCGCTCGCACGCACGCTGCCCGTTTGCGCCGTGAGACGCGCGTCGCCCACGGACTGAATGGCGCCAGCCACGAGAATGTCGCGCTGCGCATCGAGCGTCGTCGTCGCTCCGCCGCCAAACGTGCCCGCAATCGAAATGTCACGCGCCGCTTGCAGCGCCACCGCGCCCGGTGCACCGACATTCCCTCTGATGTTGATGTCACCGCCGCCCGCAAGCCCTTGCGCTGTCAGGGCCATCGTCGCTGTCGACTCGGCGTTCTTGACGCTCAGGCTATTGCCTGCCGTGATCGTCAGACCGCCGCCCTGGAGCAACCCGCTGTGATCGACGTCTCGTGCCGCCGTCGCGCTGAGTCGCCCCGTGAACGAGGCTGTGCCCGCACCGCTCACGTCACGACCGGCATCGACTCGTCCGGCGCCCTGTCCGGTCAACGTGCCCGAGAGAATCGCATCACGCCCCGCCGTCAGCGTCGTGTCGCCCGCGACGGTGGTTTGCCCGCCCATCGTCACATCGCTACCCGCCGATGCACTCAAATGGTTGCCGACGCCAAGCGTGCCTTGCTGGTTGATGCTCCCTTGCGTCGCCGTCAGGGTGAGGTCTTTCGCGGCTTGCACGGTGCCGGTCACGTTGACGTCGCGCGCGCCCGTGAGTGTCGTGCTGTCGCCGCTCGCGAGCGTGCCCGCGACGATGGTGTCTCGCGCAGCCGTCACGTCGACGGCGCCCACGACCTTCGACGTACCGTTGAACGTGACGTCGCCACCGCCCGCGTTGCCGCTGGCCGAGACATCGAGCTTGCCGTTGGAGGTCACGTTCGACGCCGTGGCGCTGTTGCCCGCGCTCACCTGTACGCCGTTGCCTTGCAGCACCCCCGACAGGTTGACGTCGCGCCCGGCCTGAAGCGTTGCGGTGTCGGCGAATGCCGAGGCGCCTGCCCCAGCGATGTCGCGCCCGGCTTGCAGGCTGCCCCCCAGCCCCACGAGCGCACCGCTCAGAATGATGTCCTGACCAGCCGTCACCGAGGCGTTGCCAATAGCGCTCGTCTGCGGCGCGCCCAACGTTACGGATTGCCCTGCGATGAGTGCGAGGCGACTGTTGGTGCTCAGATCCGCCGTCGTGTCGAGATTGCCGGTCGTCGCCGTCACGGTCACGTCGCCGACTGCGCTCACGCCGCCATCGAGTTGAACGTTGCGCTGACCCGTCACGTTGAGTTTGTCGTTGGCGGCGATCTTTCCCGTCGTGGCGACGACAAGATCGCGCGCCGCGTTCAGGGTAGCGGCGCCAAACGATGCCAGCGGCCCCATCACCCGGATGTCGCCGCTGCCCTCGAGACCGTTCGCCGTCACGGCCAGCGTGCCGCCCGACTGAATGTCGCCGAGCGACACGGCGTTGCGAGCCGTCACAACGAGGTTCGCCGCTTGCACCTTGCCGCCAAGCGTCGCATTCGCACCCGACGTCAGACTCGCGTCGCCGAAGAAATGCGCGCCACCGGCGATATCGAGATTCCCCGCCGCGTCGATGCTCCCGTTCCTTTGCCCGGAGACGGTGCCCGACACGCTCGCGTCGCCTCCCGCGCGCACGGCGACCTCGCCCGCTGCCGTGGCGTCGCCCGCCACGGTGAGCGTTGTCCCAGCATCCGCCTTGAGGTCGGCACTCGCGCCGATGGCGCCCGGTACCGACAGCGCATTGCCTGCCTGGATCGTCAATGTTTGCGTCGTGCCGGCCGTCTGAAGCGAGCCGGCGATCGTTACATCGCGTGTCGCTGTGAGCTGGATCGCATCCGCGCCCGCCGTCGCCCCTTGGATGAGAATGTCGCGCGCTGCGGCGAGCGCCGCCGAGCCATAGAACGAATCCTTGCCGTTCAGAACGATGTCACCACCGCCCGCACTTCCCATGGCCCGCAACGCTGCCAACGCCGTGCTCTGCACATCGTTGAGCGTAACGCTGTTGCCAGCCTCGACGTCCAGCGCGCCTGCCAGCAGGGCGCCGGTCAGCGCGATGTCGCCGCCGCTGCGAAGCGACGCATTCGTGCCGAAGGCGAGCTTCCCTTTGCCGGTCAGGTCGGTGCCGGCACGCAGCGCCGCGTCTGCCTGCCCGAGTAACGTGCCGTCGACATTCATCTTGCCGCCAGCGGTGAGCCGCGCGGTGCCGGTCGACGCCACATCGCCCTGAATGTCGAGACTGCCGCCCGACGTCATATCCAGTTGCGAACCCGAGGCGAGCGTGCCGTCGATGCGCGTATCCCCGGTGGAATGCGTTGCCACCGCGCCTTGTCCGGTCAGTCGCCCGCCTTGCGCGATCCGGAAGTCACTACCGGCCGCGATGGCGACGTCGCCGTTTGCCCCGACGCTGTCCGTCACGAGCACATGGCGTGCAGCATTGGCCGCGAGCGCGCCCGCGACTGTCACCGGTCCGCCCAGACGCATGTCGCCGTAGATCGCGTCTTGTGTCACAAGCGACAGATCACCGCCGATCTGCGCGCCGTTGAGCGTCAGTGTCTTACCAGTGGTCAACGTCGCATTGCCGTTGGCCTGCACACTGGTGAGCGTCGCGTTTGCGCCTGCGCGGATGTCGAGCGTCTTCGCCGACTGAAGCGTGCCGCTCGAAGTAACGTCGCCCGACGCGCTCACTTGATAACCGGTCTCGGCCAATCCCGTGCCCGATAACGCAACGTTGCCCCCGCTCGTCATCTGCACCTGCTGTTGGGCCGCGTGATTGGCAACGGTAAGATCGCCACCGGACGAGAGCGTGAGGTCGCCTGTGGTCGATGCCAGATCGCCCGCCATACGCACGCCGAGGCCGGCCGTGGTGCCGATCACCTGAATCTGTCCGGCCGTCATGGCGCCGAAGCGCGTGGCGTCGATCGCCAATGCCTGTGCGTTGCCCGTCGCCGACTGCACGGCCTGCGCGGTATTCGCGCTGCCGTTGGCGAGCGTCGTATAGCGTGTGCCTGTTCCGTCGACCGCAGCCGTCATCACCTGTTGATTGCCCGTGATGACATTGATGCGGGTACCGGCGTAGAGCGGCGCGTTCACGCCAACCGTCTGGCCGATCAGATCGATGGCACCGACCGTGCCTTCGATCCCGCTGCCGGGACCGGTCACTCCGGCGTTGCCTTCGAGTTGAATGTAACCGCCGGTGACGTTGTAGCCGAGCGCAGCGCCGTGCGAGAAATCGGTGATCGTGCCACCGGGGCCGGTGATGAACTGCGGTGCTCCGGTCGTGAGCGTTACGCCAATCGTGTTCGTGAAGCCCGCGCCACGCACCGCGATGCCGTTCGGGTTGGCAATGACTACGGTAGCCGGTGCACCGAACACTTCGAGCGGACCATTCAACGCGCTCGCGTAGCCACTGCCCGATGACGTCACCTGATTGACGATGGTGCTTGCGGTACGCCCGGAGAGATTCGGGTTGGCTGCAATCGCCCCGCCGTTGAGCGACGTGCCGCTGAGCAAACTATTGTTCAGAATCAGCCCGGCAGCATCGACGTTGAAGCTCTGGTACTGGTTGAGCGAGATGCCCGCCGCATTGGGCGCCGTAATGTTGACGACCGGCACACCATTGCCGCTCACGGTGATCTTCGGCGCAAATACGACGGGCGCTGTCGGATCGGTAATGGGCGCCGCGACGGCCTCACGCCACCCGACATGCATGCGCAATGTCGCAAGCGAACGCGCAACGGCCAACGCCGTCTCGTCGAATCCCGCCCGGTTGCCCGCCAACTCGCGCGCTGCCGACCGGCTCATCTCGAACGTGACCGACACAGGGCTGACCAGCAACGTCAACGCCACGCTCGCCGCGATCGCGCGCTGCCACGCACGAATCGCAGGTCTCTGCGAGACGGACGTAACCCCGCGCGCTTCGTCTGTTCCGATGGACGGGAGGGTGTTCTCTCCGGTTTCAATGAAACGTCGCGAAGATGCCTTCATGTCGTGCCCTGTCTGTTCTTATCGGATTCGTTGCGCGATGCGGCTCGGTTCTATTGCGCAGAAGACGACTTACTGTTGAATGCGCGCCTGCTTGACGAGATCGCCAATGACCTGTGCCGTCGCCTTCTCTGCGGCGACCTGTTCCAGTTGCTTGCGCAGCAGCGGTTCGCTGTCTTCGAACTTCGGGATCTGCGTCGCGCGCTTGTCGTCCATGCGCAGAATCCAGAACTGCTCACCTATTTGAATCGGCTCTGCGGACACGCCCCCCTTCGGCAGCTTCACCAGCGCTTCGGCGATGGGTTGGGGCCAGTTCTGCGTATTGCCGGCCGTGATGGGCGTCTTAAAAGACACCCAATTCAACTGACCGCCTTGCGCGGCGTTGGGCCCCTGACTGTACTGACGCGCCAGTGCGGCGAAATCCCCTCCGGCCTTGAGTTGATCGAGTACGGTTTTCGCCGTACCGGCGTCGCGCACGGCAATCGCGCTGGGCCGATATTCGTTCTCGCCAAGCGACGCGACGACGGCGTCGTATTTGGCGCGGACGTCTTCAGACGACACCGGCGCTGCCTTGAGGTTTTCCTGCATATAGACGCGCGTGACGATCATGCTCTTGGCCGCATCGAGGGCCGCGATCACCTCCGGACGCGTGTCGTAGTGCTGCTTGAGCGCCGCCTGCTTGAGCACTTCATTCGCGATCAGTTGCCCCTTAAACAACTCGCGCAACTGCGGGCTATCGGGTTGACCGCTCGCCTTGATCATGGCGTCGACCGACGCCTTGGATATCTCCACGCCGTTAACGCTCGCCACCGCCCCTGCTGACAACGGCTTGGCCACCGGCGCTTTCGCTTTCGTCTCCGTTTCCGCCTTAGACGTCGATGTGCTCGACGTCGACGCAGACTTGGCAGCCATCGCCGGCATAACGACAGCGCTCAATGCAACCCATGCGCCGACGACCCTCCCCACACGACTGAATTTCGCTTTCATCGATACTTCTCCCGCAACGTTGGCGAGTCATGCAGGCCGAATACCCGCAGACTCGTGTCTTCAGAATTCATCCGGCCCAGTTGAGCGTCACCAGCACGACGCTACCTTTGGGCCCCAGAGAGGACGGCTGCACCAGCGCGCGACCCGCCAGCAACTCGCCGGAGAACGTCTGCCCCCGGAACTGCCACTGCGCGCGCACACCGGCGCCAGCGCCGATCAGCGTCGGCCACCCGGCTTCTGCAACGAGATGCGCGCGGCCGCCGTCGAGAAACAGATACGGCTCCCAGCGCAGCCCCTGCCACACGGGCGCATTGGCCCAGACAACTTCATTGCGGACGTAGAAGCCGCTGTCGCCCGCGATACCGCCCTGCAAGAAGCCGCGTACCGAGTCCATGCCACCCAGGAAAATCTGCGCGTTGCCGAAGAGCGCCACGGCGCTGTACTGACCGGTGAGCGTGGTGCGCCATGTCCAGTACGTCGGCCCGATCTGCGCGAGCAGCATCTGCACCGTCGTGCTCGCATCGAGCTTTGTGAATTGCGCGTGCGCATCCTGTTTCTGGATGCCGTCGAAGTCGCGTGTGGCGTCGAACCACGGCAGGCCCTGCGAAATGCCCAGCGACGCCGTCACCGCCCCCGGCTGACCGTCTCGCGTGAATCGCCACAGCCCGGAGATCCCCACGCGCAGAATGGTCAGGTCCTGCGGCGTGAGCGGAATGTCGTTGACGTCGCGCTCGGTCGATAGACGGGTCAGCGTCGCGTCCAGACTCACGCGCCCCGTCGATGAGCGGCGCAACACGTTGTTCCACCCGAAGATCTGGCTGAGCGTGCGGCCGTAAAGCAATGCCGTGCCACCGATGATCTGCTGGTACTCGGACAGCGCGGCGGTGTAGCTGAACGTCTGATAGCCGTAGGGCACGGCGGCCGAGACGACCAGCGCGTTGCTGTCGCGCGTGCCGGTGTAGGAGAGATTCAGCGATTCCTGGAGCCCGATCACGTTGCCCGCCTCGACCGACGCGCGAGTGCGCCACTTGCCAGTGGTCGTGCTGCCGTAGTTGTCGAAGCCGACGTTGTAGTTCAGACGGCTGCCGAACGGGTTCTGAATCGCGACGACCGACTCGCCGGGGGCTTGTCCCGGCAGGATCTGGATCTGCGCCTGATTGCGTCGCAAACGGTTGATCTGATCGACGCCCTGTTCGAGCGCGGGCAGGTTGAGTAAGTCACCCACCGATGTCGGGAAGGCCCACGCGGTGCCGGCATCCGTAATCAACCCTCCGCCATCGCCAGCCGGTCCCTCACCCGCCGGGCGCAACGCGCCACCGTTGAGGGTGAAACCGCTGATTCGGCCTGCGACGATGGTGATCGCCAATGTGCCGGACGAGAGGTTCTGCGGCGTTGCCAGATAGGCGCGCGTCGTGATGAGCCCATCCGCGACGAACGCTTCGGTCAATCGCCTCAGCAGCAAATCGATGCGCCTGCGTCCCAGGGATTTGTGCAGGAATGGCGCCGAGATGCGGTCGAGTTGCGCCTGACTGAGGACGGCATCGCCTTTGTAGACGATGTGGTCGATGCGGAACGTCGGCTCGGGGTCGGCGAGCGTTTCGACATCGGCGTGCGCAGGCAGATCCGGTACCTGCGATGCCGCAGCGGGGGCAACGTCGATCTGTGCCGGCTGACGGTCGAGTTCGCGTTGCAGGTCGCGGCTGCGTTGTTCGTCGAGCAGGCGCTGTGCGGGGTCCTGTTGCGGCACGATACCCGGCGGCAGCACAGGCACGCCCGGTGGCGTTTGCGCGAGTGCGACGTTCGCTGAAGTCAGCACGATCGCCACGCACAACGCTGTGACGGCGTGCAAGGGCAGAGAGCACGCGCGTCTCATAGGCCAAACCATGTCGTCAGCCCCAGATGCGTGCCAATACGTGCCGGGTCGCGGTACGGCACGTACGCCGTCTCGATGCCGAGCGCCGCCGAGACGCCCTTCGCGCCGGTGATGACGCCGCCCTTGATCGTGCCGCGTCCGGTCAATCGCACCTCACCCGACGCAGCGGAGAACAAGCCTCCATCGTTCTGCGCATAGATCGCGGCCCAGTGGTTGCCGAACCACGCCTTCAGGCCTCGCGTGCCGTTGTACGCGACGTATCCCATCAGCCCCTGTGCGGTGACGAGCGGCGAGTCGATCGTCAGGTCGCCGCCCCAGGCGATGACGTTGCCGCCCACGTTGGTCGCACTTGCCCCCGCATGCAGGGCGATGGTCCCGGCTGCCTGCATCTGGCCGCCCACGGAGGCGGTCGTGCTCGACGCGACTGCCTTGCAGAAGATGAAGCACGAGCGCTGGTACGACGCACGCCCTGACATCACCGCCTGATTCAACAGGTCTTCGCTCGCGCTCACGCGGATGTCGCCGCCGTTCGTCAGGACCGTCCCCCCAACGTTGTAGACGTTACGCCCGGAGATCGAAACGTTGCCCGCGTCGGCAATGATGTAGGAAAGCTGGCCCGGTGCCACAAGCGTGCCGTAGTCGACGGAGAAGCCTTCGTCGCGCGTGGAGAAGAGCAACCAGCGACGGCCGCTGTTCGAATAGGCCGTGGCAACGCCGCCATTCTCGCCATCGATGTGGGAAATGAGGTTGCTGACATCGCCCTGCGCTTGCATCGACACCGATTGGTTCGATTCGATACGTGCGTTCAGGTTGACGATGTCGCGACCGGCGCGCATCGTCACGTCGTCGTTCACACCGAAGATGACGCCGAATGCCCCGCCCGGATTGGCTGGGTCTGACGTGTTCGTGATGGTGCCGGTCGCCGAAAGACTGATCGCCCCGGTCGACGACGCCAGCGAGGCGTCGCGTATTACGCCCTGAATCAGGCTGCTGACGTTGGTGATATCCCCCTGGCTGT
>NZ_JAELTP010000004.1 GCF_016428915.1 Pandoraea sp. ASV26
GACGTCGCAACCGAGCGCCTGGAACAGCGCCGGGGCATAAGCGCCCGCCACCCCGTTGCCGCAATCCACGGCGATCTTCATCGGACGCGCCAGATGCACATCGTTGGCGATACGCGCACGGTACGACTCGCCGATTTCATCGGCCGTGTACGTGCCCTGCCCCGTTTCGAAGTCCTGCTGTTCGATCAGCGTCGCCAGCCCCTGGATCGCATCGCCATAGATCGCGCGACCGCGCAGCACCATCTTGAAGCCGTTGTAGTCGGGCGGGTTGTGGCTGCCCGTGACCATGATGCCGGAATCGACCACCCGGCCATGCAGCGTGACGTTCGTCGCGAAATAGACCATCGGCGTGACGACGACGCCGATATCGACCACGTCGACACCCGAGGCGCGCAGGCCTTCGGAGAGGGCGCCGACAAGTTCGGGGCCGGACAGACGGCCATCGCGGCCGACAACGACGGCATTGCCGCCTTCGCGACGCAGCGCGGTGCCGAACGCACGGCCGATCAGGTTCGCAACGTTGGCATCCAGGGTCTTGCCGACGATGCCGCGAATGTCATATGCCTTGAAAATCGCAGGCGAAACTTGCGTGGTTTGCGTCATGGGAAAGCGTCTCTCGGAAACGAGGGGAGAAGTGAGCATCCGATGCGGGGGCCCGGCCTGTTGCCTGCCCGAACCCGGCACGGGCCAGAAATTGCGAAGCGCCTTGGCGACGAAACACACGCCGGCCGCGCCGCAAACGTCAAATCCCGGCGGGAAAGCCCGGCCGGGAACAGCGGCATTACGCTAAAATTATACGGGACTTCGCCGCACTGCGGCATGTCCCGAAACCCTTGTCAGTCATGGCCTACAATCCATAGCCGCGCGACGTGACAAGCGCGTGAAGTCCACCCGCACCGGCCTCGCAAGGCCGGTTTTGCTTATCTTGAGAACGAGTGAGCCGCGCGAGCGCCACATGCCCTATCGCACCATCATTCGAAACATCCTCTGGATGCTGACCGAGCGCGGCGCGCAAATCGTCGGCGGTATCGTAGTCTCCGGCCTGCTGGCCCGTAGTCTCGGCGCCGCGCAGTTCGGCCTGTTCCAATACGCGCAATCGCTCGTGTTCCTCGCGGCTTCCCTCACCCTGCTGTGCGGCAGCGAGGTCGTGGTGCCGCGTCTGGTCGGCAAGCCGGAGGCCGACCAACGCACGGTCATCGCGCACGCCTTCGTGCTGCGCATGGCCGCCGCCGCCGTCGCTTATACGATGCTCGCCATCTACCTCATCGGCTTCGCAGAGTCCGATCTGGTTGCCGTCACGCTCTGGCTCGGCCTGGCGCTCTGGTTCCGCGAGCCCTTCGGCATCGTAATCGCGTGGCTGCAAGCGCGCACGTTCAACCGGCCGAGCGTGACGGCCAACCTCTGCGGACTCGGCGTCAAGCTCGCGCTCGTGGCCGCCCTGTTCGCGCTACACGCGGGCGTCGCCGCGTTCGCCATCGTCTATGCCATCGAGGCGATCGTGGCCGCCGCGCTGCTCGTGCGCTATTACCTGAAGCATTCGCCGAAGACACCGGTGATCTGGCAACGCAAGCTGTTGCTCGATCTGCTCGCGAGCGGCATGACGTTCTGGGGCGGCCTGATGCTCATGATTCTCTTCAAGCGCATCGACCAGCTCGTGCTCAAGCCGCTCATTCCGCTCTCGGAGTTGGGCGCCTACGCCGCAGCCATGCAAATCACGGAAAACTTCGTGCTCGTCGCACCGATCATCGCCAATTCGCTGGCACCGCAACTGATTTTCCAGACGGCCGACAATGCCACCGCAAGACGCAACACCGTGCGGGCCGTATGGCTGATGGTGGCCGCCGGCGCGAGTCTGGCGGTTCCGATCGCGCTGCTCGCCCCCTGGATCGTGCATCTGATTTACGGCGCCGGATTCTCGGAGTCTGCCCAAATTCTGCGCGTCTCCGCACTCATGGGGATTCTCGTGTTCGCCGACGCCGCGCTGAACCTCACGCTGATCCGTCGCGGCGCCGGACGCTGGGTCATCACCAAATGGCTGTGCGCCGCCGTGGTGGCGTTCGTGGTCGTGCGCGGTCTCGCGCCGCAACTCGGTGCGCTCGCCGGGGCACTCGGCTTCGGCGCAGGCTATGCGGCCGCGCTGGTGCTTGGCATCTGGCTGCTTCGACGGGACTGACGCAATGACACTGGCCCAGCCCCTGACTTCCACCGTCCCGCGCACGCTCTGTCTGTTCACGGGCACGCTCGCGGCGTTCGCCGGTGCCGAGCGCGCCACCGCCACGCTGGCGAATGCCTTCGCCGCGCGCGGCCATCGCGTGCATGTGCTCTCGCTGTGGGGTCACACCCCCGTCTTCCCGTTGGTGCCCGGTGTCACGCACCATGCGATGTTCGCCGAGCGCGTAGCCTTCCGGCATCACTATCTGTCGATCGTGCGGCAACTGCGGCGTTACGTGCGCGAGCACGCGATCGAGGTGATGATCGACGTCGACCCGATGCTCGCGCTCTACACGGTGCCCGCCACGCTCGGCCTGCCGCTGCAACGCATCGCGTGGGAGCACAGCACCTACGCCAGCGACCTCGGCCGACGCGCGCGCCGGTGGGCACGCGCGCTGGCGGCGCGTCGATACGATGCCGTCGTTGTGCTCACGCAGGCCGATCGCGCCGCCTGGCAAACGCATCATCCAAAGGCTCATGCGCAGTTCGTCACACTGCCCAATCCGCTCGGCATCGCAATTCCCGACGCGCCTCCCGAGCACAACGACCACGAACGCGATGGCGAGCACTGCATTCTGGCCGTCGGACGTCTGGTGCCTGAGAAGGGCTTCGACCGGCTGATCGACGCGTGGGCACGCATCGCGCATGACACCTGCGGCTGGCGGGTGCGGATCGTGGGCGATGGTCCGCTGCGCGCATCGCTGCTCACGCAAGCACGCGATGCGGGCGTGAGCGATAGCGTCGAGGTGCTGCCCGCGGTGGCCGATATCGCGCAGCACTATGCGCGAGCGTCGATCTACTGCCTGCCATCGCGACGCGAGAGCTTCGGGCTGGTGCTGATCGAGGCGAAGGCGTATGCGTTGCCTGTCGTGGCCTACGCCGCCGACGCCGGCCCTCGCGCGCTGCTGCATGACGAAGTCGACAGCCTTGTCGTGGACGACGGCGACATCGAAGCGCTGGCTCGCGCGTTGTTCCGGCTCATTGGCGACGCCGCGCTGCAACGCAAGCTAGGTCTGGCCGGCTACGCCCACGCACGGGACTTCCGGGCCGATGCCATCGCGGCACGTTGGGAAACGCTTTGGAACGGCGGCCAGGCAACCCGGGAGGGCGCGCGATGAAGATCGTCCTGTTCGTCACCGGTCTGCAATTAGGCGGCGCCGAGACCCAGGTGGCCGATCTCGCCCGAGGCTTTCTCGCACGCGGTCACGACGTCACTCTGATATCGCTGACCGGCACCTGCGCCATCGACTTGCCGTCATCGCCACAGTTCACGCTCATCGAGCTGAAGGCCGGCAAGACGCCGTGGTCGCTCGCGTGTGCCTTGCGGCGGCTCGTCTCGCATCTGCGCACATCGAAGCCGGACGTCGTGCACGCCCATATGGTGCATGCCAATCTGCTCGCCCGCGTGGCGCGCTGGTTTGTGCCGATGCCGGTGCTGGTGACGAGCGCGCACAGCCGCAACGAAGGCGGACGTCTGCGAATGCTGGCCTACCGGCTGACTGACCGGTGGACGGACTTGACGACCAACGTCAGCGACGACGCCGTCGCCGCCTTCCTCGCACAACGCGCGGTCCCGCCGGCACGCATCGAGAGCATGCCCAACGGCATCGACACGACGCGCTACCATCCCGACGCCCAAAGCCGCACGCAGTGGCGTGCCAACCTTCAGGCGACGGCGCCGGAAGCCACGCCCATCGTCTTCGCGGCTGGCCGGATGGTCGAAGCGAAGGACTACCCGACGCTGATCGACGCGTTCTCGCGCGTGCTGCGTGAGTTGCCCGACGCGCGCCTGTTCATCGCCGGCGACGGGCCGCTGCGGTCCTCGATACAGGCGCGCGTGGATGCCCTAGGGCTTCACCATGCCATCACGCTGCTCGGGCGTCGCCACGATATTGCGCAATGGATGTGCGCCGCCGATGTGTACGCGATGTCGTCCGCCTGGGAGGGATTGCCGCTCGTGATCGGCGAGGCGATGGCCAGCGGCTTGCCTGTCGTGTCGACCGATTGCGGGGGCGTGCGTGAACTGGTCGGCACCGGCGCCGGCAATACGCTGGTGCCCGTGGGCGACGCCCAGGCACTGGGCGACGCCCTGATCCGCCAACTGCGCGCCGACACGAGCGTGCGACAGGCCACCGGCACCGCCAATCGACAGCGCATCGTCGCTGGTTACTCCCTCGATGCTGTCGTCACACGCTGGCTCGATACTTATGCCCGTCTGCGCGAAGCGCGACAAAAGGGCTCCTGACTCCCCCATGGCATCGTCAATGACATCCCCTGTACTGCTCTGCTCCAACACATTCTGGTCGATCTATAACTTCCGGCGTGGCCCTATTGCCGCTCTACTGGCGGCAGGTCATCCAGTGCATGTTGCCGCCCCGGATGACGCCTTCGCTGCGCCGCTCGCCGAAATGGGTTGCACGGTCCATCGTGTGCCGATGGCGGCCAAGGGGCAGAACCCGCTTCAGGATTTCGGTCTGATGTGCCGACTGTATCGACTGTACCGGCAAGTCCGCCCGGCGGTGATCTTCCACTACACGATCAAACCCAACATCTACGGGTCGATCGCTGCGCGCTTCGCCCGCATTGCCTCGGTGTCGATGACAACCGGGCTCGGCTATGTCTTTATTCGCGAATCGCTGACCACCCGGTTGGCGCGGCAACTCTACCGCATCGCATTTCGTCATACGCTCGAGAACTGGTTTCTCAACATCGAAGACCATCGCGCGTTTGTCGAAGGCGGCCTTGTCGCGATCGGCAAGACCCGGTTGCTGCCGGGAGAAGGCGTCGACCTGACGCACTTCGCCAAAGCCCCGTGGCCACCTTCGGACTTGCCGGCGAACGCCGCGCCCCAGCCGATGCGCTTCCTGCTCATCGCCCGCCTGCTGCGCGACAAAGGGGTGTTGGAGTACGTGGAGGCCGCACGCGCCCTTCGTGCCGAGATGCCCCACGTGACCTTTCAGGTGCTGGGCGCGACCGACGTTGAAAACCCCACGGCCATCACGCGTAGCGAGGTCGATGCGTGGCAGCGCGAAGGCGCCATCGAGTATCTCGGCACGACCACCGACGTCCGGCCGATCATCGCGAATGCGCATTGCGTGGTGCTGCCCTCGTATCGGGAAGGACTCTCACGCACGCTGCTCGAGGCCAGCGCGATGGGCCGCCCGCTCATCGCCAGTGACGTACCGGGCTGTCGCGACGTGATCGACGACGGGGTGACGGGTCGCCTGGTGCCCGCGCGCGACGCTGCGGCGCTGGCCGCCGCGATGCGCGAGATCGCGCAAACGCCCGCGAGGGCGCTCGCCCAAATGGGTGACGCCGGACGTGCTAGAGTAGCGCGCGAATTTGACGAACGCGTCGTCATTGCAGAGTATTTTCGGATTCTCGGATCCCTTCCCGCATCATGCTGAGTCTTGCCATCGCCCTCGTCGTGTCGTTTATCGCGACGCTGTTGATCGTTCGCTATGCGCACGTTCACTCCCGCTTCTCCGGCGATAGCGATGTCGCCGGCGTGCAGAAGTTTCACGTGCGTCCGGTGCCGCGCATCGGCGGCGTCGGCATTCTCGCGGGCCTCATCGTGGCCGCCACGGCGCTCGGCTTCTCGTATCCCCAGGTGTCACGCGACATTCTGCTGCTCGCGACCTGCGGCTTGCCTGCGTTCCTTTCCGGCTTCATCGAGGATCTGACCAAGAGGGTCACGCCGACGGTGCGCCTCGTCTGCACGATGTTCGCCGCATTGCTGGCATGGTTCGTGCTCGACATTCATATCAATCGCATCGATATCGGCATCGCCGACCGCGCGCTGATGCTCGCCGCCGTGTCGGTGCCGCTGACCGTGCTGTGTGTCGCCGGCATGGCCAACGCGGTCAACATCATCGACGGCTTCAACGGGCTCGCAGCCATGGTCGCGATGATCATGTTCGCCTCGCTCGGGTATGTCGGATTTCAGGTGCAGGATCCCGTCGTGCTCACCACGTCGATGATTATGGTGGGCGCGATCCTCGGGTTCTTTATCTTCAACTTTCCCGGCGGACTGATTTTCCTGGGCGACGGCGGTGCCTATTTCCTCGGCTTCATGCTGGCCGAAATCGCCGTGTTGCTGGTCATGCGCAATCCGCAAGTCTCGCCGTGGTATCCGGCGCTCATGGTGATTTACCCCGCCTTCGAAGTCTGCTTCTCGATCTACCGCAAACGCTTCGTGCGCGGCATCTCGCCCGGCATTCCCGATGGCGTGCATCTGCACATGCTCGTGTACAAGCGGCTGATGCGCTGGGCCGCCGGCGCGCGCACGGCGAGCGCACTGACGCAGCGCAACTCCTTGACCTCACCGTACCTTTGGCTGCTATGCTTGCTGGCAGTGATCCCGGCGACCGTTTTCTGGCGACATAGTCTGGTGCTAGCGCTGTGCTGCGTCGCCTTCATGGTGACGTATGTCTGGCTGTACCTGCGTATCGTTCGCTTTAAAGTGCCGCGCTGGCTGATCTACAAAAAATGAACGACCACGGGGGGCGACGCACCGAAAGTGTGTCGCCGTGACACGCGGAAAATCCCCCGGATCGGGACAACAAGACAAGACAGCGCCACCTACGCGATGCGTGACATCTATGCTATCGGCGACCTGCAAGGTTGCCAAACGTCGTTCGAACAACTGCTCGCACGCCTGCCTCAGGATGCGGATCTCTGGTTGGCCGGCGACCTCGTCAACCGCGGCCCGCGCTCGCTGGACACGCTGCGTCAGGTCATTGCGCTGGGCGATCGCGTCACGGCCGTGCTCGGCAATCACGATCTGCATCTGCTCGCCGTGGCTGCCGGGGTGCGTCAGGCCCACGGCAGCGACACCATCGACGACATTCTCACCGCGCCCGACCGCGACGCCCTCATCGACTGGGTACGCCATCAGCCGCTCGCACACATCGCTCAGGGCCATCTGATGGTGCATGCCGGCGTGCTGCCGCAATGGGACCCCTCACAGGTCATCACCCTCGCGCGCGACGTGGAAATGCAATTGCGTGGGCCGGACTGGAAAGCGTTCCTCTCGCGCATGTTCGGCAATCAGCCGGATCAGTGGAAAGCGGGGCTCAGCGACGAGGACCGCCAGCGTCTCACAATCAATGCCCTGACCCGCATGCGCTTTTGTTCAGCCGACGGGCGCATCGACTTCAAGATCAAGGAAGGGGCCGGTGCGGCCACGGGTGAGCTGAAACCCTGGTTCGAGGTGCCCGGCCGTCGCACGACGGACGTCACCATGGTGTTCGGCCACTGGTCGGCGCTCGGTCTGGTGATGCGCGATAACGTACTCGGACTCGACACGGGCTGCGTCTGGGGAGGCAAGTTGACGGCGGTGAAGCTCGCCAGTTCGCCCGCCGAACGTGATCTGATTCAGATCGATTGCCCCCAGATTCGTGATCCGTTTGCGTCGGCAGACGGCAAGAAGCGCGCCAAGATGAAGCTCTCCGATAAGGCCGAAGACGCCCTCAAGGCCGCGAAAGCCGAAAAGCTGGGCAAAGGCGCGCGCAAGCTCGAAAAGATTGAAAAACCGGCGAAGGCAGATAAGGCAGATAAGGCCGAGCGCGCTGACAAGCTCGAGAAAGGGGCAAAGCGCAAAGGCGAATGAGGCCCGGACGGACTGTCGTCCCGATCTCCCGGCCAAACGAAAACGGCGCCATGCAGGCGCCGTTTTTTCTTGCGGTCGTGACCGTCGCGACCGCCGCGACGCTCGTCAGACCCGAACCGCCTGTGCGGTGTCGCCTTCTTCGTCATTGAGCGTCGCGTCACGCGAACCCACCGAGCCGCTCTGCGGCAGCACCGCCTCGGGCAGGAAGCCTTGCAACGCATCGCCCACAGCCTTCTGCGCGCCGAGCGCAAACTCGCGTCGATGCTGCCCCTCCTGCGGGTACTGAGGCTCGCCGACCGACAGTCGCACGGTCATGGGAGGCGCGCGCAGAATCATGTCGATGGACTCGATCAGACTCATCTCGCCAATGTATGCCGGCGCCATCGTATGACGCCCGCTCGTCGCATCGGTGTAGAACAGGCACAGCGGTTGCACGGGCTTGCCTGTGCTCACCGGGGCTTGCAGCAAGTTGGCGTGGAACGGCAGCAGGCTTCGGCCGTCCGTCGTCGTGCCTTCCGGGAAGACCGTGATGATGTCGCCCTCGCGCAGACATTCGGACAGGTAATGCATGATGCGGCGCGCATCGGCACGGCGCTCGCGTTGCAGGAAGATCGTGCGCGTCTGCACGGACAGCCAGCCGACCAACGGCCAATGACGGATCTCGGCTTTCGCGACAAAACGCACCGGCTGCCACGCGTTGATCGCGAAGATGTCGATCCACGACACGTGATTGCATAGCAGCATCACGCCGCTATCGGGCAACGGGGCATGCTGCTCGACTTCGAGACGCATGCCGCACAGCTTCAGCAGCTTTTGCGACCACGCGCGAATGCGGCGGTGCTTCGCGGCTTCCGACAGGAACGGGAAGAGCGTCAGCGCAGTCAGCAGGCCGCGCGAGAGATGCAGGACGAGACGGAGTTTTTTGAGTAACAGCACGGCGATCGCTTCCTAAACGGCGAGGGCTTCGTGCGCCACGTGGCCACCGACCAGCGTGAAACGTACGCGCCCCGGCAATTCGTATCCCAGGAACGGGGTGTTGTGGCCGGCACTGCGCAAATTCTGCGCGCTCACGGTCCAGTGCGCCGACGGTGCGAACACGCACACGTCTGCCGGCTGCCCCGTTGCGAGACGGCCGGCGCCCGGCGCCACCGCGGCAAGACGCTGTCCCGGCGCGTGCGTGACACGGGCCAACGCCTCAACCCACGGCACGCGCGACTCGTCGGCCCACTTCAGGACCAGCGACAAGAGCAGTTCCAGCCCGCTCGCTCCCGGCGCGGCTTGCGCAAACGGTACCAGACGCGCATCGGCGCCAAGCGGCGTGTGGTCAGAGCAGATGGCATCGATCGTACCGTCGCGCGCCGCGTCGCGGATGGCTTCACGGTCCCGTTGAGCGCGCAGCGGCGGATCGAGCCGGTACTGGGCATCAAAATACCCGATGTCCATGTCGGTCAGATGGAGGTGGTGTGCGGCAACGTCGCACGTCACCGGCAACCCTTCCGCCTTTGCCGCACGCACGAGCGCCAGCCCTGCGGCGGACGACACACGGCACAGATGCACCCGCGTGCCCGTGAAACGAACGAGTTCGAGAATGGTGTGGAGCGCGATCGTCTCGGCGGCCACCGGAATACCCGCCAGTCCGAGACGCGATGCGACGGCCCCGCTGGCAGCCACGCCGCCCGCGGCCAATGAGGCGTCCTGCGCACGCAACCACACCGTCAGACCGAACGTGCCCGCGTATTGCAGCGCGCGCAGCAACGTGCGGTTATCCGCCATCGGCGCGTTGGCCTGCGAAAGGCCGATGCAGCCCGCTTGCGTCAACTGCGCCATTTCCGTGAGTTCACGCCCCGCGAGGCCAGCCGTCAGGGCCCCCAACGGGTGTACCTGCACCTGATGCGCGGCGCGAGCGCGCAATTGCAGCATCTCGACGAGATCGGGTTGATCGAGCACAGGGTCGGTGTCGGGCGGACATACCACGCGTGTGACCCCGCCCGCGAGCGCTGCGGCCGCTTCGCTCGCCGCGCTCACGCGACGCGCGGCCAGATCCACGAGCCCCGGCATGAGCGCCAGCCCCGTCGCGTCGATCGTGCGCTCGGCCGTGAAGTCGGCGGGGGGTGCACCGAGTGCCGCGATTTTTCCTTCGGCGATGAAGACGTCCTGAACCTGATCGGTTCGGCTGGCGGGGTCGATGACGCGACCGCCCTTCAGATGCAGTTTCATGGCGCGCTTACCCGTGGTTTGCGGCGACGATGCTCATCACCGCCATGCGCACGGCAATGCCGAACGACACTTGTTCGAGAATGACCGACTGCGGGCCGTCCGCGACCGCCGAGTCGATCTCCACGCCCCGATTCATCGGGCCAGGATGCATGACGATGGCATCGGCTCTGGCCAGCGCAAGACGCGCCGGCGTCAGCCCGTAATACTTGAAGTACTCGGCTGCTGAGGGCAGCAACGCGCCATGCATTCGCTCGTTTTGCAGACGCAACATGATGATGACGTCCACATCGCGCAGCCCTTCGTCCATGTCATGGAACACGCGCACGCCGAGTTGTTCGAGCCCTTCGGGCAAGAGCGTGCGAGGGCCGATGGCGCGCACTTCCGGCACGCCCAGCGTCGTGAGCGCATGAATGTCGGAGCGCGCGACGCGAGAATGCAGAATGTCGCCAACGATCGCCACCGTCAGATTCTGGAATTCGCCCTTGTGATGACGAATCGTGTACATGTCGAGCAAGCCCTGCGTAGGGTGCGCATGACGCCCGTCGCCTGCGTTGATGACATGCACGTGCGGCGCACAATGCTCGGCGATCAGATACGGCGCGCCCGACTGCGCATGACGCACGACGAACAGATCCGCATGCATCGCCGACAGGTTGCCGATGGTGTCGAGCAACGTCTCGCCCTTGCTCGTCGACGACGCGTTGATATTCAGATTCAGCACATCGGCCGACAGGCGCGCGGCGGCAATCTCGAACGTCGTACGCGTACGCGTCGAATTCTCGAAGAAGAGATTGAAGACCGACTTGCCGCTTAGCAATGGCACTTTCTTGACGTCGGCATCGTTCACGCTGACGAACTGCGTGGCGGTGTCGAGAATGTGTGTGAGCACCGCGCGCGGCAGCCCTTCCACCGTCAGCAAGTGCTTCAGTTCACCGTGACGGTTGAGCTGGGGGTGACCGCGTCGGCCGAGAATGCCGTTAGCCATGCGAGGAGAACTCCGTGCCGACGAGGCGTTGTGCGGCCCCGCGCAAAGGACAGTCGGGCGTGATGCCGCTCAGGAAGTCAGGCAGGCACATGCTCGTCGAAATACTGCTGGAGGATGATGCGTGCGGCTTCGGCGTCGAGCGAGGTCTTTTGAGAGACCTTGACGCCCGCCTCGGCCAGCGCCGCCGCAGCGGCAACCGACGAATAGCGTTCGTCGACCCACACGACCGGCACGTCGAATCGCCCGTTGAGTTGATTCCCGAAGCGTTTGGCTTGCTGGGTCATCGCGTGCGGCGTGCCGTCGGGATGGCACGGCAGCCCGACAACGATGAGTTCAGGTTCCCATTCGGCAATGAGCTTGCCGGTCTCGGCAAACCGGACTTCGCGGTTGAGATTGGCCAGAACGGTGAGTGCGCGGGCCTCGCGCAGCATGAGATTGCCGATCGCCACACCGATTCGGCGCTCGCCGTAATCGAAGGCGAGTACCGTGGCACTGCCAGCCGTCATGCGTGACCTGCGTCGGCGGACAGCATCGAGGACGTCACGCCCAACAGCGCCAGCGCCGCATCGAAGCGCTCGGCCGGCGGCACGTCGAACACAATGCCCGGGTCGGCGGCGACAGTCAGCCAGCCGTTGCGGCCGATCTCGTCTTCGAGTTGCCCCGCGCCCCAGCCCGCGTGCCCCAGCGTCAACAGAAAGCGGTTCGGCCCCTGCCCGTTGGCCACGGCTTCAAGCACGTCTTTCGATGTCGTCATCTCGAGCCCCCCCGGCACCGACAGCGACGAGCTGAACGGCGTGCCGGTCGCCTCATGCAGCACAAAGCCGCGCTCGGTCTGCACCGGGCCACCGAAGAACACCGGCTGATGCGCCAGGGGATCGATTTCCAGCTTCAGGTCGAGACGTTCGAAGAGCGATTGCAGATCGATGTCGGTAGGACGGTTGATGACCAGCCCGATCGCGCCTTTTTCGCTGTGCTCGCACAGATACACGACGGTCCCGGAGAACGTCGGATCGGCCATGCCCGGCATGGCGATGAGGAATTGATTCGTGAGATTGATACGGTCGTTCGGCATAGGGCCAAAGTTTATCGGAACCTGTTTGACGGTCTGCCGCCCGGTGTCGCGCGCCGCAGCAGGGGCATCAACCCTCGCGCGGGCTCGCAGCACCTGTCTGCGGCGGTCAGCGGACGAACTTTTTCCGCATCGTGATACGGCGATCGGCCGCCAAAGGCAGCCTTTGCGCCGACTTTATCACGGAACGTCGCGCCCGGTGACGAGCCTCTGTCCGAACACGCTGGCGTCCAGCGCGCGCTCACGCCACATCGCCATCTCGGCAATCAGATCGGGACGCGCGTCGGGATACGTGTCGGCGGCAAACTGATGCAACATGCCGCGCAGCGCCTTGACGGTCATCGCCAGTGCCGCCGGCCCGCCCGGCTCCGCAGGCGGGGACACGGCCAGCCGCTCGCCCGTCGCGGCCACCGCCGCCGCGAGCCGCGCGACGGGCGCCAGTCCGATGGCTGCGGAGTATTCCGCAACCTTCGCCGCCACCGCCGGATCGTTCAAATTCGGAAGCGCCTCATCCGCGAGGCTGAGGAACGTCTGGCAAACGTCATGCCGTACCGCCAGCGGGCCGATGCGCAACCAGTCGCGCGAACTGCTGCCCGCGCCCTGCTTTTGCGCCGCCTGGATAGCGTCGGCAAGCGGCTCGGGCAGATGACCGGGACGGCGCAGCACGCCGAAGTCCGCCAGCAGCGTGCCCAGCCAACTATCCGGCGCCTGGGCGTGCCACGTGGCGAGGGCGTCCAGCAGATCATGGCCGGGCACGCCCTCGCTGGCGCCCTTGCCGCCGGCGCTCGCCGTGCTGGAGGCTGGCGCAGCGGACGATGCCCGGGCCTCTTGCGGCCCACCGGAACGCGTCAATTGCTTGCGCAGCGCCAGGTTCATGCGGCCGATCTGACGCTTGTCGGCCAGACTCAGCGGGGCTCGGGCAAACCGCAGCCACGCGGCAGCCAAACGCCAATAATCGAGCGGCGCCGATGCCCCGGCACGGTGGAGATCCGCCGCAAGATCGGCCAGTTGCCCGAGCGCCGCTGTGGTGTCGGTGGCATCGGCATCGGGACGCAACAGTCGCAACAGCACGCGTTCGACGTCCGCACGCAACGGCGCCGTGCCCGGGGGCAGCCCATGCAGACGCGGTTGTGCAATCACCCACCCTGCCATCCGAAGCTCGCCCGGCGACGGTGCGCCGGACCAGTTTTCGGCAGCGGTGTCAGCGTCGCCAGACGTCGGGACGGTGGCTGGGGTGGCCCCCGCCTGCCAGATGTCGCGCTCGAACCGGCGCAGGGCGTTGCGTTGCGCGTCCTGACTGCCCGACTGTCCATACGCCGCCTCGGCAATGGCCTGCACGAGACGCTCGCCATGGAGCGCCCAATCGGCGTGGCCGCTCGACTGAAGCAGACGGTTGGCCCGACGTAACGGCCCGAGCGCCGCCGCCGGGCCGTTCGACCAGGCATCAGACGCTTCGGTCAGCGCGTCCGCCACCTCGGGCAAACGCCACAAGGGGGACGTGTCACGCGGCTCGCGTGCGGGCGTTCCGGGGGTGGTGATGTCGGAAGGCGTTTGCGGCGTCACCATGGGCCATCTCCTGGCCGTGCGGCCGGTCTTCGTGAATTCGGGCGGGAAGTCCGCCGCGTCGCCCGCCCGGCCGATGGCCGGGAGGATCGTCGAGCGCGTTGCCGGGCTGACGGCTTAACGGCGGTCAGATGCATCGGAGAACGCGAAGAACGTGGAAAACGCGGAAAACCTGGAAAACGCGCGCGGATCTTTCAAAACGGGCGGCCGGGCCGCCGGTTCTCAGATCTGCACCATCTCGAAGTCTTCCTTGCGCGCACCGCACTCGGGACAGGTCCAGTTGATGGGCACGTCATCCCAGCGCGTGCCGGGGGCAATGCCCTCGTCGGGCAAACCAGCCTCTTCGTCGTAAATCCAACCGCAAATGAGGCACATCCAGCTCTTGTATTCCATTCTTTCTTCAGCGACGAGCGTTCCGTTACAATGGCTTGTCAACCGCTTCGGGTCACGCCGACAGAGATGTCGTGCGGTGTTGTGGGAACCCTGCCGGTGCATTGTCCCGACAGGTGTTGCCCCCGGCGCCTTTCAGCGCTCCGAAACGGGCATTTAAGGCGTGATGGTACCAACGAACCCAAGGCCTGACCAGATCGCCGTCTATCCTGCTTCCATGCACACTGAATCTCCTCCCATTCTCCTGACCTTCGGACTCTCCGACCCCACTTCGGCAACTGGCGTTCAGGCCGACCTGCTCACCTTCGCGAGCATGGGCGGCTACGGTGTGTCGGTACTGACCGGCTACTCCTCCCAGGACTCACGCGCTTGCGATGAAGTGCAACCGATCGATCCGGACTGGATCGCCGACCAGGCGCGCATGCTGCTCGAAGACATGCCTGTCGCCGCCTTCAAGGTCGGCAGCGCCGTCAATGCCGAAAACGTCGCGGCCATCGCCGAAATCGTGGCCGACTACGACGAAACACCCCTCGTGGTGGCGCCCGACTTCGGGCTGGCGGGCGAGCATCTGCTTTCCGCCGACGAATTGCGTGAGGCCACAGCCAGCCTCCTCGTCCCCCAGGCCAGCGTGCTTGTCGTGAGCCCGGCCAGCGCGGTTGCGCTCGCGCAGACCGTCACGGAGAACGAGAACCTTTCGCTCGACGAAGCGGTATCCATCCTGCTGGAAAATGGCTGCGAGTTCATTCTGGTGAGCGACAACAACTCACCGCAATTCACGCACACGCTCTACTCAGACGGTGGCGTCATCCGCGAAGACGCCTGGGATCGCCCCCCCCACAACGTGGCAGGTGCTATCGACACGCTGGCAGCCGCCGTTACTGCGATGCTGGCCAACGGTCTGGCCGTGCCCGAGGCGGTGCGCGAGGCACAGGAATATCTGCAACAGGTGCTGGAGAATGCGTTCCGCCCCGGCATGGGACGCCATTTCCCCGACCGGTTCTTCTGGGCGCGAAGCGAAGAGACCGATCAGGAGAGCGACGCCCCCAAAGCCTGAACCACGGATGGCATCGATGCCATCCATGGGAAAGGCCGCAAAGGACGACGCTACAAAGCACAACGCCCGCGAATACGCGGGCGTTTGCTTTTGTGGGCGACGTCAGCGCCCCCCTTTCATCACGACAACTGACGGGCTTTCTGTGCGGGCACCATCGCATCGTCGTCCGCCTCGTCGCCCTTCGGTCGGCCCCACACCTCGATGACCCGCTTGACGAAGGGCGCCAGATCGTCGCCCTGCGCCCGCAGCATGCGCACCAGTGCGGCGTACTGCCCCTCGAAAATCGCCGAGTTGTAGTTCTTCAGACGGCGAATGTCTTCCAGCGCCTCATCATCGCGACCCGCAATCGCCAGCAACACGATATAACGCTTGATCATCGTCGGGCCGGCGCCCAACGCCAGCGCTTCGCGATGCGCCGCCAGCTTTTCGTCCAACTGATCGCGACTCAGGAACAGCGCGCCCGTGACCGCGTAGTCACCGTACGGCGCGAAGAAAAGCGCCGGATCGGTGCGATACGCGTCGACCTTGCCGGCACGATACGCCACTTCGACACGCTGGTAATCGGTGTAAAGCCAGGGAATCGCCACGCAGGCAAACAGCAAAATCACGCCATTGATGGCGCCGGTGGCCGTCGGCGAGACGCTGTCGATTTGCTTTGTCTCGCAAAAACCCAGCAGGAACAGTGCAGGCAGCAAGAAGAATGCGTAATGCTGCGGGTACTCCAGCATGGCGTGCATCGCCACCATGCCGAGCAAAATGAATGCGAGCGCAATCGGCGGCGCCTTGATACCGCGCACGGCGCGCACGAACCAGAACGCCAGCGGCACCAGCACCGCCAACGTACCGATGATGCCGGTCTTCGCGAGCAGGTCGAGCAGCACGTTATGGGCATTGTCGGCCATCTCGACCGGGCCGAGCTTATCGACCAACGCAAACTGCGCGTCGATATAGTTCGACCACCCGGCGCCCAACAACCAATGCTCGCGGAAAATCGCCAGGCCGTACTCCCACAGGTTCAGGCGTCCCGTCACCTGACCGGCCTGCTGCATGCGGGCCACGGCACTGCCGTCGAGCTGCAATCCCCACGCCGCGTTCGCCCAGCCAACGAGCATCGTCATCAGCGCCAGCAAAGGCAGGATGGCCACGGGTACGAACCATCTTGTCGACCGGCGCATATTGCGCGTCGGCTCGGCACGCTCCATCCACACGAGCCACAGGCCGAACGCCGATAGCAGCGCCAATTGCAGCCACGGTGTGCGCGACCCGGTCAGGCAAATACCGATGTCGAGCGCAGCGCATACGGGCAGCCAGAGCCACGCGGGCAGCTTACGTTGGTACCAGAGATAAAACGCCCCCGCGCTGGCAAGTGACAAATACGTTGCCAGGTGATTCGGCTGATACATATTGCCGAACAACCGCCGTGCGACCGTCACGGAATACTTGGCCACCAGCCAGGGCACATTGCCTTCCAGATGAAACGCCTGAAGCACCTGTGCGCCGACCGCATATAGCCCGCCCAGCGTGAGCGCCACCGCACTCCACCGCATGAGGACATTGCGCCAGCCCAGTTGCGCGACCCAAAAGCCTGCGCTCACCGCCACGATCATCGCCACGCCGTAGAGCAACGCCGTCATCATCAGTTGCGGCAGTTCGGTCGGCATGGTGGCGCGTTGCACGAGGATGATCGCCACGAACGCGAGCGGCATCCAGGTCACACGAGGCAAGCGTAACGCCCGGCCGTCGCGCTGCCACACGGCGATCATCGACAGTGCGCCGAGCACGCCGAAGAGCGAGAACGTCAGGGCTTCCGAATAAAACGTGGAAATCGGATACGTGTGCTTGACGAGGTTATAGGGCAGAGCCCAGATCAGGGCTACCGTGAGCCCGATCATCGAGAGAAGCAGAGGAGGAAACAAGATCGCCGCCGTGCAGTGCACCGGTTGGAAGATGCGCAAGCATAACGAAAAATGGCCGCCCGGGGGCAGCCATTTCGTGCTTCACGCGCGTCAAAACGCCGTGAATGAATTCGCAGTCGCAGCCGGTCGCCGTGTATGACGATGCAGACGCCATACGACCGGCCGTCAACCGGATTCAGGCCCCTTGGTTCACGGCGCCGCGGCACTCCTGCGGCGCCAGCTTGGCCGGCAACGTCGCACCATTGGGCGCCCCTTCACGGCCCTGCGCGAAACACGTCCACACGATCTGGCCTTCGGGCGCCTTGCCGACCGTCAGCGCTTTGGGCTTGCCGTCGGCACCGGCGCTCGTCGGCACCAGCACCAGCGCGCCGTCGCCCGCGCGTTGCGTGTAGGCAACCGTCACGTTGCCACTCACGGAGTCGATGCTCACGGAGTTCACGTTGTCGGTCGCGCTCGGCGCCTGCCAGCCGCTATTGAACGGCGCACCATGCATGGCGTTCTCGCTCACGAGCGCCTTGGCCGAGGCCGCAACCCCCAGTCCTTCGACAACACGTGCGCGCACCAGATAATTTTGCAGATACGGCACGCCTGCGGTGACCAACACGCCGATGATCGCCAGCACGATCATCAGCTCAATCAGGGTGAAACCCCGGGATTTGGCGTTACCGGTGGTCCGGTGGCCGAAACGACGCATTGTGTAACTCCCTGCGAAAGCAATGAAAACAAAAGGGACATCGGGGGGAAGTGGGCGGAGTATGCCACAGCCCCAACGGCCAGCACCCTGCCGTAGATCAAAATCGGGCGGGGCCGTACGGGTGGAGAGAATCGTCCTAACCCAAGGCGGGACGATTCGTCCGATCGGGGAGCCATTCCCCTGAAAAAACACGATTGGCCGCAAACAACGGCCCCGGAAATGGACCCGATTATTCCGAAGAGGTTGCACGCAATTGACGTGCTTCGCTGCGGCGCTTGAGCACCAGCCCCACCACGACGACCAGCGCGGCACCGATCCCGGACGCCACGTAATGCGTATATTCGGCGGCGGCCCCCGGCAGATGCAGCAGATGGCCGATGCCCGGGTCCGAGACGATCAGACCGCCTGCAATCCACCCAAGCAGCGCGGCGCCGACGATGACGATGAACGCAAACCGGTCGAGCGCTTTGAGCACCAGTTGCGAGCCCCAGACGATGAGCGGAATGCTCACGAGCAGACCGAAGATCACGAGCGGCAATTGATGATGATCGGCAGCACTTTCCGCTGCGCCGGCAATGGCGATCACGTTGTCGATACTCATCACCAGATCGGCAACGATGATGGTCTTGATCGCCGTCCAGAGCTTGTCGGCCGGCTTCACGCTGTCGTGCGCGTCATGGTCGGGCACCAGCAATTTGGCACCGATCCAGAGCAGCAGCAGCCCGCCCAGCGCCTTGAGATACGGCACGGCAAGCAGCGTGACGGCGAACGCGATCAGAATCACGCGCAGCACGATGGCGCCGACGGTCCCCCACATGATCCCCTGCAAACGTTGCTTGGCCGGCAGATTGCGGCAGGCGAGCGCGATCACCACGGCATTGTCGCCACCCAGCAGGATGTCGATCATGATGATCTGCAGGACGGCGGCCCAGTTCAGCTCGGCAAAAAACGCAAGCATGGCGGGAAAATCCTCAGGAACGAATGAAGCGAATGATTTGGGAACGGCAATAGCAAAAAAGGGAGCCCGATACTCTGGGCTCCCTTTTCCCTGAGCGCTTGCACAGCCGCCGGTTCCGGCGGCCGTCATGCGGTCATCCGGCGGGAATTACAGCGCTGCCTTAAGCAGGCGGCCCATTTCCGACGGATTACGGGTCACCTTGATACCGCAGGCGTCCATGATTTCCAGCTTGGCTTCGGCCGTATCGGCACCGCCCGAGATCAGCGCGCCGGCGTGGCCCATGCGCTTGCCCGGGGGCGCCGTCACGCCCGCGATGAAGCCCACGACCGGCTTCTTCATGTTGCTCTTGATCCACTCGGCGGCGGTCGCTTCGTCCGGACCACCGATTTCACCGATCATGATCACGGCGTCCGTATCCGGATCGTCGTTGAACATCTGCATGACGTCGATGTGCTTCAGACCGTTGATCGGGTCGCCACCGATACCGACAGCGGTCGACTGGCCCAGACCCAGCGCCGTCAGTTGACCCACGGCTTCGTACGTCAGGGTGCCCGAGCGCGACACCACGCCGATGCGACCCTTCTTGTGGATGTGACCCGGCATGATGCCGATCTTCAGTTCGTCCGGCGTGATCACGCCCGGGCAGTTCGGGCCGAGCAGCAGGGTCTTGCGACCTTCGCGACGCATACGGTCCTTCACTTCGATCATGTCACGAACGGGGATACCTTCCGTGATACAGATCGCCAGATCCAGGTCGGCTTCCACGGCTTCCCAGATCGCGGCAGCAGCGCCTGCGGGCGGCACGTAGATCACCGACACGGTCGCGCCGGTCTGTTGCTTGGCGTCCTTGACCGAACCGAAAATGGGAATGCCCTCGAAGTCTTCGCCAGCCTTCTTCGGGTTCACGCCAGCGACGAACGCGTTCTTGCCGTTCGCGTATTCGCGGCACATGCGGGTATGGAACTGGCCGGTTTTGCCAGTAATACCCTGGGTGATGACCTTTGTATCTTTGTTGATCAGAATCGACATTGCTTGATTTCCTTCATCCGGTTGCCGGGCAGCGTTCGCACACACCCTCGGGGCGGCGCGCCACTGCGGCTTCGACTGGTTCTGGTTACTTGCCTGCGGCAGCCGCGACAACCTTCTGGGCAGCTTCTTCCATGCTGTCCGCAGAAATGATCGGCAGGCCGGATTCGGCGAGCATCTTCTTGCCCAGGTCCTCGTTCGTGCCCTTCATGCGCACGACCAGCGGCACCTTCAGCGAGACGGCCTTCGACGCGGCGATCACGCCTTCGGCGATCACATCGCAACGCATGATGCCACCGAAGATGTTGACCAGAATTGCGGTCAGGTTCGGGTTCTTCAGCATGATCTTGAACGCTTCGGTAACCTTCTCGGTCGTGGCGCCACCGCCCACGTCCAGGAAGTTCGCCGGCTCGCCGCCGAACAGCTTGATGGTGTCCATCGTGGCCATGGCCAGACCGGCACCGTTCACCAGACAGCCGATGTTGCCGTCGAGCGAGATGTAGGCCAGATCGAACTTCGAGGCTTCGACTTCAGCCGGATCTTCTTCGTCCAGATCGCGGTACGCGACGATTTCCGGGTGACGGAACAGGGCGTTCGAATCGAAGTTGAACTTGGCGTCCAGGGCGGTGACCGTGCCGTTGCTGCTCACGTTCAGCGGGTTGATTTCGGCCAGCGATGCGTCGGTTTCCCAGAAGGCCTTGTACAGACCTTGCAGGATCGTGCGGGCTTGCGAGATCGAACCGTCGGGGATACCGATCTTCTTGGCCAGATCGTCGGCTTGTGCGTCGGTCAGACCGACCGACGGCTCAACGATGACCTTGTGGATCAGTTCCGGGTGCTTTTCGGCGACTTCTTCGATGTCCATGCCGCCTTCGCTCGAACCCATCAGCACGATCTTCTGCGAGATGCGGTCAACCACGAGGCTGACGTACAGTTCGTTCTTGATGTCGGCGCCTTCTTCGATCAGCAGGCGATTGACCTTCTGACCTTCCGGGCCGGTCTGGTGCGTGACCAGTTGCATGCCGAGGATCTGGCCGGCGTATTCGCGCACTTGCTCGATCGACTTGGCAACCTTCACGCCGCCGCCCTTACCGCGACCGCCTGCGTGAATCTGGGCCTTGACCACCCAAACCGGACCGCCGAGTTCTTCGGCTGCCTTCACGGCCTCGTCCACGGAATACGCCGGAATGCCGCGGGGCACCGCGACTCCGAATTTCCGGAGGATTTCCTTGCCTTGATACTCATGAATCTTCATGCGTGATTCCCTTCTTGCTGAGTTGGAAGTTTGGGTTCGAGCTTGCGAGTCGAGGCACCATCGCGCACCGCTTCTGTTGTGGCGGGCGTCGTGGGCTCGTTCGCTCGATCATTTGCGCGGCCGTTGAACCAGCGCGGGTAAAACCGGCGCACTGCCTCGCCATCAAACCGCAAGGCGTGACAATGTCCGAGTTGGAAAGGAGGTGCCGAATTTTCGGCATCGTTGGCGGCCTTGAGCGCCGTGTCGGGTGTGTGAATGACCACCCCGGCAAAGGCCTGAATCGCTGCCGTCGGCAGGACACTGCAAAGTTCGGTCAGATGCGTACAGCCTGCCGCGCCGCCAAGGCGCTCGCGAACCGCGTGGCGGAAGCCGCGTCGCAGGTTAAGTCCGATCAACTGACGGTATTCGGGACCGATCTGATCGCAAATGCCGGGATATGGCACCCAATCGGAGACGGCCTCGGCGTCACGCACCTCGAAATTCTCATCGATCGTCAGACGCAGCCATAGCTCGTGAATCGGCGTGCCTTCCTTGCGAAGTCCTGTTGCCAATGCAAAATCCCGATCCTTATGATCGGTTAAACGGGCTTCGATGTCCCATAGGCCATCGTCGCGCGAATACGCTTCGACAGCGATCGTGCGGCGGTGACGCAGGGTACGAGAGGCAGGCTCAGAGAGCGGCATGCGAGAGTGTGCAATGCATGAACGCAGAAAGGTCTTGATTCTAGCATAGGCCACGGCACCCTCTGCCGCAGCGCAGCAGAAGCCCGCTGCATAAGGCCCAATTAACCGACCCAATGGTCGGGTTATCAAAATCGGAGGATGGGCAGACGCATGGTGCAGCGCCATATCGCGATAACTGCGCAATGACGCGTCACGCGAGAGTCACTGTCATGTCACGCCAGTATTCATGCGGGTTAGCCGCCTGCGCACGTCAGTGGCGAATCGCCGATGAATGACGGCGAATCTATCAGGACAGCGATGCAAAGTGCGTCAAATGTCGTCCGGAAACTCATCGGCGCCACGCACAATTTTGCCGATAACGGTACTCGAGAAACCGCGCGAGGCGAGAAAGCGCATCTGCTTGGCGCGCGCTTCGGGGGTGGTGGCAACCTCGCCGAACTTCTTTTGCCATACGACGCGGGCGCGTGCCAGTTCCGTACCGCGCAACTGCTCCGAGAGCGCAGAGACCGTCTCGGCGTCGACCTGATGTTGCTTGAGTTCGTTGACGATCCGTGTCGTGCCCATGCGCGAGGCGCGCCGGTTCACCACGCTTTCTGCAAAGCGCTCATTGGACAGCCAGCGTTCCTGCTCAAGGCTGTCGAGCAAGCGATCGAGCGCGTCGGGGTCCTCGGCATCGGCGTAGGGCAGCAGCTTGCGGCGCAGTTCCGTCCGGCTGTATTCGCGACGCGCCAGATAGGACAGCGCCCGCCCCTTGAGGCTGAGCACGGGTTTGCGTGATCGCTTGACCGAAACCGCCTCGTCACCCGGCGGGGGTGGCGGTGCGTTCAGGTCTCGGGGAGGACGGCGATGGATCATAGCCTCATCGTGGCGCAAGCCAGGCAAGCGCGAACACTGGATTCAGAAAGCAAAAAACGGCAACGCGACGCCGTGTAGCCTCGCGTTGCCGTTCCGGAACGAGGGGCCTATCAGGCCTCGTCTTGTTCTTCGATCTCGCCGGTCTCGTTGATCGCCGTCACGCCGAGCGATGCACGCACCTTGTTTTCGATCTCGTGGGCGATTTCCGGATTTTCGCGCAGGAATTCACGCGCGTTGTCCTTGCCCTGACCGATCTTCTCGCCGTTGTAGCTGTACCAGGCGCCGGCCTTCTCGACGATCTTGGCGTTCACGCCCAGATCGATGATTTCGCCTTCACGCGAGATCCCCTGACCGTAAAGGATGTCGAAAATGGCTTCGCGGAACGGCGGCGACACCTTGTTCTTGACGACCTTGACGCGGGTTTCGTTGCCGACGACCTCGTCACCCTTCTTGATCGAGCCGATACGGCGAATGTCCAGACGCACCGACGCGTAGAACTTCAGCGCGTTACCGCCCGTCGTCGTTTCCGGGTTGCCAAACATCACACCGATCTTCATACGAATCTGGTTGATGAAGATCACCGTGCAGTTCGTACGCTTGATGGTACCGGTCAGCTTGCGCAGCGCCTGCGACATCAGTCGCGCTTGCAGGCCCGGCAGCGAATCGCCCATCTCGCCTTCGATTTCAGCCTTCGGCACCAGTGCCGCGACCGAGTCGATGACGATGAGGTCGATCGAACCCGAACGCACCAGCGCGTCCGCGATTTCCAGTGCCTGTTCGCCCGTGTCCGGCTGCGAGATCAGCAGCTCCGGCACCGAGACGCCCAGCTTGCTGGCGTAGCCGACATCGAGGGCATGCTCTGCATCGATGAACGCGCAGGTGCCGCCGATCTTCTGCATTTCGGCCACGACTTGCAGCGTCAGCGTAGTCTTGCCCGACGATTCCGGACCGTAGATTTCGATCACACGACCGCGCGGCAGGCCACCGACGCCAAGCGCGATGTCCAGGCCCAGCGAGCCCGTCGAGACGACCTGGATGTCTGCTTCGACCTCGCTGTCGCCCAGACGCATGATCGAGCCCTTGCCGAATTGCTTCTCGATCTGCGCGAGGGCGGCGGCGAGCGCCTTGCCTTTCTCGGCCGACAGATTGGCAGACCCTTTCTTGCTTTCTTCCATGAATCGTCCTTTGATATGATGAGCGAGACGGCTCGAGTGAGGCGTGAATGCCGGTACTGTATAAAAAACCAGTGCTCTTTGCAAGTGCCTGTTGTCCGAAAGCGCCGAAACGACAAAAAAAGCCGCGAACCACGCGCCGCAACATCACAGGAGACACACCGCTGCCGTCAGGCGCCGGTGCCTACACAAGCCTATCACGCCCATGCGAATTCTCATCGCAGAGGATGACAGCATTCTGGCTGACGCCCTGACCCGCTCGCTGCGTCAGGGGGGCTACGCCGTCGATCACGTCAAGACAGGGCTCGAAGCCGACTCCGCGCTCTCCGCCCAGACGTTCGACCTGCTGATTCTCGACCTCGGTCTGCCCCGTCTGCCCGGTCACGAAGTCCTGCGCCGGCTGCGCGCCCGTAACTCCCACCTGCCCGTACTGATCCTGACGGCGTCCGACAGCGTCGATGCTCGCGTGAAGGGTCTCGATCTCGGGGCCGACGACTATATGGCCAAGCCGTTTGCGCTGGCCGAACTCGAAGCGCGCGTACGGGCGTTGACCCGGCGGGGCGCGGGCGGTGGCTCCACGGTCATCCGTCACGGCCCGCTCAGTTTCGATCAGGTCGGGCGCACCGCCTATATTCATGAGCAGATGCTCGACCTGTCCGCCCGCGAGCTCGAATTGCTCGAAGTCCTGCTGCTGCGCACGGGCCGCCTCGTCTCCAAGGAGCAACTCGTCGACCACCTGTGCGGCTGGGGCGAAGAGGTGAGCAACAACGCCATCGAGGTGTACATGCACCGGCTGCGCAAGAAGATCGAGCCGAGCGGCGTACGCATCGCCACGATCCGCGGGTTGGGGTATTGTCTTGAGAAGCCGGCCACCGCGCCTGCCAACGCGGCCTAGTGTCCTGGGTGCGCCGATGCGGCGCCAGCCGTTCCAGCCTCTCCAGCCTTCCCGTCCGATGCGTCTGAGCTTTCGCCACCATCATCGCGCTACCCCTGCGGACCCGGACGCCTCCTCTGCGTTGCCTCCCGCGTCGACCTCGCCTCCCTCGCCGCCGCCGGCCGACGGCACACCCCCAAGACGCGAAGCCAACACCCACGCCTCGCCCTCCGACGCCCCCGATCCGTTCGATCCCTACGCAGATCCTTTCGTACGCCCCGGCTTCGGTGCGCCACTGGAGCGCGAGGCCGAGCCGCCGCCGCGTTCGCTCTTCGGCGAGATCCTCGACTGGATGCTCGCACCGTTGCTGCTGCTCTGGCCGATGAGCATTGCCGTGACGTACCTCGTCGCGAAATCGATTGCCAATGGCCCGTTCGACCGGGCGCTCGAGACCAATACGTACGTGCTCGCCCAGCAGGTTCACTCGGATCGCGGACAAGTCACGCTGACGCTACCGATGCCCGCGCGCGATCTGCTGCGCGCCGACGCCACCGACAACGTCTACTTTCAGGTACTCGGCGCGAAGGGGGAACTCGTGGCCGGCACGGCGGAACTGCCCTTGCCGCACGAAGACGAGCGCGCGCAGCCGGGTGTCGTGCAGTTTCGCGACGAGAACCTCGGTGGCAACGACATTCGCGTGGCGTTCACCTACGTCGACCTGCCGCGCATGGCACCGCCGGGCAGCATGGCGCTCGTGCAAGTCGCCGAGACGCTCGACAAGCGCAGCCAGTTGGCCAACGAAATCATCAAGGGCGTGATCCTGCCGCAGTTCGTGATCCTGCCGCTGGCCATCGTGCTCGTGTGGTTCGGTCTCTCGCGCGGCCTGGCGCCGTTGCATGCGTTGCAGGAACACATCCGCGCGCGGCGTCCTGACGATCTGTCGCCGCTCGAGGCGCGTCAGGCGCCGCCGGAGATCGCACCGCTCGTGGGTTCGTTGAACGATCTGCTCGGACGGCTCGAGCAGAACATGAAACTCCAGCAACGCTTCATCGCCGATGCCGCGCACCAGCTCAAGACACCGCTGGCGGGGTTGCGCATGCAGGCCGAACTCGCATTGCGTCAGACGTCCCCTGACGAATTGCGCCGCTCGCTTTCGCAGATCGCGGTGAGTTCCGAGCAGGCCGCGCGCCTCGTCAATCAATTGCTGGCACTGGCCCGTGCAGAGAACAGCGCGAACGACGCCGCCGCCTTCACGCCGGTCAATCTCAGCGTGCTGGCTCGCAGCGCCATGCAGGACTGGTTCCAGGCCGCCTTCGCCAAACGAATCGACCTGGGCTTCGAGGAGCCGCCGTTCCCGGTGCATCTGTCGGGGCAACCGGTGATGCTGCGCGAGTTGCTCAACAACCTGATCGACAATGCGATCCGTTACACGCCACCGGGCGGCAAGGTGACGGTGCGACTGCGGCATGAGGCGTCCGACGGGTTCGTTCATCTCGAGGTTGAAGACACGGGGCCGGGCATTCCGGTATCGGAGCGCCCGCGTGTGTTCGAGCGCTTCTACCGGATTCTCGGAAGCGACAGCGATGGCAGTGGCCTCGGTCTTGCCATCGTGCGAGAGATCGTGCAGATCCATCGTGGCGACGTGAGTGTGCTCGACCATGTCGACGCGCAGCATCCCGAAGCAACCGGCACCCTCATCCGGGTGACATTACCCCTCGCAGACGCGCCTATCGAAAACCCGCATGCGTGACGAAAACACGCTAAATACGGTCGATTTCACGCCAAAATCGAGGGTAAGTCCCTAGCGGCGTAAGCTTCGAGTCAGTTTGGCGTCAGACGGCGGTAAGGTTGTCCTCCAATAATCGTTGCAACGGCCCGGGCACGACCCAGGGGCGTGCTTACATTACAGGAGACAACCGCATGGCTACTGCAACGACAGCCACTACGCATGCGCCGATGACCAAAGAAGAACGCAAAGTCATCTTCGCGTCGTCGCTGGGCACGGTATTCGAGTGGTACGACTTTTATCTGGCCGGTTCGCTGGCCGCTTTCATCAGCCGACATTTCTTCTCGGGCATCAACCCGACGGCGGCTTTCATCTTCACGTTGTTGTCGTTTGCGGCGGGCTTTGCGGTGCGTCCGTTCGGCGCCATTGTGTTCGGCCGCATCGGTGACATGGTCGGTCGTAAGTACACGTTCCTGGTGACCATCACGCTGATGGGTCTCTCCACGCTGGTCGTCGGCTTGTTGCCGGGCTATGCGTCGTGGGGGATTGCCGCACCGGTGATCTTCATCGCCATGCGTCTGCTGCAAGGTCTGGCGCTCGGCGGCGAATACGGCGGTGCCGCCACCTACGTGGCCGAGCATGCCCCGCAAGGTCGTCGCGGCTTCTACACGTCGTGGATTCAGACGACTGCCACGCTGGGTCTGTTCCTCTCGCTGCTCGTGATTCTCGGCACCCGCAATGTGATGGGTGAAGAGGCGTTCGGTGAGTGGGGCTGGCGCATTCCGTTCGTGCTGTCGATCGTTCTGCTGCTGATCTCGCTGTGGATTCGTATGCAATTGAGCGAATCGCCGGCGTTCCAGCGCATGAAGGCTGAGGGCAAGGGCTCGAAGGCTCCGCTCAAGGAGTCGTTCGGCGAATGGAAGAACCTGAAGATCGTGATTCTGGCGCTGGTCGGTCTGACGGCGGGTCAGGCGGTCGTGTGGTACACGGGCCAGTTCTACTCGCTGTTCTTCATGACACAGGTGCTCAAGGTCGACGGCAACACCGCGAACATCATGGTGGCGCTGGGCCTGTTGATCGGCAGCCCGTTCTTCGTGTTCTTCGGCGCACTGTCGGACAAGATCGGTCGCAAGCCGATCATCATGGCCGGCTGTCTGCTGGCAGCGCTGCTGTACTTCCCGATCTTCAAGGCGCTCACGCACTACGCCAACCCGGCGCTCGAAGCTGCAACCGCTCGCTCGCCGATCACGGTCATCGCCGATCCGAACGAGTGCTCGTTCCAGTTCAACCCGGTGGGCACGTCGAAGTTCACCAGTTCGTGCGATATCGCGAAGAGCTACCTGTCGCGCGCGGGCCTGAACTATCACAACGAAGCGGCACCGGCGGGCACGATGGCGACGGTGAAGATCGGCGACAAGGTGATCCAGTCGGTGGACGGCAAGGCGGCGGACGCGAAGGACAAGGTCAAGGCCTTCGAGACGGATATGTCGTCTACGCTCAAGGCTGACGGCTATCCGCCGAAGGCTGATCCGACGCAGATGAACAAGCCGATGGTAGTGGTCCTGCTGGCCATTCTCGTGATCTTCGTGACGATGGTGTACGGTCCGATTGCCGCAATGCTGGTGGAGATGTTCCCGACGCGCATTCGCTACACGTCGATGTCGCTGCCGTATCACATTGGTAATGGCTGGTTCGGCGGCTTCCTGCCGGCCACGGCCTTCGCCATCGTGGCAGCCAAGGGCGACATCTACTCCGGCCTCTGGTACCCGATCGTCGTCGCCCTGCTGACCTTCGTCATCGGCATGCTCTTCATCAAGGAGACCAAGGACGTCGACATCTACGCCAACGACTGATGGGGTGACCTACCCGACAGGTTGAAATGGATCGTCAACGCCGGGACCTTCGGGTTCCGGCGTTGACTTTTCCGAAGCCTGTTCAGGAAGGCGCGCTGAACGACGCCGCACCTATTTTTCGATGTCGTGCAAAAAGGTGTTGACAGCTTATGGGAGCCTACCTATAATCTTTCTTCTACGGCGAATTAGCTCAGTTGGTTAGAGCGACGGAATCATAATCCGCAGGTCCGGGGTTCGAGTCCCTGATTCGCCACCAAATTAGGAACGGCTCCCAGCGATGGGAGCCGTTTTTATTTGTTCCGCAAACGGCGCAGCCAGACAAGCATAGGATCGAGTGGGGTAGTCTTAATAGACTTTATCTGGCCTGCAAAACCAAATAAAACAACGGGTTAGATTCGACCAACCTTTTGTCGTTTAAGCTTCTGATCTGGATAAATCTAGATCACGTCTTACTCGCTACGCCTCCCCCTCCCTTCTCAGAGAGGAAAAGGCCGCCTCGGCACCTGCCAAAACCAGGCAATATCCCCGCAGCGAGCGGAGACATTGCTTCGATGTCTATTACCGGGGAAAGCCCTCATCCAACGCCAGCCATTGGCGTCAGAAGTTGATTCTCTCCGCTTCGACGACCAACGGTAAATTCCGCACGTGCGTGTGAATTGACCCGATGTATTCGCCAAGCAAGCCAAGAAACATCATCTGAACGGCGCCGAAGAAGAACATGCCGATGAGGATCGGCGCCGTCCCAAGAACGAACGAATTCCAGAACAACAGCTTGGCCACCAGATAGCCGAACGCCGCCAGCAAACTGAACATCGCGATGACGAAACCGGTCATTGCCATGAAGCGTAGCGGCACCTTCGAGTGCTTCGTGATCCCCAGCATCGCCATGTCATACAGCGAATAGAAACTCTGGCTGGTGACACCACGCAGTCGTCGCGGCTGCTTGAACGGTACCGTAGCGATCGGGAAGCCGATTTCGCACACGAGCCCTCGAAAGTAAGGATACGGGTCGTTCAAGGAGCGCAACACGTCGAGTACTGCGCGGTCGAACAACCCCGAGCCTGTTGCATTCTGGACGAGGGGAACCTCAGAGATGCGCGACACGATCCGGTAGTAAAGCCGGCGGATGCGGAACATCAGGAACGATTCCTCGCTCACTGGTTTGACAGCCATAACGGTCTTGAAGCCGGCCTCCCATTTGGCGACGAACTCACGAATGATTTCGGGCGGATCCTGCAGATCCGAAGCGATCAGAACCGCCGCATCCCCGTTGGCTTGCAGCAGCGCATGATACGAGGAGCGAATGTAGCCGAAATTGCGCGCGTTGACGATGACCTTCAGATGAGGATCAGTCGCCGCAATCTTGCGCAACATGGCGACCGTATTGTCCGTCGAGCAATTATCAATGCACAGATGCTCGTATTCGTACGGAAGGTCCCGCATGACGGCCGCAATACGCTGGCACAATTCAGCCACGTTCTCCTGCTCGTTATAGAGTGGCGTGACGATGCTAATACGTTTGCTCATTGCTATTTGCTGTTGAATACGAATCGACTATTGAGATGGTAGGCAAGCAGCGCAAGCGGAACGATCAGCACCAGACCGCTCAGGTAGGCGTTCAAGCCCATGTGAACCAGCAGCGCCACCGCCGCCACATTCACGAGATACACAGCGCCATAGACAAGAACAAAGCGCACGATGCGCGAATTGTCGCTTGACCGAAATACTAGCGTTCCCGTACTTTTGAAGTTGAATAGCGTTCCCAGTACTGTCGAGACAGCAATGGCCAGACTGTAATGCAAGCCGATCCGCAGGCAGACGGCAAACACGCCGTAACCAAACAGCGTATTGAGCCCGCCCACCAGGAAGTAGTTGACCAGACGAATCTCGCCACGAATTGCAGCGCCCGCCGCGGATCGCACGCGAGCCAACATTCTCGTCACGCCCCGAAGCGCGCCAGCGACAACCCCGAAACACGCCGCAAGTGGTCTTGGCTACCGGACTCGCCGATGAAACGATTGGGAATGCCGACGCGCTCAACCTTGGGCATTTGCACCAGACTGCCACGGGCATACAGGTCGCTGAAGGCCTCGACAATCGAGCTGCCGAATCCACCATTGAGTTGATGCTCCTCGACGGTGATCACTCTGCCGAATTCGGTGGCAAGCTGCTTAAGGAACGCTTCGTCGTAGTTCCCCACAAACGGACAACTGTAAACCGCAAAGTCCAATTGCCGAGCTTCGACTTCCGCGAGCACATTACCGAGAATCGCCCCGGTCGTAAGCACCACACTGCCAGCGCCAGAGCGTATCGGCAGCATCCTGCCCGGCGAGATCTGCAGGTCAAGCGCCGGATCGTGGATGGCCGGCTCGCCCGCTTTGTTGATCCGGACGTAGCCCGGGCCACGATGCGTCGCCATGAAATGCGCAGCGGCGCGTGCCTCGATCGGATCGGCCGGCGCACAAACCGTCATATTGGGAATGGCCCGCAGCATCGCAATATCTTCGGTGGCGTGATGCGACACGCCTTGCGGACCATACGCATAGCCTGCACCCACCGCCACCACCTTCACATTTGCGTCGTGGTAGCAAACATCATATCGAATCTGCTCCATGCAGCGCAGCGTCGGGAAATTGCCGATCGAATACGTGAAAACGTTGTATCCCTCGCGCGCGAGACCTGCAGCAACCTGCGTCATGTTCTGCTCGGCAACACCGGCATTCATGAAACGATCGGGAAACTGCGTCGCGAACGGCTCCAGCACCGAGTACCCGAGATCGCCACACAACAAGAAGATGTCTTCATGTGCCAGAGCGAGTTCACAAATGGTCTTAATGAAGGTATTGCGCACTATGCCGCTCCCAATTCCTTGCGCGCCGCCCGATAGTTCTCATCATCGGGAGACCTATAATGCCAGAGGAGGCGATCTTCCATGAAGCTCACTCCCTTGCCCTTAACAGTATGGGTGATGATGCATTTCGGCTTGCCGTCGCGTCGCGTCCGGGCGTCGACGAGCACCTCGCCCAACGCATCGACATCGTGACCATCCACTTCGGTCACCACCCAATTAAAGGCACGGAACTTGTCCGCCAATGGTTCAAGATTCATCACTTCCGCCACCGAACCGAAGCTTTGGATCTTGTTGTAATCAATAACTGCGACAAGATTGTCGAGACGGTGGTGCCCTGCGAACAGGATCGCCTCCCAGTTCGAACCCTCATCGAGTTCACCATCGCTTAGGATGGCGAACACCGAGTATTCCTGCTTGCGACGCAGCCCCGCCAGAGCACTCCCGCAAGCAACGCCGAGCGCATGCCCGAGACTGCCGGTCGACAATTCCACGCCCGGCACGCGATGGTTGACGTGCGAGGTGAAATATCCCCCGTCTGCCGTGAAATTCGCGCTCAATTCGCTCGACGGAAAAAAACCTCGATACTCAAGGGCAGCATATAGCGCCGTACAGGCATGTCCTTTGCTGTAGAACAACCGATCTCGCGTCGGATCGCCGCAGCGCTGCGGCGAAACATTCAGTACCTGCGAATAGAGCACGGCGAGAATGTCAGCGACGGAAAACGCTCCGCCAATGTGCGAAGTACGTTTGCTGTAACAGAGTTCCAGCGCACGCAGCCGAATATATTTTGCGAATTGGGCAACTTCGTTCATGAGGAAACTCGGGAAAAGCGGGAGCGGTACCAGTCGATCGTCCGGCGAAGTCCTTGGTCGAGCGAAACAGCAATGTTCAGCCCAAGTTCGTCACGTGCCCGGTTGATTGCAGGCACATAGCGCTCTGGCGGCGCACCGGCGATTGGCGTACCGAGGACCTGGATATCAGGAAACACCCTACCCGCAACCTTGGCGACGTGCGTCGCAAGATCCCGGATAGAAACCGCCTCATCGGAGCCTACATTGTATGATCGCCCGGACTGTCCGCGCACAAAAATCGCCAGCAACCAGACGACCAGGTCGGTGGAATACATATAGGAGCGCAGCGGTGTCCCGTCGCCCTTGATCAAAAATGGCCGGTGCTCCAGCGCGTCCAAGATGAAATTTCCCGCGGCGAACTGCTTGTCCAACGCCAGGAACGGTCCAAGCTGCGCAAAAATCCGGGCCGAAACCGCATCGGCCCCGCCTTGCGAGGCATACGTATTGCATAGCCACTCGGCAGCGTGTTTACCGATGCCGTAGGCGGCACCGATCTCACCAACATCAGACGCCCCGCAATAGGTTTCCGGCACGCGATCGATGTCATGCGGAATTCTCCCATACACGGCCCCGGAGCTGAGATGCATCAAGCGCTGCGCCCCGCTGACACGGCTCAGGTCAAGCACGCGACGTGTCCCTGCCACCGTGACGTCAAAGGTATCAAGCGCTGAATTGGCCGCGATGACGTCAGTGGCTGCGTGCAACACATGCGTGAAGGTGCCCGCCGGGTATGGGAAATCGAGGACGTCTCCATGAAGCCACTCAATCGCCGGGTCGTTGGCAATCTCTGCATCGGTCGCCTTGAACTTTGCCGGATCCCGGCTTAGCACTGTCATTCGCAAATCGAGCGAAAGCACGCGATTTGCCCGGCAAAGCGTTGCCAGTAGCCAACGACCGATATACCCCGTACCGCCGGTCACGAACAACCTGGCGTGCTTCAAGGCCAGAAGGTCAGCTTCTGCGCGCGCCAGAATATCGTTCAAATCCTCATTGAATACTTGCATCGAGTTCGAGTCTATCTGCTAATTCCGGAGGTATCGGTGTGTGCCCTGAAGACACCGGATCTGTCGAGCGCAAGCATCTCGCCCAATCGCTGATCGAAGGTCAGTGTGTTGCCGGCCACTCGCCCGGCGCGTACGGAGAGATCGCATTTGAGCAACACGATCATGGTGAGCATCGCGACATCGACCTCTCTGGGCCATGGTGTGAGGCCAAACACATGGTCGCCCAGATGCCTCCGGTTATCGAAGAACGTGAGCCAGTAGAGAAAGTCGTATCCTTCTACGCCAAGAAACGCGTCCTCCCAATCCACCGCCACCCATCCGTCTTCGTTACACATAAGATTGGCTGGACCTAAGTCTCCGTGGCACACGACAGTCGACATCGACTTCAAGGATTGCTCCAGCCGATGCAAATGCGTCTCCACCTGGCGCGCAACGTCACGGCCAATCAGGTTCCGTGACGCCATGCGCTCCAGCGCAATATCTGCCTCGCGCATCAGGCTCGACATATTGTCGTCTGGCCTCATACGAGCGCCGTGCACGCTGGGCGAGAGATGCTCCTCGTAGCGTGAGATCGTCTTGAGCACGTCTTCAACACCGGCCGCAGCGCCAGGGCGATCCAGCACGTCCATCACCATCCATAGCCGATTGCCGCATTCAATCCCGGCAACGCGCAACCGCCCTGCATAGGCGGCGCCAAGTAACGTGATTTCCTTTTCGAGTGCACCTCGCCCCTCATCCGTCGCGTACGACTTCAGAAAGCAGGGGCGGGCACCAACCCGTACAGTGAAGCAAATCCCGAGCGTGCCTTCCTGCACTCGCACCAATGTATCAAGGTTGGCGTTCAGGCGAGTCAGCAATGGCCCGACATCGACCGCCGCTTTGCTCGCTTCGAGTCCTGCATCAGACGCGCTCGAGAAATGCCTCAACTTACTTAGCACGATAGTACTTGGCGAGGTAAGGGACTTCGTCATACTTGAAATGACGTGCCAGGGCCGTGGTGCCGTGAACAATTTGCGCCTTCTCGGCGTCGTTCAGTTCATCGATGATGGTCTCGTTGTATTCCGGCGTGCTCTTGAGCACAGTGCCCCACGGCGCGATGTCGTCCTTGATTTCCTTGCCGTTCCAGCTCGGATAAAGCATCGAATCTTCGAACTTCACGCCGATGAAGCTGGCAACGTCCGTCATGAACGCCTTCTTGTCGCCCACCAGATCTTCATAACGGAAAATACGCACGTTCTCCGGATACATACGGGCGTACATTTCCACCGTCGAATGGTAGATATTCCAGGTAATCAGATACTTGCTGAGCGGCTGCGGGAAGGGGCGACGCTTGGTGTCTCGATAGGCAGAGAAAGGATTGCGCACGACGTGCATGATGCGCACATTTGGGAAATCCCGGACCAGCCGGTCGGCGTCGATACCGATGGCGGGCGAGTAACCGACGTGGCGCATGCCTTCGCGCGGCGTGGTGTAGTAATTCTTCCACGCAGTGAACGTCGAACGGAAGAACGCCTCGATCACCTCACGGCGCGAATGCGGACCGTCGCCGAGCAATTTCTGGAACTCAGCAACGCGATCAGCCTCGTTCAATTCGAGATCGGCGTTCTTGAATTTCGAGCCATTCTTTTTACGCAGGAAAGTTTTCATTTCCTCGTCGATCATCTGTTCGTACAACTCGATGGCAGTCGCACCTTCCGGAAACTCAGGATACCGATACTGAACGCGCTCTACCGAAGCCAGGAAATCGTTGAAATTACGATTTCCCAGTTGCGACTCGAACGGGTACACCAGCAGTTCGGAATGCCCGTCGAGGTGACGATGCGTAACGTTACCACCGTGCTCAAAACCGGCGGAAACCATAACTAGATTGAAATTGCTCATTACTGTGGCTCCATTTGCATTACTTCTGTTTTTTCGGCTACGTACTGTCGCTTTGCGCCGCATTTGGTCGATCAGCGTTTCCACCAACCGTTCGGACGAATCTCTCGGAAGCGCACTGTTACAAGGATGACCGTCAATAACTGACCACCCTGGACATTGTTACTGGCAACTACCGGTCGGCGAGATCGGCCGTATTTCGAATAGGAGACTAAATCCTTGAAGCAGGCTCGGTCACGCGCGACATCCACTGACCGGAACCTTTCGCGAAGGCGACAAAATACCAGATACCGCGCGAGCCCAAAACAATCAGTGACTTCGGGTATCGCCGCTATCCGGCGTACTTGCGTAAGCGCGAATGTCGGCAAGCGTATGCGCGCGCATGTCCTGCCCCTCGACATAGGCTCGATGCCAGGCAACGATTCGTTCTAGCGCCGTTTCAAGGCGCCAACGAGGAAGCCATTGCAAGAATTGATACGCCTTCGAGCAATCCAGATTCAAATAACGCGCCTCGTGCAGAATCGGCGCATCATCCAGCGCCCATTCGGCACCATCACCCCATAGTTGCGTCATGTGCGCGACTATGTGATCAACCTGACGCGCATCTGTCGAATTCGGGCCGAAATTCCAGCCCCCCACATATTCCGGTCCGTGATCCCACAAGCGCTCGGCAAGCCGGAGATATCCGGAAAGTGGCTCAAGAACGTGTTGCCAAGGGCGGACGGCGTGTGGCGAGCGAATCCGCACCGGCGTGCGCTGCTCGATGGCCCGAAGGATATCCGGGATCAGACGGTCTTGCGCCCAGTCGCCGCCACCGATCACATTGCCAGCACGCGCTGAGGCGAGTGCCACGCCATGTTTCGCGTAAGCATCTGGCGGAAAATACGAATCTCGGAACGCCGCCGTAACGAGTTCTGCACATCCCTTACTATTGCTGTAAGGGTCATGCCCCCCCATAGGATCCTGCTCGCGGTATCCCCAGACCCACTCTCGATTCTCGTAGCACTTGTCGCTGGTCACGTTCACGACCACACGAACAGACGGCGTATGACGAATCGCGTCCAACAGATGGACAGTACCCATCACGTTGGTCGCATAGGTCTCGACTGGATCTGAATATGAGTGGCGAACCAGCGCCTGGGCCGCCATATGAATCACGATATCGGGCACACACTCCCGCACAACTCGCGCGACGAGCGCCGCGTCCCGAACATCTCCCTCGATCGAGCGAATGTCCTGCGCAACACCCGCAATGTCAAACAGACTCGGCGTGGTCTTCGGCGCAAGCGCCAATCCAACGACATCTGCGCCAAGTTCGCGCAGCCAAAGCGACATCCAGGCCCCTTTAAAGCCTGTGTGACCTGTGAGCAGTACGCGCTTGCCTTTCCAGAAATTCGGATTCATTTGTCCCAGACTTTCCATCGCGCCTGACCGTTCGCCCATTGCTCTTCCAGCAACGTCTTGTCACGCAGGGTATCCATCGGTTGCCAGAATCCATGGTGCTGAAACGCCGACAGTTGGCCTTCCGATGCGAGGGTTTCCAGGGGCTCGCGCTCCCATATCGTTGAGTCGTCAACTAACAGGTCTATCACTTTCGGAGACAGCACAAAAAACCCGCCATTGATCATGCCGCCATCGCCCTTGGGCTTTTCCTTGAAGGTCGTGACGCGGTGATCCGGCTGAATATCAAGCGCTCCGAAGCGACCAGGCGGATAGGTCGCAGTGAGTGTTGCGAGCGTATTTTGCGACTTGTGAAATGCGATAAGCGAGGAGATGTTGACGTCGCTTACCCCGTCACCATACGTGAAGCAGAATGCCTCTTCCCCTGCCAGATAAGGAGCGGCCCGTTTGAGGCGTCCACCCGTCATCGTGTCTTCGCCGGTATCGATAAGCGTCACTCGCCAAGGCTCGGCGTGTCGCTGATGCACGTCCATACGATTCGACGCCATGTCGAACGTGACATCCGACGTGTGCAGGAAGTAGTTCGCAAAGTACTCCTTGATCAAATACCCCTTATAACCGCAGCAGATAATGAAGTCATTAATTCCGTAGTGGGAATAGATCTTCATGATGTGCCAAAGAATCGGCTTACCGCCTATCTCGATCATGGGTTTCGGGCGAAGGTGTGTCTCTTCTGAGATGCGGGTCCCGAGCCCCCCCGCAAGAATCACTGCTTTCATTCGTTATTTTTTTCCTTAGGTCGCATTGAATGTCGCGCCCGCGAAGCAACGCAAGCGGCGGTCGCGGTAGACGGCAAACGCGCCGGCTTGAGCAAGTACTGGGGATAGGCTAACGGATGCCCGCCAGCCCCGGGTGGGGTCATCAGAGTACCCACGCGAACATAGTCCGCATCAAGGTCGGCGCCAAAGTAAGCGAGCACGGCTCGGGTCGTAAGGCTGCGCGGACCTTCGGGCTCATCAAGTAGCCAGGCACGGGCTATGTCACCGCACTTCTCTGTATCAAGACTTTCCATCGCCAGTCTATCACTACCAGGATATGCGCCGACCATCCAAGGCTGACCGAGCCCATGTGCCTGCATTGCGTAGAGAACACCTGGCGAACGGCCGGTAAGGTCAATCATCGGCATCCCGGGCTGAAGCCCTTGCGAGCGTGCCAAAGTGACCGCCGTAGCGAGATACGCGCGGTAATCATCGGACAAAACCAACCGCCCTCCTCCCGGCAGATCGAACGACGCCGCGTTTTCTCGGAGCGATGGTTGGCGATAAGGGAACGATATGGCGTTGTCGATGCCTGCCGCCGCAGACATCTGCATCATAAATATCAAAGGGAACAGCAACACCCGGCTGGAAAATGCTGGGGCGATGGCTCGACATGCGAGTACTGCGGCCAGTCCCCAGAAGAGCGCCGATGCTGCGCCCGAGCGCCAGTAGTTGGAATTCGTACCGAACGCTGCGACATGCGGCAATGTGAACATCACGAAGGCAAGCAGAAGTCGCCGGCGCAACACAGAACTAGTCGATCGCCATCCGCGAACGACCCAGGCACCCGCAACACATGCAACCGATATGCCAAAAATTACAACGCTGCGCAGATCCACAGGTGCATGCCCTTTGCCAACAATCCAAACCGCCGCACAGGCCATAGCAAGACATACCGCCCCGCCTAGTGCCTGCCACCCAAGTCGGGCAAGCGTCAGCGCAATTCCGCAGAGCGTTACAGCGACGCCTGCGAGCAAAGCTGTCAGATACTCTCGCGCGGTGTAATCGATACCGTCAATACGAAAAATCTTGCCGATTTCCTGCCCGCTGCCGAGAACGTGCAACATTTCGGCGCTGTCGCGAAGCCGCCCAATGAAGCGTCCAGGGGTTCCGTCAATCAGGACCGATATCGCTATCAGCAGCAGTAGCGCGATCGCGCCCGCCAACGCCATACGTCGCAAATGCCACCCGCCCGAGAGAGACGAATACAGCAGGAAGAATATAGCGAGCAACGCCGCCGAGGTCGGCTTGGCAGTAAACGTTAGCCAACCGCCCAGCGCCACCAGCAAAATGCCAACCGATACCAGGCGGGAATGCCGATCGTCCATCAGCAGCAGCCCCATGACGGCCAACATCAGTCCCTGGAACGTCAGTGTGTTGTAGTTGGGTGTCACGAGCCAGGCCGTCAGACTGACCAAGGAGAGCGGTGCGAGCGCCAGAGCCATCATCCAGCACTGCGCGGCAGAAACCACGCCTCGCACTTGAGCGTGGCGCAAGACGGCAAAGCTCAGGCACCAGGCAAGACCAAATGTGATGAGGATATTCGCCTGTCGCAACGCACCGATGTCTCCATCAAGAACGGTAAAGAGCGGATGGTAGACGAAGCCGAATAGCGAAACCGGAATATTGAACGCATACGCAGATGGGTGCGCAATCGCTGCCAAATAGAAACTTTCGTCGGTAAAATCGAGACCGAAGCGACTGAAGTGCAGCACGGTTGCTAGCATAAAGATGGCAACCGCTGCGGCAAGGCATGTCAGGAGCGCGGTTCCGAGCGACCGCACGCTGCCCGTGCGCTGCGCGAATATCTCGTGCAAATTCAACCCCTCGCCCCATGCAAATCGCGCCATTATAGCTGAGCCATCAGCTCTCTTTACCGCAACCTTTTTCCCTTATATTTCTTCCACGGCGAATTAGATCCGTGGGTTAGCACGAAGAAACCGGAAGCCCCCTATTGACGGGTCTAAATCCTACATTAGCCCTCAAATATCGGAGTGCGCTCCAATTGATCGGAAACACGATGATTTGAGCCGTCCGAAGTGCTTGACTTTCTCGATACCGAACTGCCGGCCCGCGCTTCGACTTGCGGGCCTCCCACGCCCAACGACCTCTCGCCATTGATTGCGTAATGGCTATCCTCACATCCCGTGATCGTGAACCTCACGCATCCCCCGTCAGCCGCTGTTCAGAATGAACTCACGAATGTCCGGCTCGTACTCACCGACATGGACGAAACCCTGACGTATCAGGGCAGACTCTCAGCCGATACGCACTGCGCATTGAAAAAACTGTAGGGGGCCGGTATACACCTCATTCCGGTCACGGCTGCGCTTGCCGGTTGGCGCGACCAAATGGCCCGCATGTGGCCAGTCGATGGTGTGATTGCCGCAAACGGCGGGATCTTCCTCCGGCGCACTCCCGATGGTCAAGGCATCGTCCGGAAGTACGGGCATTCCGAGTCCGCGATCAAAACGGTCGCCGAGCGTCTCGACGCCGCCGCGCACGCTATCAGGCAAGACGTCCGCATCGTCCGACTGGCAGACGATCAGGTCTTCCGGCTCACCAGCATCGCGTTCTTGCGCCCGCAGATCTGACCGTCGGCGAACAGATCGTCCGCGAATTGCAACGTCCCGGCGCTGACGCCACGGTTAACGACCGCTGGGTCCTCAGTTGGATCGGTGGATACAACCCGGTTGTCGATGAGGCGTCGCGTCATGGCCGAGATCTACGGTGCCGACATCGACAAAGATCGGGATACCGAGCTCTATACCGGCGACTCGATAACGACGCCCCCATGTTGGCGTTTTTCAAACCTCCGGTCAGCATGAGCACCGCGAAGGAGTATCTGCTTGATATTCCCGTGCCACCGAACTGGATCACCCCGGGTGGCCGAGGTTTTATTGAAGCGGCGCAAATTCATCCATCGCCAGATATCGCACCTGCGTCCAATCCGGCTCAGGGATACTGGCTTGCAGACTCGCCTTGTCAATGGTCTTGGCGGTGTGCCAGCCCAGAGCGTAGAACGCTGCCGCAGCCTGGGGCCTGCGGACTTGAGCAGTACCTCACGGACCTTTGCAAACCGGGCGGTGACTCGTTGGTAGCGCCCGAGCCAATCCAACTTCTCGACCCTTGGCCCGCCACAGTGCTCAAACCAAAGCCTGCGGTGCGGCACATTCGGCACCCACCCGATACTAGAACAGGGGCAGATCCCGCGCCCGCTGTACCGTCGTCTCGTGGATCTGCCTGCAGCGCTTGTCGCACTGCTCACAAATCATGATCCGACCCGCAGGCATCGGATACATCGACAGTGTTCGGCAGTCCTGCGCGGGCCACTCCATTGCCCCAACCCGGCAGCGCGTACAGAATCCCAGTGCTTCTAGCACCTTGCGATCAAGCAATTTATCCTCCGACACCCACCCACATTGGCGTCGGATTATCAACGGCTTTGAAAACCATCACGGCTTTCCACGATGAAACGTTTACATTCGCGGTCGAGATCCGATAGCGCTCGGATCCTGACGTTTAGGCGTTGCTTGTGCGTATTTTTCGGCTGAGTCCGACGATAATGCCAGCGAGAGCGCCCAAGACCAGTCCGCCAATGCCAAAGAACAACTTGCGCGGGAAAACCGGGTTGGGATCGACTTGAATCTCACTAACAATGCGGGTGTTGTATGACTGATCCGGGGTAAGCATCTGAGCGACGCGATAGCGGCTGTCATTCAGCGTGGCGCGCTCGGACCGGCTGCTCTGCAATGCGCTCAATGCCATAATCGAATCTGTGTTCTTCGAGCGCGCCAACTCCGCGCTCAATTGTTCCTGTGCTTTCGTATTCGATTCGATGGCAGCATCAATGATGCTCAACTGCTGCTTCGGAAACATTCGAGCGCGCTCAAGAATTGCCGCGTGCTCGGCTTCGACCCGCTGCGATGCCGATTTCAGCACTTGCTCGGCCTGCTCCGGAGAGAGTCCGCGGGCAGTAATTTCGACGTAAGCGGTGCCCTGAATCATTCGCGCCTGCAAATCTTTCCACACCACCGTCTTGCGCAGGCGTTCCAAGTCGCCTTGCAACTGAGGAAGAACCTCTGCGGCGACCTTGTCACGGAAGGTACTCAGTTGAACGCGGCCGACCGTTTGCTGAATCGATTCGATCAGAGGGCCGTCGGGGCCTGCGATAGGTGAACCCGCCGCACGTCCGACTTGCAGCGTTACCGTTCCTTTCCACTGCTTGGAAATGGCAAAGGTGCTGGCGATGCCGATGATTGCGCCTAAAATTGCAAGGGCAACAATCACTTTCAGGTTTGCGCGGGCAAAATCGAGAATATCTGCTAGCGAAATTTCTTCTGCGTCGCTCTGTGCCATGTTTTTGGGCAAGTCTTCGTGCGTCATTTGAGGTGTTGGGGCGTCTATGCATCATTGCGCACGCGCAATCTACGTCTCACCGTCCTAGACGGGGATAGTGATAGGAGACGTGCGGCAATGCTTGGTTCTATAAGGAGCGATGTGGCAGGAAAAATCCCAGAATCCCTCCATCGGGAGGCATCCTTTCACAACTCTTTTTAATTTTTTTGCCGGTGCGGGCACGGGTCTTTCGTGCAATTCCCGTACATGGCGAGAGAGTGCTCCTGCAGCTTGAATCCGTGTTTCTCGGCAATCATTTTCTGACGGCTCTCGATCTCGGTGTCGCAGAACTCTTCGACACGGCCACAGTCCAGGCACACCAGGTGGTCGTGGTGGTTCCCTGCGTTGAGTTCGAAAACGGCCTTGCCGGATTCAAAGTTGCTGCGCGACAATAGCCCCGCTTGCTCGAATTGGGTCAGCACACGGTAGACCGTGGCCAAGCCGATATCGAGCTCTTCATTGAGCAGGTGACGGTAAACGTCTTCAGCGGTCAAATGGCGCACCTCGCTGTTCTGGAAAATCTCCAGAATTTTGAGGCGCGGAAGCGTGGCTTTCAGTCCGATATTTTTCAGATCGGCGGGATTCGGCATCGCTCTACGTCCCTAGAGTACAATACAGCCCCAATAATAATGCCTTTTTGCCTTGTCCGGGCGCAAACCGGGCAAACGGGACGGTCAGTGCCGTCAACGGGGGCGATGTGGCGGCGCGCCCGGCGTGCCGGAGTCAAGTTCGATTTTTTTGAAAGCGAGTCAGATTTGCGTCGTTATCTCTCCCTTCCGTTCTCCGTCTGTGCAGCGGCGGCATTCCTGGCCCTGGCCGGCTGCTCGACGTATGACAGCGTGACCGACAAAGTGATCGGCGTGGTCACGCCGTATCGAATCAACATCGTTCAGGGCAACTTCGTCTCGAAAGAGGCCTATGACCAGCTCAAGGCCGGCATGACCCGCGATCAGGTGCGCCAACTGCTCGGCACGCCTTTGCTGACGGACATCTTCCACGCAGACCGCTGGGACTACGTCTTCTACTTCAAGCGCGGCAACACCTCGGTGGTGCAGGAGCGCCACCTGAAGGTGTATTTCGCAGGCGATACGCTGTCACGTTGGGAAGGCGGCGAAAACTTGCCGACCGAATACCAACTGGTGCAGGAAATCGACGGTCAGAAGGGCAAGCCCGTGAAGACCGATGCGCCTGCGCCGTCGACGGCGAGTGCCGCCGCCGCCGAGGCCGCCGCACCCTCGCCGGACGCCGCCGCTATCGCACCGACCGCCGCGCCTGCCGCGACGGACGTGACGACTGTGTCGACAAACGCTGCCGTGCCATCGCCCCAGGCTACCTCGCAAGCAGCTCCCGCGGCGAGCAACAGCGCATCGGGTAGCACCAGCACGGCCACCGGCACGGGGCTTGTGCCGTCGCCGAGCGGCTTGTTCTCGTTGCCTAAGTAAGCGGTTGGAAGCATAAAGAATCACGATGATGAAAATTGCGATTGCTGGTGCCTCCGGCCGTATGGGCCGGATGCTGATCGAAACCGTGCTGGCGGCGGATGACGCCGAATTGGTCGGTGCGCTTGACCGTGAAGGCAGCCCCGCGCTGGGCCACGATGCCGGCGCTTTCCTGGGCCGCGAGACGGGCGTGAAAATCACGGCCGATCTGGATGCCGCGCTCGCCAATGCCGAATACCTGATCGACTTCACGCGTCCCGAAGGCACGCTGGCGCATCTGGCCGTTGCTGAAAAGCACGGTGTGAAGATGATCGTCGGCACGACCGGTTTCTCGGAAGAGGACAAGGCGCGTCTGGCCAAGGGCGCGGAACGTGTGGCGGTCGTGTTCGCCCCGAACATGAGCGTTGGCGTGAACGCCACGTTCAAGCTGCTCGAAGTGGCCGCGAAGATCCTTAACACGGGCTACGACATCGAGATCATCGAAGCGCACCACCGTCACAAGGTCGATGCCCCCTCGGGCACGGCATTGCGCATGGGCGAAGTCGTGGCCGAGGCATTGGGCCGCGATCTGAAGGAATGTGCCGTCTACGGTCGGGAGGGCGTGACCGGCGAGCGCGATCCGTCGACCATCGGTTTCGCCACCGTTCGCGGTGGCGATATCGTCGGCGATCACACGGTGTTGTTTGCCGGCATCGGCGAGCGCATTGAAATCACGCACAAGTCGTCGAGCCGTCTGTCGTACGCACAGGGTTCGCTGCGCGCCGCACGTTTTCTCGCGCAACATAAGACCGGCCTGTTCGACATGCAGGACGTGCTGGGCCTACGCTGAGTCAGCGCTGGCCTCCCGGCCAGGCTGCCGGCGGGCGCATCGAAGGTGATGCGCCGCCGGCATCTGAAGCCATCGAAATGGGTAGGCTCCACCGCAGATCGCGTGACGCATCGGCGGGTTCCGGCGTCAAAGTGACGCAAAGTTGCCCTGAGCATTACTCAAAGGCCGCATCCCCTCGCCGCCGCCGCGCCGAATCCGCTCCCGGCGGCGTTATAATCATCGTTTTCCCCGGTTCTGCCCTGAAAGTCCTGCGTGCCGCGCACTCCTTGCCGCATGCCAGTGGGGGCCGACCGAGCCGAATCCTATCCGCCGACCCATCATGCAAGAAAAATACGTTCCCGCCGACGTCGAAGCCTCTGCCCAGTCCCATTGGCAGGCGATCGATGCCTACAAGACCACCGAACGCGCGGACAAACAGAAATTCTATTGCGTCTCGATGCTGCCGTATCCGTCGGGCAAGCTGCATATGGGGCACGTGCGCAACTACACCATCAACGACGTGATGTACCGTCAGATGCGTATGCGCGGCTACAACGTGCTGATGCCGATGGGCTGGGATGCCTTCGGCATGCCGGCGGAGAATGCGGCCATGGCCAACGGCGTGCCGCCGGCCAAGTGGACGTACGACAACATCGATTACATGAGGAAGCAGATGCAGGCCATGGGCCTGGCGATCGATTGGTCGCGCGAAGTCGCCACCTGCAAGCCGGAGTACTACCGCTGGAATCAATGGCTGTTCCTGAAGATGCTCGAGAAAGGCATCGTGTATCTGAAGACGGGCACCGTGAACTGGGATCCGATCGATCAGACCGTGCTTGCCAACGAACAGGTGATCGACGGCCGTGGCTGGCGTTCGGGCGCGCTCGTTGAAAAGCGCGAAATCCCGATGTACTACATGCGCATCACCGAATACGCCGACGAACTGCTCGGCGACCTGGACGATCTCGGCTGGCCCGAGCGCGTGAAGGTGATGCAGCAGAACTGGATCGGCAAGAGCTTCGGCGTGAATTTCGGCTTCCCGTATGAGCTGGACGGTGAAAGCAAGCTGCTGCGTGTGTTCACCACGCGGGCCGACACGATCATGGGCGTGACCTTCTGCGCGATTGCTGCCGAGCATCCGCTCGCGACGCGTCTGGCTGCTGAGCGTCCCGACTTGCAGGCGTTCATCGCCGAATGCAAGCAGGGGGGGGTGGCCGAAGCCGACATCGCCACGATGGAAAAGAAGGGCATCTCGACGGGCTTTTTCGTCACGCACCCGCTCACCGGCGACAAGGTCGAGGTGTGGATCGGCAATTACGTGCTGATGGGTTACGGCGAAGGTGCCGTGATGGGCGTGCCGGGGCATGACGAGCGCGACTTCGCGTTCGCACGCAAGTACGGTCTGCCGATCAAGCAGGTCGTCGCGGTGCCGGGCGAGACGTATTCGACGGATGCCTGGCAGGTCTGGTACGGCGACAAGGAAAACGGCACGCTGATCAACAGCGGCAAGTACGACGGCCTGGGCTTCGCAGCCGCCGTCGACGCCATCGCCGCAGATCTCAAGACCAAGGGTGTGGGCGACAAGCAGGTCACGTTCCGTCTGCGTGACTGGGGTATTTCGCGCCAGCGTTACTGGGGCACGCCGATCCCGATCATTCATTGCGACACATGCGGTGCGGTGCCGGTCCCCGAGAAGGATCTGCCGGTCGTGTTGCCCGAAGATCTCGTACCGGACGGCACCGGCAACCCGCTGGCCAAGTCCGAAGCGTTCCTCAAGTGCGATTGCCCGAAGTGTGGCAAGCCGGCGCGCCGCGAGACCGACACGATGGACACCTTCGTGGACTCGTCGTGGTACTTCTCGCGCTACGCCTGCCCGGACGCCGACAAGATGGTCGACGAGCGTACCGATTACTGGATGCCGATGGATCAGTACATCGGTGGCATCGAGCACGCGATTCTTCACCTGTTGTACTCGCGCTTCTGGACGAAGGTCATGCGCGATCTGGGGCTGGTGAGCTTCAAGGAACCGGCGCAGAACCTGCTCACCCAGGGCATGGTGCTCAACGAAACGTTCTATCGCGAAGACGCCGCGGGCAAGAAGACGTGGTTCAACCCGCTCGACGTGCAGTTGCAGTTCGACGACAAGGGCCGTCCGGCCGGTGCGACGTCGAAGGCCGATGGGGCCGAGGTAACGGTCGGTGGCATCGAGAAGATGTCGAAGTCGAAGAATAACGGCGTGGATCCGCAGTCGCTGATCGACCAGCACGGTGCCGATACGGCGCGTCTGTTCGTGATGTTCGCGGCGCCGCCCGAGCAGCAACTCGAGTGGTCGGGCGCCGGTGTTGAAGGCGCGAGCCGCTTCCTGCGCCGTCTGTGGGGCTTTGGCCAGTCGCAGGCTGCGCTGCTGCGTCAGGCGGACGCGGCCATCGATACGGCGAATCCGGCGGCGCAGGCGCTGCGTCTTGAGATTCATAGTGTGCTCAAGCAGGCCAACTACGATTACCAGCGTGTGCAGTACAACACGGTCGTGTCGGCGGCGATGAAGATGCTCAACGCCATCGAGAGCGACAAGGGCGCGGCGGGTGCCGGTGCAGTGCGCGAGTGCTACGGCATTTTGCTGCGCGTGCTGTACCCGGTCGTGCCGCACATCACGCACGGCTTGTGGGTCGAACTGGGCTACGCCGCCCAGCACGGCGATCTGCTCGACGCGTCATGGCCGGAAGTCGACGAAGCCGCACTGGTGCAAGACGAAATCGAACTCGTGTTGCAGGTGGCCGGTAAGGTGCGCGGTGCCGTGCGCGTGGCCAAGGACGCCTCGCGCGAGGTCATCGAACAAGCCGCACTCGCACACGAAATGACCGCCAAGTTCGGCGAAGGCCGGCCGGTGAAGAAGATCATCGTCGTGCCGGGCCGTCTCGTGAACGTAGTGGTCTGAGGCAGCGATCGCGGGCTGCCGGTCGACGATTTGATGACGTTTGGTGACAAGAGGGCACATCAGGTGCAAATGACATCCGGGCAACGAGGCGTCGGTGTGACGCGCAGGATTTTCGGCTGGATCGCCCTGCTGGGCTGTGCGCTGGCGCTGTCGGCGTGCGGCTTCCAGTTGCGGGGCTCGAGCGAGTACGCGTTCCACCGTCTGTACATTTCGGGCGGCGGTCAGATGGCGACCGACATCTCGCGCTACATCCGCTATGGCAGCAAGGGGACGGTCGTGGTGACCGAACCCAAGGACGCCGACGCCCGGCTGGAAATCGTGAACACCACGCAGTCACGCGCGGCCGTCAGTCTCGATGCCAATGGTCAGGCGCGTGAGTACGAAATGCGTAGCTCGTTCACCTTCCAGCTCGTGACGCCGGACGGCACACCGCTCATTCCGTTGAGCACGATTCGCCTGACGCGCAATTTGCCCTACAGCGATAGCGAAACGACGGCGCGTGACGCGGAAGCTGCGCTGCTCAACCGCGACATGCAGAAAGACGCCGTTGACCAGATCATCCGCCGGATGGAGGCTGTGAAGTCTCTGCCGACGAAGAAGTCGGAAGAGTAACGCCTGACACCATGCAACTGCGTCCCGACGCGCTCGACGCGCATCTCGCCAAGACCCTCTCGCCGATCTATACGATATATGGCGATGAGAGCCTGCTCGTGCAGGAGACGGTGGATCGCGTGCGGGCGGCGGCGCGCGCAGGCGGCTTCACCGAGCGCGATGTGCTCAGCGTCGAGCGCAGCTTCGATTGGGGCGCACTCGCGAACGCCGGCCAGTCGATGTCACTGTTCGGCGACCGCAAACTCATCGAACTGCGCATCCCCGGCGGCAAGCCCGGCAAGGATGGGGGCGCTGCGCTCAAGGCGCATGCCGATGCCGCCACCAGCGACGTACTGACGATCATCACGCTGCCCCGGCTCGATGCGACCGCGACCAAGTCCGACTGGTTCACGTCACTCGATCGTGCGGGCGTCACGATCAAGATCGATCCGGTGGACCGCAGCCGTCTGCCAGACTGGATTGCCCAGCGTCTCGCCGCACAGGGACAGCGCGTCGAAGCCGGTGAGCCGGGGCGCCGCGTATTGCAGTTCATCGCCGAGCGCGTCGAGGGCAATTTGCTCGCGGCGCATCAGGAAATTCAGAAGCTCGGCCTGCTGTACCCGTCGGGCGCGCTCGCGTTCGAGCAGGTACAGGACGCCGTGCTCAATGTCGCGCGTTACGACGTCTTCAAGCTCAGCGAAGCGGTGCTGGCGGGCGATGTGGCCCGCCTGGTTCGCATGCTCGACGGTCTGCGCGGCGAAGGCGAAGCGGCGCCGCTGGTGCTGTGGGCGTTGACCGAAGAAGTTCGCACGCTCGCCAAGATCACGCGCGGGATGGCCGCAGGCAAGCCGCTCGCCATGCTGCTGCGCGAGTACCGGGTCTGGGGACCGCGTGAACGTTTGATGGAACAGGCGGCGAATCGCGCCACGCCGGCCATGCTTGCGCAGGCGTTGCAGTTGGCTGCGCGTCTGGACCGGCAGGTCAAGGGCTTGCGCGCCGACGGCTTGCCCGGCGACCCGTGGGACGGCATGTTACAGCTCGGTCTGCTGCTTGCCGGGGAGCGACCGCCGATGGCGCGCTCCGCTCGCGCACCGCGTCCGGTGCACGCGTAGACCGCGCCCCAATGCCTGCTGACGCCGGCTGCCCGTAATGGCAGCCAACAGAATGCCCAGGGCGACCGGGTCGCCCCCAAAAATACTGCCGAACCGACGATATGGATATCAAAGCCTACATGCAATCGCTGGGCCAGCGTGCCCGTGAGGCCTCGCGCGCCATGGCGCGTGCCGACACTGCTGCCAAGAACCGCGCGTTGCTCGCGATTGCCGATGCCATCGAACGCGAGGGTGCGAAGTTGCAGGAAGTGAACCGCCGCGATCTGGAGCGGGCCCGTGCCAATGGTCAGGACGCTGCGTTCATCGATCGCCTCACGTTGTCCGACAAGGCGCTGCGTACGATGATCGAAGGGCTGCGCCAGATTGCCGGACTGTCCGACCCCATCGGCGAGATCAGTAACGTGCGAGTGCAGCCGAGCGGCATTCAGGTCGGCCAGATGCGCGTGCCGCTGGGTGTCATCGGCATCATTTACGAGTCGCGCCCTAACGTGACCATCGACGCCGCTGCGCTTTGCCTGAAGTCGGGCAACGCGACCATTCTGCGCGGCGGCTCCGAAGCCATCGAAAGCAACACGGCGCTGGCGGCGCTCATTGCGCAGGCGCTCGCGCAGACCGGGTTGCCCGGTGACGCCGTGCAGGTCGTGAGCACGCCCGATCGCGCGGCGGTCGGCGAACTGATCACGATGACCGAGTATGTCGACGTGATCGTGCCGCGCGGCGGCAAGAGCCTGATCGCGCGTCTGATGCAGGACGCGCGCGTGCCGATGATCAAGCACCTCGACGGCATCTGCCACGTGTATGTCGACGGCCGTGCCGATCCGGCGAAGGCGCTCGCGATTTGCGAGAACGCCAAGACGCATCGCTATGGCACCTGCAACACGATGGAGACGCTGCTCGTCGATCAGCAGGCCATCGCGCAGTTGCCTGCCGTTGCCCGCATGTTCCAGGGCAAGCAGGTCGAGTTGCGCGGTTGCGACCGCACGCTGGCGGCGCTTCGCGACGCCGGTGTGACGGGGGCCGTGGCGGCCACCGAAGAGGACTGGTCGACGGAATACCTTGCACCGGTGCTGGCGATCAAGATCGTCGACGGCCTCGCGGCTGCCATCGAACACATCAATCGCTACGGCTCGCATCACACCGACGCCATCGTGACCGAGGACTACACCGCAGCGATGCAATTCCTGCGTGAAGTCGATTCGGCCAGCGTGATGATCAATGCCAGCACGCGTTTCGCCGACGGCTTCGAGTTCGGTCTGGGCGCCGAGATCGGCATCTCGAACGACAAGCTGCATGCGCGCGGCCCGGTCGGCCTCGAGGGCCTGACGAGTCTGAAGTACGTTGTGTTCGGACACGGCGAAGTCCGCCAGTAATCGCTTCTGCAATCCCGCAGCCATCGCGTCGCCAAAACGTCTTATGAAACTGCAAGCGCTCGGCCCGGCCGACTTTTTGAAGATGCCGTGGAAGAACGGCCAGGGTGTGACGACGGAACTGGCCGTGGCGCGCCGCGCCGGTGAAGACGGCTTCGACTGGCGCATCAGCACCGCCACGATCGCAACGCCGGGGCCGTTCTCCGTATTCGCGGGCATCGACCGTTCGCTGGCGATTGTGCGGGGCGGCACGCTCACGCTCAACGTCGAGGGTCGTGCGGACGTCACGCTGACGACGCGCACGCCGCCCTACGTCTTCGGCGGTGAGTTGAACGTGAGCAGCACGCCGGTGCTGGAGACGGCCGGTGTGCCCATCGACGACTTCAACGTCATGACGCGTCGCGGCGAATGGCAACACACGCTGGCTCAGCATCGTCTCGAGGGGGAAGCCCTGACGTGGACGCTGCCCACGGCGGCCGACGCCGTGGCGTTCCTCTACTGTGCGCAAGGGCAAGTGCAGGCGACTTTCCGTGACGGCCAGGTCGTGAGCATTCCCGCCGGGCATGCACTGCGCATCGAAGGCGGTGACGCCTGTGAACTGCGAGCCGACGCGAGCCCCGCCGACGTCTTCCTGACGACGCTCTCGCGGCGTTGAACGCCCCACGGCCCCGGCGTCGCAGGCCGTCGGGCGTGCCTCAGTATCTCCGTGTCGGACACATAAAAAAGACCCCCTAAGGAGTCATGCCGTTCAGTTACGCCGCTGAACGGCATTGTTATATCTGAGGGCTGATGCTTGGAGAACGTCTCACCTGTCTCGCTGGAATGTCGAATCCAGTCGACGCTCGTCATCGCCCTTGCCTTTTACCGCGCGACCTCAACCGATGAGGCCGTGGGTGACTTGGGCCAGGGTCTGCCATGCTGCGAAACGTCCTGCTTTAGCAAGAGCGCTGTCACACAAGCACACCAGCGGTGCGGCCAAGCTCCGACGCAGCGTCTCTTCCTTAGCAGCGCCAATACGTGGGTCGAGCAACAATCCCGGCATGACTCACTCAAAGAATCTTCGCTTTGGGCCATCGACCGCGCCAACCTGCGCGCTGCCGATAGCCCCAGAGCCGCGCGAGCACTTCTGCGCACAAACTGAATAAAACATCGCTGGCGCAATGCGTAACCGGTGCCGATGCGCAGGGGCATGAGCGCGTGTCACTCACCTTGCTGACCGACCGGGCTCAATGGCGAGCCACCGATATCGAAAAACTCTGCCAACGGTGCGACTGCTCGAATGCACCATGCAAAAACGGCCCGGGAGAGCTTGTTCCCGAGCCGTTAAAGCAAGACCCTCGAAATATACCGTTCAGTTCCTCAAAAAATCGCTTAACTGAACGGCATTACCGCCTAAGGTGGCATCTTAAGGCTTCCGTAAGCTTCCTTTTAACCTGAAGACCCCGCCCCCAATTTACTGCGCCGTCGCGGCGGCCGCCGACTCGCCCCGTGCCGCAGCGGCAAGATTGGCCGCGACCTCTGCCATCACCCCATCCCAATCGCCACGTTGCGACTGACGCAAGAGCGTGAGCGACGGATACCAGTCGCTGTCGCGGCGCGTCAACTGCCAGCGCCAGTCGGGCGTGAAGCCGACCAGCCCCCAAACCGGCTTGCCCAGCGCACCGGCCACGTGAAGCACCGCCGTGTCGGCCGAGATCACGAGATCCAGCTGTGCAATCACCGCCGCCGTCTCGGCAAAGTCGCTGAGCTTCCCGCCGATATCACGCACGTTGGGATACCGGGCGAGTTCCGCACGCTCTTCGTCGGTCGCGTCGACCTGCAACGAATAGAACTGCACGTTAGTGCCGAAGACCGGCGCCCAATGCGCCAGCGCCACGTCGCGATGCGGCGGAAACGGGCGCGTACGCCACACAAACCCCACCCGCAACGTCCCTTCCGGCTTGGCGCCGAGCATCGAGCGCCAGATCATCTCGCGCCCGGCGCTCGCGCGCAGATACGGCGAATGGACGGCCACGTTGCCCCCCACTTTCAGGAGATGCGGCAGGCTGAGCAGCGGCATCTGCCAGTCGAACGACGGCACCGGCATGTGTTCGCCAAGCACCGTCACGCCGCGCGCGAAGCCGCCAAGCAGCGTGACGAGCGGCGCCTGCACCGACAGCACGACGTTAGCCCCCATCTCGACCAGACGCGGCACGAACCGCACGAATTGCAGCGTGTCGCCGAAGCCCTGTTCGCTATAGACGAACACCGTCTTGCCCGCGAGCGGCGCACGGCCGTCCCACAGCCGATCGCTGAAACGACGCTTCTGGCCGCCGTCCTGCCAGCGCCATTCGTAGTCATGCCAACCGTGCTCGAAGTCACCCAGCAGCAGATTGGTCTGCGCCCGGTTGGTACGCGCGCCCGCATGGTCGGGGGCGAGTTTCACGGCCTCGCGAAAGCACTGCAACGCGTCGGTAAACGCATGCCGCTCGCGCAGCGCCACCCCCAGATTCACCAGCGGATCGGGCTGCTGCGGGGCAATGGCGTTGGCGAGACGGTAAGCGTCGATCTCTTCGTCGTAGCGACCCAAGGCACCCAGGGCACGCCCACGGTTGAAATGGGCCTGCCACAGCGCCGGGGCCTTGGCCGCAGTGCGCTCGAACCAGACGAGCGCGCGGGCGTTGTCGCCCGCCTGCGCCCACGTCATGCCAATGGTGTGCATCGTGCCGATGACGTCCGGCGACTGCTGCACCGTCGCTTCGAACAACGCTTCGGCACGCATCTGACGGCCGGCCTGAAGGCTGGCCATCGCGGCGTCGAAGGTCGCCTGCGCACCCGGTTGTGGCACGAGCGGGATCAGACGGTCGAAGGCGTCGGCCGCCGACTCGAACGCGCCCGTGCGCAGCGAGACATAAGCGAGCCCTTCAAGCGCAGGCAGAAATTCGGGGGATTGCTTCAGTACTTGGCGCAACTCGGCGATCGCCTCGTCGAGCCGGCCGGCGGCACTCAGTTGTCGTGCACGCTCGCAACGCGCATCTAATGGCGTCGTCATGCGGCGCATCCTTGCTTATCTGGGAATTGGAGGAGGGCGGGCAGGCAAGCGACACGAAAACCAAGACATCTTGCTGCCCCGGCGACAGGCGCCGTGGCCCGATCAAGCGGTGCACACTACACGACCGCACGGCGCGAAGCAAGCCGCGGGGATTGGTCTGCGCAACGCGAATAAAGTTCACATCTTCACAGCCTCATTTTCGGACTCATCGCGCCGCCGAATTGCCTGCCGAATTGCCTGCCGGGTGCCCTCAGCCGCCCACAGCCCCAGCCCCCGGCAGCCGCTTCAGCGGGTTCGCGTATCATCTGTCAAAACGTACTTTTACCGCAATGCAGCAGAAAAACCACAGTCGTTCATCGAAGCACGGATTTGCCAGTCCATGGCACGCGCTTTAACATCTTTTTACGGATCAATCTGGTAGCATCCGCTGCCGTCCATGCACACGCGCACCGTCGCTGCCGTGCCGCATGCCGACGCAGAGTCCTGTTGTCCCGTCCGAACCCTCATCCACACGAGGTCTTGATGACGCGCGTAGCTCGTCCGTTCATCCCCGCCACTGCGCGACGCCTGCTGCCCAATCGCTGGGATTTCATTGCCTTCCCGCTCATCATCGGTTTTCTGATGGTGAGCTCGTCGGGCATTCGCCAGACCTGGGCCCCGCTAGCCGACCTGCAGACCGAAATCATCTCGCTCGACCCGGCCAACCTGCCTGAATATGCGCTGCGTACCACGCTGCGCATGCTCGCGGCGATGGTGGCTTCGCTTCTCTTCACGCTCATCTACGGCACGCTCGCCGCCAAGAGCCGCCGCGCAGAGAAGCTGCTCGTACCGATGCTCGACATTCTCCAGTCGGTGCCGGTGCTGGGTTACATCTCGTTTACCGTCACCTTCTTCCTCGCCCTGTTCCCGGGACGCGTGCTGGGCGCCGAGTGCGCCGCCATCTTCGCGATCTTCACGAGCCAGGCGTGGAACATGACGTTCTCGTTCTATCAGTCGATGCGCACCCAGCCGCGCGATCTGGCCGAGGTAGCGGTGAATCTGCGCCTCTCGCCATGGCAGCGCTTCTGGAAGCTCGACGTGCCCTACTCGATGCCCGGCCTCATCTGGAACATGATGATGAGCATGTCGGGCGGCTGGTTCTTCGTGGTGGCGTCCGAGGCGATCACCGTGGGTGACAAGACCGTCACCCTGCCGGGCATCGGCTCGTACCTCGCCACAGCCATCGTGCAGCGCGATCTGCACGCGGTGGGCTGGGTGATTCTGGCGATGGTCGTCGTCATCGTCATTTACGACCAGTTCCTGTTCCGGCCGATGGTCGCGTGGTCCGACAAATTCCGCCTGGAAGACACGGTCGCCCAGGCCGCGCCCGAGTCGTGGGTGCTCAACCTCATTCAGCGAACCCGCGCCATTCAGTACCTGCTGCGCCCGTTCGGCAAGCTGCTGCGCACGGTTGCGCGCATGCGCATGCCGTTCTCGCTGCCCGCCGCGATCCATTCCGAATCGAGAACCCCGCTCTCGCGCGTGATCGACTGGCTGTGGGCTGCGTTGCTGGTGGCGATGGGGCTCGTCGCCGCGTGGAAGATCTGCGCCTTCGTGCTGGCCGAAGTCGGCCTGTCCGAAATCCTGCACGTGTTCGGCCTCGGCCTCATCACGCTGCTGCGCGTGGTCTTGCTCATCGCCATTGCCTCTGTGGTGTGGGTGCCGCTGGGCGTGCTGATCGGGCTGCGTCCGAAGCTTGCCGAGCGCATTCAGCCGCTGGCGCAGTTCCTCGCCGCGTTCCCGGCCAACCTGCTGTTCCCGATCTTCGTGGTGGCCATCGTCCATTTCCACGCCAATCCGGACATCTGGCTCTCGCCGCTGATCGTGCTGGGCACGCAGTGGTACATCCTGTTCAACGTGATTGCCGGCGCGACCACCTTCCCGAACGACTTCAAGGAAGCGGCCACCAACTTCCGCATTCGCGGCTGGCAGTGGTGGCGCCAGATCATGCTGCCGGGCATCTTCCCCTATTACGTGACGGGCGCGATCACGGCGTCGGGCGGTGCGTGGAACGCGTCCATCGTCTCGGAATACGTGCAGTGGGGCGACGACAAGCTCGCCGCACATGGCCTCGGCGCCTACATCGCCCAAACGACGGCCGCCGGCGACTATCCGCGTATTTTGCTGGGCATCGCCGTCATGGCGTTGTTCGTCGTACTGTTCAACCGCTTGCTGTGGCGCCCCATGTACGCCATTGCTGAAAACAAGCTTCGTCTGAATTGAAGGGACCGTGATGCCGAACGATACCCACCAACCCATTGCCGGAAAAGAAATCTTCTCGCTCGCCAACGTCAGCCGCGGCTTCCGCAAAGGCGGCGACGAGCGCCAGGTGCTCGACGGCGTGAATCTGCAACTGCACGAAGGCGAAATCGTCGGCATGCTCGGCCGCTCAGGCTCGGGCAAGTCGACGCTGCTGCGCATCATCGCCGGTCTGATTCAGCCCAGCTCCGGCGACATCCGCTACCTCGGTCAACCGCTCGAAGGCCCGCCCGAGGGCGTGGCGATGGTGTTCCAGACCTTCGCCCTGTTCCCGTGGCTGACCGTGATGCAGAACGTGGAAGCCGGACTCGAGGCCCTCGGCGTCGAGCCGAAGGAGCGCCGCAAGCGCGCGCTCGCGGCCATCGACCTGATCGGTCTTGACGGCTTCGAGAACGCCTATCCGCGCGAACTCTCGGGGGGCATGCGCCAGCGTGTGGGCTTCGCTCGCGCGCTCGTGGTCAACCCCACGCTGCTGCTCATGGACGAGCCGTTCTCCGCGCTCGACGTCCTCACCGCCGAGACGCTGCGTACCGACCTGCTCGACCTGTGGAGCCAGCGTCAGTTGCCGATCAAGTCGATCCTGATCGTCACGCACAACATTGAAGAAGCCGTGTTCATGTGCGACCGGATTCTGGTGCTGTCGTCGAATCCGGGCCGCGTGGTCGCCGAGATCAAGGTGCCGTTCCCGCACCGTCGCAATCGTCTCGATCCGGCCTTCCGCAAGATGGTCGACGACATCTATGCGCTGATGACGTCGCGCCGCAACGCGCACACCACGCAGAAGATGCCGCTGGAGTTGTCGAGCCCGCTGCACGAAGTGTCGACCAACCTGATGGCCGGTCTGCTCGAAGCGCTCGCCGGCCAGCCGTACAACGGCCGCGCCGACTTGCCGGAAATTGCGCAGACGCTGCTGCTCGAGGTCGACGACCTCTTCCCCGTGGCCGAAATTCTCGACCAGCTGGGCTTCGCGGAACTCAAGGAAGGCGACATTCTGCTGACCACGGCGGGCAAGCGCTTCGTGGACGCCAGCACGCAGGAACGCAAGGTGCTGTTCGCCGAGCATCTGCTGCGTCACGTGCCGCTCGCCGCGAAGATCCGTGCGGTGCTTCAGGAGCGTCGCGGGCAGCGTGCGCCGCGCGTGCGTTTCGAGCAGGAACTGGAAGATTCGATGTCGGACGATCTCGCGCAGGAAACGCTCGAGACCGCCATCAACTGGGGCCGTTACGCCGAGATCTTCTCGTACAACGACCACACGGAGACGTTCAGTCTCGAGGACGTGGAAGGCGCGACCTGAGCGTCATCCACCGGGTTGTGGCCGGAACATCAACGCCGCGCGAGTCGTCCGACCGCGCGGCGTTGTCTTTTGTCAGAACGCGTAGCCCGCACCGATCATCCACGTCTGGTTGATCGTCTTCGAATCCGGTTCGTAGGCATTCACGCCCGGCGTGACCTGCGTGACGCCGGAACGCCCGTACTGGAAGCGAGACCACTCGTAAGTCGCGTTCACGTGGAAGTTGCGCGCAATCGCGTAGTCGAGCCCGAAGCCCGCCACAACGACCGGCTTGTTGCCGAGGGTGAACGTGTTCTGCGACCCCGCGAGCGTCAGTGACGCCCCGACCATGGCGCCCGCGCGAATGTCGGCGGTCGCCACCAGTTTCGGCGTCACTTCGAGCTGCCCCATGAGGCCGCCCCCGATCACGTGATGACGATAGCGCTCGTAGAAACCGTACGGATCGCTGCTGCTGTCGCGAATCCAGTCATGGTAGCTATAGCTCACGTAGGGGATCATCTGGGCGTTCCACGTGCCGAGGTGGAATGGAAACGCCTTACCGGCCTTGAGCGTGACGTCTGTCGCCGTCGAGCGCGTATTCATCTGGTAATTCGGCTGGACGACGCGCCCCGACGAGTCTGCGAGATAGCCGCCGTAATCGACGTTGCCGTGGGCCACGCGCACCGAGCCGCTGAAGTACAGGTTGGACACGCCGAACAACTGCCGCTGGGTCGATGCCCCGAGCGAAAATGCTGCCGTGGTGCCGCGTTCGGAATCGCTCTTGCCGGGTCCGATAGTCTCCCAGTAGTGCAACTGCTGCGCACCGGCATCGAGCCAGACCTGATTGTTGGCGCGCAGCATGGCTTCCTGCGCATTGGCATTGGCCGCCCATAATCCGGCGGCAAAGAAGACGAATGCGGCGCGCGTGATGGCGGTTCCGCACTGGCCGCAAGCGATGGTGCGGCGCGGGTTCGACGTCATGGCACGACCCTCCCCAGGCGTGATCTCAACGACGGCTTGGAAGTGACCATCAGTGGTCACCGTTTTCCGGCATTGTTTCAGCGCACGACGCGGTGCGCAAGCGGGGAAATGTGGATTCTGCGCAAGCTTCGCAATGCAAGACTCACGCACATCGAGACACCGGCAGAACAAGGCCCGAGGGCTAGGCCGCGGCGATGAGGACAGACGCAGAAGTGCAGATGTCAGCCCCTTTTGACGTCGGCATCGAAACGTGCGACGCCCGGACGTGACCGTATCAAAAAGGCCACACCTATCGGTAAAGATACTGATTAGCGGACGTTTTTGTGCAGTCGCATAATCGATGCAGAACCTGCCTGTCCTGCGCCCGGGGGGGCGCATCGACGGACGCTCAGGCAGGTTTTTTCCGCGGCGAAGACCGTGTATCAGACCCGAGAAGGCGCAATATGAGCTATTACCATTCCAAAGCAGAGGGCCGCGGGCGGGCCATCACCTTGACCCCTGCGTACCGCTGGCGGCGTCGCGCCTTCGCCGTGACCTGTGCGGTTCTCGCCGCCCTCGCCTACTACGCGGTGCATCACCCTAAGTAAGCGGCGCGGCGAGCCCGTCGCCTTCAGGCGACGTCATTCGGCTTCATGGAGCTTCAGGCGGCATTTCCCAAGGCCGGCGCGTGCCAGTCCAGCGGCACGTTGGCCAGCATGCCGTCGACCATCGCGTCCAGACCGAAGGCCGGTTGCCAGCCCCAGTCATAGCGAGCATGCGTGTCGTCCAGCGTATGCGGCCACGTCTCGGCGATCGCCTGACGGAAGTCGGGCGCGTACTTGACCGTGAAGCCCGGCACGCGACGCGCAATCGCTGCGGCCAGCGTGGCCGGGTCGAAGCTCACCCCGGCCACGTTGTATGACGAGCGCACGCGCAGCCGCGAGGCGTCGGCATTCATCAGCTCGAGCGTGGCACGCACGGCATCGGGCATGTGGATCATCGGCAGCGTCGCGTCTTCCTTCAGGAAGCACGTGTACGTCTCGCCGCGACGCGCCGCCTGAAAGATCTCGATGGCGTAATCGGTCGTGCCGCCGCCCGGGGGCGTCTTGTAGCTGATAACGCCCGGGTAGCGCAGGCTTCGCACGTCCACCCCGAACTTCGTGAAGTAGTACTCGCACAGCCGCTCGCCCGCCTGCTTGCTGATGCCGTACATCGTGGTCGGATCCATGATGGCGAGTTGCGGCGTTTCGACGGCCGGCGTGTGCGGGCCGAACGCGGCAATCGACGAGGGCCAGAACACCCGCAGCCCCTTGCGCTCGCGCGCCAGCTCGAGCACGTTGAGCAGGCCGTTCATGTTGAGCGTCCAGGCCTGGAGCGGGCGTGTCTCGCCGGTGGCCGAGAGCAGCGCCGCCAGATGGAAGATCTGCGTGATGCCGAAGCGCTCGACGAGCGCGGCCAGACGCGCCGCATCGAGCACGTCGAGCGTTTCGTAGTGCACCGGGTGACGCGACGGTCCCGGCGCGATGTCCGTCGCGACGACATTCTCGTTGCCGTACTGCGCAGCCAGCGCCTCGACGAGCTCGCTGCCGATCTGCCCGTTGGCGCCAATGATGAGGATGCGTTCCATGTTCAACCTTGCTTGAGAATGCCGAGTTCGTTGCCGGCCTGAGCGAACGCCGCCAGCGCACGGGTCAGGTGTTCGCGCGTGTGCGCCGCCGAGAGTTGCACGCGCACCCGCGCCTGGCCCTGCGGCACCACCGGATAGAAGAAGCCGGTGGCGATCACGCCCAGTTCATAGAGTCGCTGCGCGAATCGCTGTGCCAGCGTGGCGTCGAAGAGCATGACGGGCACGATCGGATGGGTGCCCGGCTTGATGGTGAAGCCCAGCGCCGCGACTTCCTTGCGAAAGAACGCCGTGTTCTCGTGCAATTGCTCGCGTCGCGCGGACGAATGTTCGAGTTCGTCGAAGACCGCGAGCGATGTGCCGACGATGGCCGGCGCAAGGCTGTTAGAAAAGAGGTAGGGCCGCGAGCGCTGACGCAGCGTCTCGATCACCTCGCGACGCCCCGCCGTGAAACCACCCATCGCGCCACCCAGCGCCTTGCCCAGCGTGCCGGTAATGATGTCGATCTTGCCCAGCACACCGTGGTGCTCGTGCGTGCCGCGCCCCGTCGGCCCCATGAAGCCGGTCGCGTGACACTCGTCGATCATGATGAGCGCGCCGTATTGCTCGGCCAGCGCCACGATACGGTCGAGTTGCGCGATGGTGCCGTCCATCGAGAACACCCCGTCGGTGACGATGATGCGATGACGTGCCCCGGCCGCCGCTTGCAACTGGCGCTCGAGGTCTTCCATGTCGTTGTGGGCATAGCGCAGACGCTGCGCCTTGCAAAGACGCACGCCGTCGATGATCGAGGCGTGGTTGAGGGCGTCGGAGATGATGGCGTCCTGCTCGTCGAACAGCGGCTCGAACACGCCACCGTTGGCGTCGAACGCGGCAGCGTACAGGATGGCGTCTTCCGTCCCCAGATAAGCGGCGATGCGGGCTTCCAGCTCCTTGTGCGGGCCTTGCGTGCCGCAGATGAAGCGTACCGACGACAGGCCGAAACCGAAGTCTTCCAGCGCCTTCTGCCCCGCCTTGACGAGGGCCTCGCTGCCCGACAGTCCCAGATAGTTGTTGGCGCACAGGTTGATGCGCGTCTGCCCGTCGTCGCACATGACCTCCGGCCCCTGCCGCGACATGAGCACGCGTTCCTGCTTGAAAAGGCCCTGGCGGCGCGTGTCTTCCAGTCGTTCGGTCAGTTGGCGGTAGAAGCCCTCGCGGGCTTCCGGGGTGTGTGCGGTCATCGTGCGCATCTCCTGTGTGCGGTCGGCGGACACCGTGGTACGGCGCCGCCGGAAGCATCCGGCGGCATCGGTGAATGCCGCCTGATATCGAAAGTCATGCCGAAAGCCATGCATGCACGGCGCGTGTGCTCTGCTACCATGCAGTCATTCATCTTATCGGAAACTATACTTTATATTGAACAAGTTTCAATATATTGGAAAATTCTAATATCCCGGAATTCATATGGCAAGTACTCCCGCTGCCTCGGCGCTGCCCCCGATCGCCCCGCCGCCTGTCGGCGACATGATTCAGCAAATGCGCAAAGAGCGCGGCATGACGCTCGAGACGCTCTCGCGCGCTTCCGGCGTCTCGAAGTCGATGCTCTCGCAGATCGAACGCGACAAGGCCAACCCGACCATCGCCGTGGCGTGGCGCCTGGCCAATGCGCTGGGCGTGCGGCTCGACCAATTGCTCGGCGCGCCCACGGGCGACCCCGAGCCGGTGCGCGTGATCGGCAAGCATGAAATCCCCACGCTGGCGGGGGCGGAGCACGCCTATCAGTTGAAGATCCTCGGACCGATGGAGCTGGCCGGTAAATACGAGTGGTACGAACTGACGCTGCAACCGGGTGCAGCGCTCGTGTCCGAAGCGCACGATCCGGGCACACGCGAGCATTTCACGGTGTTCGACGGTCAGGTCGACGTGGAAGTCGAACACTTCGCGCGTCGCGCCAAACCGGGCGAGACCGCGCGCTACCCTGCCGACCGCGCCCATGCCATTCGCAATGTCGGCAAATCCGTGGCACGCGGCCTGCTGGTGGTGATCCACGGATAAGCCGCGTTCAGCGGCGTGCGCTATTCCTCCCCTGCACCGCTCAAGTCCTTTCCCGGACTGCCGTTAGCACACGTTTGGTCCGTGTTCTCATCAGGAGCACTGACAATCGATCGACAATCGGATCGCAAGGACGTGGCGACACGTCACGCGCGGCCGCCGCGAAAGTGACACCGAAGCGGAACCCGTGGGGAAGACGAAGTGATACAGCAGTTGAGTTTGAAGGCGAAGTTGTGGTCTGCGGTGGCGTTGATGTGGGTGAGCCTGCTGGCCATGGCGCTCTGGGGCGCGTGGGCACAGCGCGACACCATGCTTGCCGAGCGCCGTGCCGGCCTGACACACGTGGTCGATGCCGGCCTGAGTCTGGTCAGGCACTACGCCGCACGCGCCGAGCGCGGTGAGATCAGCGTGGCCGACGCGCAAAAGCTCGCGCGCGAGCAGATCGGCGCGATTCGCTACGATGGCGACAACTATTTCGGTATCTTGAACTCGCAGCGCGTGATCGTGCTGAACTCGGTCAATCCGAAGCTCGAGGGCAAGGACATGAGCCAGTTCCGCGATCCGTCGGGCAAGCTCATGTTTTCGGACATCGTGGCCGCCGCGCGTACCGATGATCCGTTCGTCACCTATCACTGGCCCAAACCCGGCTCGGAGAAACCCGTCGAGAAAATCAGCCGCGTGGGCGCGTACTCGCCATGGGACTGGTATCTGACAACCGGCGCCTATGTCGACGACATCAATGCCGCCTTCTTCGGCGCGCTGCTGCGCTGGGGCGCCATGCTGGCCGTGATCGGTCTGGCGGTGTCGGGGGTCATGCTGCTCATCATTCGCAACGTCCAGCAAAGTCTCGGCGGCGAGCCCGAGTACGCGGCCGACATCGCCACGCGCATTGCCGACGGCGACCTGCTCACGCAAGTGCGACTGCGTGAGGGTGACAGCGCGAGCCTGCTCTTCGCGATGCAGCGCATGCAGGGCAACCTCCAGCAGATGATCGGACGCATTCGCAGCGGCACGAGCGCCATCACGCTCGCCGCGCGCGAAATTGCCGAGGGGAATACCGACCTGTCGTCGCGCACCGAACAGCAGGCAGCCGCGCTCGAAGAGACTGCCTCGTCGATGGAACAACTCACGTCGACCGTCCGCCAGAATGCCGACAACGCGCGGCAGGCCAGCCAACTCGCCGAGAGCGCGTCGGCGATTGCCGTGCGCGGCGGGCAAGTCGTCGATCAGGTGGTGACCACGATGGAGGGCATCTCGCAAAGCTCGGGCAAGGTGGTCGACATCATCAGCGTGATCGACGGTATCGCGTTTCAGACGAACATTCTCGCGCTCAACGCCGCCGTGGAAGCCGCCCGCGCGGGTGAACAAGGACGCGGCTTCGCCGTCGTCGCCGGCGAAGTGCGCACGCTCGCCCAGCGCAGTGCCGCGGCGGCCAAGGAGATCAAGGCGTTGATCGAGTCGTCGAACAGCCGCGTGCAGGACGGCTCGATCCTCGTGGCGCAAGCGGGGCAGACGATGCACGACGTGGTGCAAGCCGTGCGGCGTGTCACCGACATCATGGGCGAGATTTCGGCGGCGTCTGCCGAGCAAAGTCACGGCATCGAGCAGGTCGGTCGTGCCGTCACGCAAATGGATGAAGTCACGCAGCAGAACGCCGCACTCGTGGAACAGGCAGCGGCGGCAGCCGCGTCGATGGAAGATCAGGCCCGCGCACTCGACCAGGCGGTCGCTGCGTTTCGCATGACGTCGGAGCGGCCGCTCAACGCCGCATCCGGTGCAAGGGGTACGGCGAGCGTGGCCCTTCAGCGGCTCGCCGCCTGACTGCGTCAACGAGCCTGAGGCGGGCGTCTGCGTCCGGACGTTAGCTACCGAGCCACCAAGCTACGCGGCCTGACCTCAGGCGGCTGCGTTCAACTGGCCCGCCATCCCGGCGTCGATGATCTGACGCGCCACCGTCGGCAGGATGCGCAGGGGCGGCGAGCCCGGCCCGAAGGTCTGGCTCGCGGCGTAGGCGCCTTCGAGAATCAGCGATAGCGCATCGACCAGCGGCGCCGGTTCCTGCAAACCGGCGGCCGTGGCGAGTGCCGTGAAGCGCTGCACCACTTCCGCCTTGTAATTCACGACTGACTTGCGCGCCGCATGCTCCGGATCGGGAAATTCGGCCGCCACGTTCACGAACGGGCAACCGCGATAGCCCGGCTTGCTCGCCCGCTCGGACAGATCGACGAAGATCTGCAACATCTGCGCACGCGGCTCGCCCGCCCGTTTCGCAATGCTCTCGTCGATACGCGCCAGACTCGCCGTCTGCATGTGATCGAGGTAGGCCAGCATCAGTTCGTCCTTCGACGCGAACTGGCGATAAAGGCACATCTTGTTCACGCCGGCGCGCTTGACGACGGCATCCACCCCCACCGCGCGCACCCCTTCGGCGTGGAACAGCTCCACCGCCGCGTCGAGCAGATGCTGCTGCGCGACCGGCGCGGGCGTGACGTGCCGCCCCGTCTTGCCAGCGCGCGACGCAGCACTGCGACGGCGCGCCGGTGCCACCGTGCCCTCGCCCTTGCCACTGCCCTTGGTCGCCACCTTCCCCCCCGCCTTCGCCGGGTCTGGCACATCAGGTCCTGCGGGCGGTACGGGCGTTGTCGATTTGGCCATTGTCTGGCGCTCCTAAAACGGTAAAGCGGTGAAGCGGTGAAGACGCGTTGAACCCGTGAAGCCGTATCTCGCGACGCCGGACAAAGCCCTGCCGTCGCCAAGGGAACGCTTGACATGTTACCGATCGGTTCATAACATGGCAACCTCATGTTACCGAGCTGTCACAAAACCGTCGCTGTACGTAGACAGGCCGGATCTCGCAAACGTTCCCGGTTCGGACAACAAAACCGAACCGCAGCAAGGATTTCCGCCATGAAGGCTGCACTTGCACGGCGCATTGACGGGCGCTTCCACTATGGGTGGATCGTCGTTGGCGTAATTTTCCTGGTCCTGCTCGCCTCAGCGGGCATTCGTGCGACGCCAAGCGTGATGATGGTGCCGCTCGAGCATGACTTCGGCTGGAGCCGCGCCACGATTTCTCTGGCGATTTCCGTCAATCTGGCGCTGTACGGCCTGACCGGCCCGTTTGCCGCTGCGGCCATGCAGCGCTTCGGCATTCGTCCGACGGTCATGGTGGCCCTGCTGTTGCTCGCTTCGGGCACAGCGCTCTCGTCGCTGATGACGGCCCCGTGGCAGATGGTACTGATCTGGGGCGTGATGGTCGGTGGTGGTACGGGCGTGGCGGCCGTTACGCTCGCGGCCACGGTGTCGAACCGCTGGTTCCACACGCACCGCGGCTTGGCGATGGGTATCCTCACGGCCAGCTCGGCCACGGGCCAGATGGTGTTTCTGCCGGCCATGGCCGCGATCACCGAGCACTACGGCTGGCGGCCGGTCGTGCTGATCGTGGCGTTGGTGGCAGCACTGGTTCTGCCGCTGGTGGCGTTCCTCGTGCCGGAGCGTCCCGGTTCAGTCGGTCTGCGCCCGGTCGGTGCGCCGCAAGACGCCCCCGACATGCAACTCACCCAGGGCAACCCGCTCAAGACCGCGCTCTCGGCATTGCGCATGGCGGCGGGCAAGCGCGACTTCTGGCTGCTGTTCTTCAGCTTCTTCATTTGCGGCGCGAGCACCAACGGTTACATCGGCACGCACTTCATCGCGATGTGCGGCGATTACGGCATCTCCGAAGTCAAGGGCGCGGGCATTCTCGCGGCGATGGGCATGCTCGATCTCGTGGGCACGACCGCGTCGGGGTGGCTCTCTGATCGTTACAACAGCCGTGTGCTGCTGTTCTGGTACTACGGGCTGCGCGGTCTGTCGCTGATTTATTTGCCGTACGCCTTCGGTTTCGACTTCTTCGGCATTCCGCTCTTCGCACTGTTCTACGGTCTGGACTGGATCGCGACGGTACCGCCGACAGTGCGTCTGACCACGGATGTCTTCGGCAAATCGATGGCCCCGATCGTCTTCGGCTGGATCGTTGCCGGCCACCAGCTGGGTGCCGCAACGGCCGCCCTTGTCGCCGGTTCGCTGCGCGCCACGCTGGGCAACTACACGATGGCTTCGATGCTCTCGGGCGGCGTGTGCATCATCGGCGCGTTCATGGTGTTGCGTATCGCACCTCACGCGCCGAAGCGCCCGGTGGCAGCAGGCGCCTGAGGCCGCCAACGACGCGTCGGATCTCCCTGTTTTGGTGCAAGGAATCCAGCGAGTCGCAAGCGGCAAGGGCATGGCCGTGCTGGCGGGGGGGTCGCCAGCACGGCCAGGAAAATTGTCGTAACCTGTGCGCGTTTTGTGCAGCACAGCATCCCCCCACTTTCACAGGACCTTCAGCAATGACGGACTCGCAACACACCCAACTCTCAGCGCTGGACACGGATCTTTTCTCGCCCTACGCGCTCGGCCCGCTCGAACTCAGCAACCGTATCGTCATGGCACCGCTCACGCGCAGCCGCGCCGGTGCCGGCGACGTCCCGGGCCCGATGGTCGCCGAGTATTACGCGCAGCGCGCCTCGGCCGGCCTCATCATCAGTGAAGCCACCAACATCTCGCAGCAAGGCAAAGGCTACGCCTTCACGCCGGGCATCTATACCGAAGCGCAGATCGCTGGCTGGAAGCAGGTGACTGACGCCCTGCACGCCAAGGGCGGCAAGATTTTCTGCCAGCTCTGGCACGTTGGTCGTATCTCGCACCCGTCGCTTCAGCCTGACGGTGCACTGCCGGTCGCGCCGTCCGCGATTCAACCGGCGGGCCAGGCGTTCACCGAACATGGCTTCGAACCGCATCCGACGCCGCGCGCGCTCGAGACGTCCGAGATCCCGGGCATCGTCGAGCAGTATCGTCATGCCGCCGAGTGCGCGAAGCGTGCGGGTTTCGACGGCGTGGAAATCCATGCGGCGAACGGCTATCTGCTCGATCAGTTCATGCGCGACAAGACGAACCATCGCACCGACCAGTACGGCGGCAGCATCGAGAATCGTGTGCGCCTGACGTTGGAAGTCACGCAAGCCGTCGTCGATGTATGGGGCGCCGATCGCGTGGGCATTCGTCTCTCGCCGATCAGCCCGGCGAACGATTGCGGCGACAGCAACCCCGAACCGGTGTTCACTTACGCCGTCGAGCAACTCAACCGTTTCGGCCTCGTGTACCTGCATGTGGTCGAAGGTGCGACGGGCGGCCCGCGTGAAGTGGAAGGCGGCTTCGATCTGCAGAAGCTGCGTCGCCTCTTCAAGGGCGCGTTCATGGCCAACAACGGCTATGACCTCTCGCTCGCCATCAAGGCACGCGAGGAAAACCTGGCGGATCTGATCGCGTTCGGCAAGCCGTTCATCTCCAACCCGGATCTGGTGGAACGCCTCAAGCGCGGCGGCCCGTTCAACAAACTGGACCGCGACACGCTGTATGGCGGCGACGCGCGCGGCTACGTCGACTATCCGACGCTCGACAAGTCAGCAGCGTAACGTCAACGCGCCAACGCGTCAGCGCGTTGGTGCAAGGCTTTGAATCGGAAAGGGCTCCTACGGGAGCCCTCTCTGATGGTGGTTTCGCTGCGACGTGAAACGCAACATCAAGCGCCACGTGAATCGCAACGTCCGTCGTGCGAGTCTTCCGAGAAAACCTTCCGAAGTCCTCCCAACGTCGCGCTCAACACCTCGCAGTCAAGCGCACCGACGTGTCGAACCCGCCGTCGCCGATCAATCGCTCTGACCTGATCGAGAGTCACCGCCCCTCGCCGCCCAGCAAACATCGCCGGGATCCGATATCGCGATGCATGTCCCGACGACGTCATAGGCGCAACGATCACCGTATGCATCTGCCTGTGCATATCGGGGGGAGATATCACGACACAAGGTCTCGTCTTCCTGATTTCACACCCAACGGCCGGGTCCAGTGAAACGACCCAGACTTCGCCTCGTTTCACCACGTCCACTCCTCGTCGTCGAAGTCATTGCCAAAGCTCCACAACTGCAACTCCTCGTCGCTATCAGCGTCGCCCAGTTCAACCGAAAGCGTTTCGCTCGCCGCACTCACCACACAACCCACTTCGTCTCTTTCGTCCATTTCTCACTCCGGTGCCATTCCCCCGTGCCCCCCTCTTGCGTGGATTAAGGGCTATCGTCGCAGTCTGCAAAGTCGAAGTAAACGAAGTCGAAAGTATTCCGGAATATTCCTGAAGCGAAACGCCGAAAATCCGATGTGTGTTTCGGACGATGCCGCATCGGCCGTTGTCATGGCGCGCTTACGCCGCCCGCTGTCCCTGCCATCGCACCAGATCCGCACCTGCCGGGTTCTGGTACATGCGCAGACCGAACTCGGGCAGGATCGCCAGCAGATGATCGAAGACGTCGCCCTGTACGCGCTCGTACTCGGCCCATACCGTCGTGTTCGTAAAGCAATACAGCTCCACCGGAATTCCTGTTGCCGACGGCTGAAGCGAGCGCACCATGCACGTCATGCCCTCGTGAATGTTCGGATGCGCTCTCAGATACGCCAACGCATACTCGCGGAACGTCCCGAGGTTCGTCAGACGTCGCGTGTTGGCCGGCACCACTGCCGCGACACCGAGCGCCGCATTCGCATCCGCCAGCAAGCGCTGCTTGTCTGTCAGATAGGACCCAAGCAGATGCAGCTTCGACAGGCGCGCAATCTCCGCCTCGTCGAGAAACCCGACGCTGCCCGCGTCGATGCAAAGCGTGCGCTTGATACGGCGACCACCCGACTGCTGCATGCCGCGCCAGTTGCGAAAACTCTCGGAGATCAGCCGCCACGTCGGGATCGTGGTGATCGTCTTGTCCCAGTTCTGTACCTTCACCGTGTGCAGCGCAATATCCACCACGTCGCCATCGGCTCCGACTTGCGGCATCTCGATCCAGTCGCCCACGCGCAGCATGTCGTTGGACGTGAGTTGCACGCTCGCAACGAACGACATGATCGTGTCCTTGAACACCAGCAGCAGTACCGCCGACATCGCCCCCAGCCCCGAGAGCAGCAGCCACGGCGAGCGGTCGATGATCGTGGCGACGATGGCAATCGCAGCCACCACATACAACGCGAGCTTGCCTAATTGCACATACCCTTTGATCGAACGCGTGCGCGCGTGCTCCGAGAGCGCGTAGACCGTTTGGGCGGCGTCGAGAATGCCGGCAATGGCCAGCGTTGCGTACAGCAGTGTTGTCGCGAGCGCGACGTTGCTGATGACCAGCACCGCCTTGGGCGGCAGATCCGGCACCCAAGCGATGCCGAACTGAATCACGAGATACGGCAAAATGCGCGCCGCCCGGTGAAAGACACGGTGCTCGAGCAACGCGTCGTCCCAGCGATTGGCCGTGCGCTGCACGACGATGCGCACCACACGAACGATCAGAAACTGCGCCACTGCCTGTACCAGCAATGCCGACAGGATCAGCAGCGCCAACGCCCCGACCATCCGCGCCCAGGGCGCGCTCTCGAGCCACGCCATCATCGCTTCCCACGTCATCCCGCAACTCCTTGCTACCGTTTGATCTCACCTGCCCCGCAGGGCTTGTGAACGCAAAAATGACGGCCCTCTCGAGCCGTCATTCTCTGACTTGCCGGATGCACGTCAATGACATCCGTCCGATCGGCGACCTGATGCGCAATCGCCTCAAGACGCCGAACCCCTCACACCGCCAACTTACACCGTCGCGCCGAACGGAACGCTGGCTACCACGCTCGGCGTGCCGGGCAACGACGGCGCCATGATCGTGCCGCCGCCATTGCCTCGCGACTTCCCCGAACTCAGATAGTCGGCGATGGAATCCTGCGTCACCTCGCCGAGATACTGATTGTCATCGCCCAATACCGGCAGCGATGCCAGATTGTGCTCGTACATGCGCGAGAGCAGCACGCGCAGGTTGTCGCCGGCCACGGCCGACGCCTTGAAGTCGCGTACCCGCTCGCCGCACGTGCCCTGCGCATGACGCGTGTCGCGACGCGCAATGTAACCCAGCGCGCGCGCGTTCTCGTCAACGACGACCAGCGAGCGCGTGTCGAGCTCGTCCATCATGCCGTACGCTTCGGCCAGCGTGGTCTGCGGCTTGACGGTCGGCTGCGGCGTGGCCGCGTCCTCTGCGCGCACCAGCAACAGACGCTTCAGAATTCGGTCATGTCCCACGAAGCTCGCCACGAACTCGTCGACCGGACGTGCCAGCAGTGCATCGGGTTGCGCGTACTGCACCAGACGCCCCTGACGGAAGATCGCGATGCGGTCGGCCAGCTTGATCGCTTCGTCGATATCGTGGCTCACCATGATGACGGTCTTGCCCAGTTGACGCTGCATCTGGAAGAACTCGTTCTGAATCGACTCGCGGTTGATCGGATCGACGGCACCGAACGGTTCATCCATGAGCAGCACGGGCGGGTCGGCAGCCAGCGCGCGGATCACACCGATACGCTGCTGCTGTCCGCCCGAGAGCTCGCGCGGATAGCGCGACAGATAGCGCTTCGGATCGAGGGCGACCATGCTCATCAGCTCGACGGCGCGCTCGCGGCAACGCTTCTTGTCCCAGCCGAGCAGACGCGGCACGACAGTGATGTTCTCCTCGATGGTCATGTTCGGGAACAGACCGATCTGCTGGATCACATAGCCGATATGACGGCGCAATTCGATTTCGTTGATGTTGCCGGTGTCCTGGCCGTTGAGCAGAATGCGCCCGGACGTCGGCTTGATCAGCCGGTTGATCATCTTGAGCGTGGTCGTCTTGCCGCAGCCCGACGGGCCGAGGAAAACGCAGATTTCGCCCGGCGGCACTTCGAGGCTGACCGAATTGACCGCGGTCACGGGCGTGCCGTCCTTCTGGACGAAGCTTTTGGTGAGATTGTCGAGTGTAATCATACGGTTCGGATTCCTTTCGGTGTCAGCACGCGCTGCAAGCGGTGCAACAGGGTGTCGGCAACAATGGCGAGCAAACTCACCATGACCGCACCCACGACAAGCTGCCGGGTATCGCTCTGGCTGATCCCCTGGGTGATCAACACCCCGAGACCGCCGGCCCCGACGATGGCGCCAATGGCCATCACGCCAATATTCATGACCACGGCCGTGCGCACGCCGCCCAGTACCACCGGCACGGCCAGCGGCAATTCCACCAGGCGCAGACGCTGCCAGAACGTCATGCCAATGCCGACGCCCGCTTCGCGGATGCTCGGGTCGATCTGCCGCAACGCGAGACTCGTGTTGCGCATGATCGGCAGCAGCGAATACAGGAAGACGGCGGCGACGGCCGGTGCCGGTCCGATCCCCAGGCCGTACACCGACAGCAGCGGAATCATCAGACCGAACAGCGCGATCGACGGGATGGTGAGGACAACGGTCGCCAGGCCAAGCACGGCCCCCGACAACCAACGAAAACGCGTGACCAGCACGCCCAGCGGCACGCCGACCACAATGGCCGCGCCGACCGATGCGGCCACCAGCCACGCATGCTGCCCCGTCAGGGTCAGGATGCGGTGCCAGTTATGCGTCAGAAATTCAATCATGGGACTCCTCAGTCAGTAACCATCAGGGGCTGCGACGGCAAGCGCCATCACTGCACCAGTCCTTCCTGCTTGAGGAAGTCGCTCGCCACACGCGACACCCCGCGATGATCGATGTCGACCTTCGCGTTCATGTCGCTCATGTTCTCGCTATTGATCTTCGCGGACAGCGCGTTGAGTTCCTCCGCGAGCTTGGGGTTGGCGTCGAGCACTTCCTTGCGCACCACGGGCGTGGCCGCGTACGCCGGGAAGAAGCCCTTGTCGTCAGCGAGCACTTTCAGATCGAAACCCTTGTTGCGGCCGTCGCTCGTGTAGACGAGACCGGCATCGATCTGCTCGTTCCTGAGCGCCGTGTAGACGAGGCCCGGATCCATCTGCTTGATGTTGGGTCGTTCGAGATGGAAGTCGTAAATCTGCTCCATCGGCTCCAGACCGTCCGAGCGGCCGACGAACTCCATGTCGAAGGCGAACTGCATCTTCGGATTCGCGCGGAACCGGTCGATGAGCTGCGAGACCGTCTCAACGCCCTCTTCGCGAGCGATCTTGCCCGGCATGGCGAAGGCATACGTGTTGTTGAGCGCCGACGGGTTGAGCCAGACGATGCCGATCTTGCCGTCGAGATCCTTCACGCGCTCATACGTCTGCTGCGGATCGAGCTTCTCGGTGATCTTGTTGTAGACGATCAGCGACGTGCCGGTGTACTCCCAGACGATGTCGAGCTGATGGCTCTCCATGCCCTGACGCATGACCACGCTGCCCAGGCCGTTCTTGAGCTGGACGTCGTAGCCTTTGCTGCGCAGGTACTGCGCCGTCATCTCCGAGAGGATCAACTGCTCGGTGAAGTTCTTGCCGCCGATGGTGAGCGTGGCGGCCTGCGCGGTGGCGCTCGTGGCCATCACGCCGAGCGCGAGACAGGCCGCCCCCAGCAGCCGCATCCAGCGCGGCATGAAGGTCGGCGTGACGCGGGCGAGCGCACGAGGAAATGAAACTTGCATAGGTTGGGGTCTCCTTGGTCTTAGCGCGCGGGGGCGCCGTGACGTGCGAACCAGAGGCCGCTCGCGAAGGCGACAATGCCATCGAGCACGAGCGCGAGCAGTGCGGTCCCGGCAGCGCCGAGGAGCAACTTCGTCTGGTCGTTCAGATAGATGCCCGGGAAAATCAGTTGTCCCAGACTGTCCGCGCCGATCAGGAACGCGAGCGGCGCGGTGCCGACGTTGATCGCGAGCGAGGTGCGAATGCCGCCGATGATGACCGGCATGGCATTGGGCAAATCCACGCGGAACAGCACTTGTGCGGGCGTCATGCCCATGCCTCGCGCCGATTCCCGCAACGCGGGCGGCACTTGTCGCAAGCCCTCGTAGGCATTGCGCACAATGGGCAGTAGCGACGCGAGCCACAGCGCCAGAATGGCGGGCCGGTCACCGATGCCGAGCACGGCCATCGACAACGCCAGTACGGCGAGCGACGGCAGCGTGTTACCGATATTGAAAATCTGCACGGCGCGCTCGGCATGCTTCTCGAACTTGGGCCGTGAGATCAGTACACCTGCGGGCACGCCGACAGCAATGGCCATCGCCATCGATATCGCCACGAGCTTGAGGTGCTGTTGGGTGTAATACACCAGGTCGCCCCGGTATTTGACGAGCGTATCCACGCCCAGCCAATACACCAGACCGGTGACTGCTGCGGCCACACCGAGCAGTCCGAAGCCGGCCAAATAGAGAATGCGATACTGCTTCGCCACGTTCATGCTCCCTTTGAATGGGTTGGCAGCGCTGGCGCGAGGCAATAGCAATCGCCCCGCGTGACAACGCGGTCAAACAAGCATGACAACTGTTAGCTGCCTTGCGAATTGTGAAGTGTTCGCTCCGAAGGTCTGTGGAAGACAACGGTGACGAACCAGGCGTCGCGAAATGCGACATGAGAGACGAGCTTTCGACGCCGTGGGCGCCTGGGCCTCTCGGTGCACGCTCATTGAAAGCGCGCGAATGTTTTACTGCACAAACTCATTGTGTGATGGAACCCGTTCACCGGCGCAACGAGGAACACCGGGAACGCTTTTACTTCTGTTTCTATGGACCAACCGCAGCGATTGGCGTTTTTTATTCTAGTACAGATAGTGCGTCGATGCCAACCCGTAGCTCATTTATCATGATGAATCCCATGCATTTACACGATATTACACCGCATATTTTTCATATGAATCGGACAACGAATTAATTGCACACGCACCAATCCCCCGTCATCACTGGCGTTGCAGGAGGTTCGTTGCCGGTGTCTCGAATTTCGCCATTTCGATGTTTCGCACAGCGGATCAATGTGCCGCAAAAAATTCTTTTCCTGCGATGCGACGAGGTACTTTCGCATGCCCGAGAACGGTGTAAAAATCGTCTGAGATCCGCATGCTTGCGAGGGGCGCGCGGGAAATTAGAGGGAGGCTTTCGAAACGGATGCCAACCCGGAGAAACTCGTGTATTCTCCGATGTTTATCTTATTTTTCAACTATTTAGCGTGAAATCGGGGAAACGTGACGGTAACGCGAGGCAAGACCTTGCGGCCAGTGGCGGGCGCAATAGTTGAACGGTAAAAAGGCAATCGTGCACGAGGCACGAGGTCGTTGATCGGCAAATAAAAACTATGAAAAGTACCATCAGCCGTACCGAACGGGGCAATCGCGTTGCTGCGACTACGATCTTGGTTGCGTGTGCCGCGCTGACCCTCGCTGGATTTCTCGCTCGCGCCCTTGAAGGCGCCGTGAATCCATTGCTGACGTTCTTCCTCGTCTCTGCCGGCGGCATTCTCAATCTGTCGACGGCCTGCCTGCTCGGCGTGCAGTATCTCTACAACGGCAAACGATACTTCGCGCAATTCGGATGTGCGTTCCTGCTGCGCGGACTCTTCATGTTCACGCAAGGCGTGCTGCTCGCGAATCAACTCGCGGGCATCTCTGCGCACGTCACGCGCGCGCCCTTCTGGCTCTGGCTCGTCGCAGAGGCCAGCTTCGCGGCTTACGTCATGCTCAGCGTGCGCAGTTACTCGCTCACCCGCGGCGATCCGCATACGCGTCCCGGCTATTCGGAAGCGGCTCGCCACGGTGCGGTCGTACTCATCATCTGGGTGACGGTATCGCTGTCGATCGTGGGCGCCGGCCGCACGCTCGTGACACCGCATCTGGCAGGTGGCGTGAGCATCGAGACCCTCGCACTGAGCGCGCTTTTCGTCGCCTACATCGCGCTGTGGTGGCATATTGCGGCCGTCACGCGACTCACGCACAAGCTGTTTCTGCTCGTGTGGGTCGTCGTCACCATCTCGCTTTGCCAGTTGCTGCTCTCTCTGACGGCGCCGAGTGAAGCCTCTTATCAGTGGTATGCCGCGCGGTTGCTTGCGCTGGCGTCGCCGGGCGTCGCAACGCTCGCGCTCGTCTGGGAAATCACGCGCCAGTATCAGTCGCTCGCGCTCACGAACACGGATCTTGTCGAGAAGGTATTCATCGATCCGCTCACGCACATCTACAACCGGCGCTACTTCGACAATCGCATTCGCCTCGTCGCCGAGCGTGTTCAACAGCACGGAATACCGCTGTCGTTGCTGTTGATCGACATCGACTTTTTCAAGCAGGTGAACGACCGCTACGGGCATCCGTTTGGCGACGCCGTACTCCAGCGTATCGCCAACACGATTCAGCACTGCATTCGCTTGCCGAGCGATTTTGCGGTACGTCTGGGCGGAGAGGAGTTTGCCGTGGTGCTGCCGGAGATCGATCAGCACGCTGCGCTGCGCGTGGCGGACCGGATTCGCGAATCGGTCAAACGCGCGAGCACGGAGCTGCTTCCGCAGACAGCGCGCGACGAAGGCGAGGCCATCACGATCAGCGTGGGCATTGCGTCATGGCAGCCGGGCGAGCCGCTCGTCATCAGCGCGATGCTCGAGCGCGCAGACAAGGCGCTCTATCAGGCCAAGCACAAGGGACGCGATCAAAGCGTACTTGGGCAGATGGCGGCGTGAGGGTGAGACGGGTGAGCCTGTGTGATGGCGCGCCAAGCAATAGGCGCCAGGGGTGGAATCTAGGGCGATGGGGACGATGGGGGCGACGGCGGCCCCTTGAGTTCGACGGTGTTGCCGTCCGGATCATTGAGATAGCACGACGGCCCTTCGCCCTGCGCGCCGTAGCGTTGCACCGCCTCCCCCAGCGTCACGCCGTGCGAGGCCAGTCCCTGACGGATTGCTTCCTCGTCGAATGGCTCCACGCGCAGACAGAAGTGATCGAGATTGTGTCCTTCCGGGCCCGGCGCTTCGCCGCCCTGACGGCCGATCGTGCCGGCGACGTCGACCAGATCGATCAACGCGTCGCCCGCGCGCAACTGCACCAGCCCGATATCGGCCTGCACCTTCTCCAGCGTGCAGCCGAGCACATCCATGTAGAAATGCTTGAGCCGGGCAATGTCGCTCGTGCGCAGCACGACGTGATCGAGCGCGACGAACGGAATCTTCATCACGCGCTCAACGCATAGCGCCGCCGCTTCTCGACCTTGGTTTCGTGCGTCATCTCGCTACGGCCGTCCTCGAACACTGTCTCGAGCCGCACCGTGAAGCCCCACAGGCGCGCCACGTGCTTGAGCACTTCCTCGAAGCCATCGTCGAGCGGCTTGCGATCGCTTTGCACGTGACGCAGCGTGAGCGAGCGATCGCCGTGCAGATCCACGTGCGAGACCTGAATGTTCGGCTCGATCTGGCTGAGGTTGTACTGCTGCGCGAGCATCTCGCGGATCTCGCGATAGCCGGTGTCGTTATGGATGGCGGTGACACGCAGGCGGCTGTCGCGGTCGTCGTCGAGCACGGAGAACAGCTTGAGATCGCGAATGACCTTCGGCGAGAGGAACTGCTGGATGAAGCTCTCGTCCTTGAAGTTGCGCATGGCGAAGTCGAGCGTGGTCAGCCAGTCGGAGCCCGCGATGTCGGGCGCCCACCGCCGGTCCTCGTCGGTCGGCGCCTCGCACATGCGGCGAATGTCCTGGAACATCGCAAAGCCCAGCGCATACGGATTCAGGCCGCTGTAATACGGACTGTCGAACGACGGTTGATACACCACGTTCGTATGCGCGTGCAGGAACTCCATCATGAACGCGTCGTTGACGAGCTTCTCTTTGTAGAGCTGCTGAAGGATCGTGTAGTGCCAGAACGTCGCCCAGCCCTCGTTCATCACCTTGGTCTGACGCTGCGGATAGAAATACTGAGCGAGCTTGCGCACGATGCGCACGATCTCGCGCTGCCACGGGGCCAGCTTGGGCGCGTTCTTCTCGAAGAAGTACAGCAGGTTCTCCTGCGGCTCGCTCGGGAACCGCGGGTCGTCGGATTCGGTCGGATCGAGCCCGTCGTCCTCGTCATCGTCGTGCAGGGGCTGATGCGGCAACGTGCGCCACAGATCGTTGATCTGCAATTGCAGATAGTTCTCGCGCTCCTTCTGACGGGCCTGCTCCTGCGCGAGCGACAGCCGTTTCGGCCGCTTGTAACGATCCACGCCGTAGTTCATGAGCGCGTGGCAGGAGTCGAGCAGCAACTCGACCGACTGCTCGCCGTAGCGTTGCTCGCACTCGGTGATGTAGTTACGCGCGAACAGCAGGTAGTCGACGATGGCGTCGGCACTCGTCCACGTGCGGAAAAGATAATTGCCCTTGAAGAACGAGTTATGACCGTAGCTGGCGTGCGCGATGGTCAGCGCCTGCATGGTCATGCTGTTCTCCTCCATCAGATAGGCGATGCAGGGATTCGAGTTGATGACGATCTCGTACGCGAGCCCCATCTGCCCGCGCTTGTAACCGCGCTCGGAAGACAGGAAGTGCTTGCCATACGACCAGTGGTGATAGCCGATGGGCAACCCCACGGTCGCGTAGGCGTCGAGCATTTGCTCGGCGGTGATGATCTCGATCTGATTCGGATACGTGTCGAGCTTGAAGCCCGCCGCGATACGGGCGATCTCGTGCTCGTAACGTTGAATCAGTTCAAACGTCCATTCCGATCCGGTGGATATATACGCCATGATGCGCCCTCGTTGCCCTCATTGGGGGATCGACGCGTGACCGTTTTCAGGCCGCCTTCTTCTTGAACAGATCGTGCAGCACCGGATAGATCTCGGCCGCTTCCATGATGCGTTGCATCGCGAAATTCGGATGCTGCTGCTTGACCGACAGGTACTCATTCCACAGGTTCTGCGGCTCGGCGCTCGCCACCTCCACATACGCGAAGTACTGCACGGCAGGCATGATCGTCTGGTTCAGAATGTCGCGGCAGATGGGCGAATCCCCGTCCCAGTTGTCACCATCGGAGACCTGCGCCCCGTAGATATTCCAGTCGCTCGGCGAGTAGCGATCCGCGATGATTTCCGTCATCAGCTTGAGCGCGCTCGAGACCACCGTGCCGCCCGACTCGCGCGCGTAGAAGAAGTCGTCTTCGTTGACCTCCTTCGCCGTGGTGTGGTGACGGATGAGCACCAGATCGATGCGCTCGTAGTTATGCCGCAGGAACAGGTAGAGCAGCATGAAGAAGCGCTTGGCGAGATCCTTGCGGCTCTGATCCATGGAGCCGGAAACGTCCATCAGGCAGAACATGACCGCCTGCGCCTGCGGACGCGGCTGCATGACCCGATTCGAGTAGCGCAGATCGAGCTTCTCGATGTACGGAATGCCTTCGACGCGCGTGCGAAGGTGCGTGATCTCGTGCGCCAGCGCCAGCGCACGCGGCGACGTGTCGCCTTCGCGCGAGACGATGTCCGCGTACTCGGCCTCCAACTCGCGCAACTGCTTGCGATAAGGAGCCGTGAGTGCGATGCGGCGGCCCAGCGAGCTGCGCATCGTACGAATGACGTTGAGGTTCGACGGCGTGCCGTCGATGGAATAGCCTGCGCGAACCTTGCGGAACTCCGGAATCTGCGCGAGACGTCGTTTCGCGAGGTCCGGCAGGGCCATGTCCTCGAAGAAGAATTTCAGAAACTCCTCGCGTGAGAGGTTGAAGACGAAGTCGTCCTCTCCCTCTCCCGAGTCACTGGCGCGACTGCCGCCACCGCCCGATCCCGACGGTGGACGCTCGAAGTTATCGCCCACCACGAACTCGCGATTGCCGGGATGCACCATCTCCCGCCGCCCGCCAGGGCCGTGGTGGAACAACGGCTCCGAAATGTCCTTGACCGGGATCGAGACCTGTCCGCTGCCATCGATGTCGGTAATCTTGCGCCCGCCCACCGCCTTCGCTACCGCGCGTCGAATCTGATCGCGGTAGCGTTTGATGAAGCGCTGCTGGTTGATGGCGCTTTTGTTCTTGCCGTTTTGCCGTCTGTCGATGATCGCTGACATGGTGGCCCCGATGAGTTACGAGGATTTGCGCACGCGCAGGTACCATTCCACGAGCAGGCGAACCTGCTTCGGGGTATAGCCTTTTTCCACCATCCGGTTGACAAAGTTGGCGTGCTTTTCCTGATCCTCTTTGGACGACTTCGCGTTGAACGAAATCACCGGCAGCAAATCCTCGGTGGTCGAGAACATGCGCTTTTCGATGACCGCGCGCAGCTTCTCGTAACTCGTCCAGAGCGGATTCTTGCCCGCGTTGTTGGCGCGTGCTCTCAGAACGAAGTTGACGATCTCGTTGCGGAAGTCCTTCGGGTTGGTGATCCCGGCCGGCTTTTCGACCTTCTCCAGTTCATCGTTGAGCGCGGTGCGATCGAGAATCTCGCCGGTGTTCGGATCGCGATACTCCTGATCCTGAATCCAGAGATCCGCGAAATTCACGTAGCGATCGAAGATGTTCTGTCCGTACTCCGAGTACGACTCGAGGTACGCGGTCTGAATCTCCTTGCCGATGAATTCGACGAACGGGGCGGTCAGATACTCCTTGATATACGCGAGATAGCGCTTCTCGACCTCGGCGGGGTACTGCTCGCGCTCGATCTGTTGCTCGAGCACGTAGAGCATGTGCACCGGATTGGCCGCCACTTCGGTGTTATCGAAGTTGAAGACTTTCGAGAGCACCTTGAAGGCGAAACGCGTGGACATGCCCGTCATGCCTTCATCCACACCGGCGTAGTCGCGATACTCCTGATACGACTTGGCCTTCGGGTCGATGTCCTTGAGGTTTTCACCGTCGTAGACACGAACCTTGGAGAAGATGTTGGAATTTTCGGGCTCTTTGAGCCGCGTGAGCACCGCGAACTGGGCGAGCATCTTGAGCACGTTCGGCGCGCGCGGCGCGTTGGCGAGCGAGCTGTTCTTCACGAGCTTCTCGTAAATCTTCACCTCGTCGGTCACGCGCAGGCAGTACGGCACCTTCACGATATAGATACGGTCGAGGAAAGCCTCGTTGTTACGATTGCCCTTGAAGCTCTGCCATTCGGCCTCGTTCGAGTGGGCGAGCACGATACCGTCGAACGGAATCGCACCGAACCCTTCCGTGCCCTTGTAGTTGCCTTCCTGCGTGGCGGTCAGCAACGGGTGCAGCACCTTGATCGGCGCCTTGAACATTTCGACGAATTCGAGCAAGCCGCGATTGGCCAGGCACAGACCGCCGGAATACGAATAGGCATCCGGGTCGTCCTGCGGAAATTCCTCGAGCTTGCGGATGTCGACCTTGCCGACCAGCGACGAGATGTCCTGATTGTTCTCGTCACCCGGCTCGGTCTTCGCGATCGCGATCTGTTGCAGCACCGACGGCCGCACCTTCACCACGCGGAACTTGGTGATGTCGCCGTTGAACTCGTTCAGACGCTTGGTGGCCCACGGCGACGGAATCGTGTTGAGATACCGCAGCGGGATGCCGAAGTCCTCTTCCAGAATCTTGCCGTCTTCCTCGGACGAGAACAGGCCCAGGGGAGACTCGTGCACCGGCGATCCCTTCAGGCAGTAGATGGGCACATCTTCCATCAACGCCTTGAGCTTCTCGGCCAGCGACGACTTGCCGCCTCCCGGCGGTCCAAGCAGGTACAGGATCTGTTTGCGTTCTTCGAGCCCTTGCGCGGCGTGTTTGAAGAACGAGACGATTTGCTCGATCGTGTCTTCCATGCCGTAGAAATCACGGAAGGCCGGATAGATCTTGATGATCTTGTTCGAGAACAACCGCGAGAGCCGCGGGTCGTGGTGCGTGTCGATGAGTTCGGGCTCACCGATGGCGCGCAGCATGCGTTCAGCTGCACTCGCGTACGCCGTCGAGTCCTTCTTACAGATCTCCAGATACTCCTGGATGCTGTATTCCTCTTCCCTGCGTGCTTCGAAACGTGTCGTGTAGTGGCTGAAAATATCCATATGCCTCACCCCCGCCTCATCGAAAAACATCGCAAAACGATGTCCGCTCTGTTGCCTAAGACCCGGATGACTGCGCAATAGTTTCGGCTGGGCTCACTACATGCCGGAGCGACTTTCGCGAAACCTTTCGCACTGTCCCCTCCCTTACATGAACGACTCAAAATCGGTTTAGGTTGACTTTAAACTTGTCACTGAAAATTGCAACCGTTAACTCATCATATGCACAAACAAAAAAACTGTCGCTACATATTTACCGCAACGCTAAGCATTGCCGATAACCCGCATTCCACAAGGGTTTCCGCATCATCTACGCATTGCGCACGTCAGTGCGGATACGTCATAAATCGAGCGAATTTTCGAGCACTCTCACACGCATTGCGCACTCGGGTTTGCCTGCACTATGAAGCATTTAGTCACCCCCGACATTCATTAAGGAATCCTATTTATCACATGGAATTTGCGTTGAGATTTCGACGCACGACGTGCAATGTTCCAAGGAAAAAAAGTGGGTTGCCCGACGACGTCGACGAACGCGAAGACGTGGGCGCGTGATGAGATGCTTTCCTGCCGAGGCGACGCGACTGCGCGAAGTCGCGAAGGTCGTGCGATCATCGTGCGTCAGCGCAAGATGTCGCGGGCGGAAAGTCGAAGACGGCCGGATATCTGAACGGGCGAACCTCCTCGGCGGTGACGGTTGCCGGCGGCACGCCTCGCCCCCTTCGCCTCATGCTCCGGCTCAGGTCGTTGCGCCGCACCATGCCACCATCTATCAATGCCTTGCATATTGCCGATCTCTGGAATGAAGCGAACAGCGTGCCAGTCGATTCAGCGTGAATCCATGTTACGCCGGTTCGCCAGAATCTGCTGCGCTGATATGTAACGCGTTGTGTCCCAGCCTATTCCACAAGCGTTCCGTGCCCGCCCGCGTGCCCGATCGATGACAGCGACATGAGCGGTCAATCCATGCCATAATGCAACCTTGTTGCATTTATTACACAGTTGCAATCTGTGTCCGGGCATTGCCCGCCTCACCCATGATCCGTTTCTCCGTTTGGTTCTACCGTCTCGCAGGATGGGAACGCACGGCACTCACGCTGCTCGTGCTCGTACCGCTTTGGGCACTCGTTTTCTGGGCGCTGCAAGGGGTCGCATCGTGATCGGTTGCCATGATCTCTCGGTCCACTTCGGACCGAACACTGCCCTGGAGGGCGTGAGCGCCACGTTTGCGCCCGGCGTGCTCTCGGCGGTCGTCGGCCCCAATGGCGGTGGCAAAACCACCCTGCTGCGCGCGCTCGCGGGCCTGCAAAAGGCATCGAAAGGCAAGGTCGTTTGCGACGGGCCGGTGGCCTATCTTTCGCAGCGGCCCGAGACCGATCACCGCTTCCCCATGTGCGTCGAAGAATATGTGCTGACCGGCACGTGGCGGCGCACGGGCGATGCACGCCGCCTCGGGCGCAACGAATTCGACCGCGCTCACGACGCCCTGTGCCGCGTTGGCCTTGCGGACAAACGCGCTCAGCCTCTGGAAGTCTTGTCAGGCGGTCAATGGCAGCGCGCCCGCTTCGCACGGCTGATCGTGGAAGACGCCCCCATCGTTTTGCTGGATGAACCGCTCACGGGCATCGATGTGCCGTCGGCGGAACTGCTGCTCGCCTTGCTGGATCAATGGCGCAATGAGGGACGCACGGTGGTGACGGTCCTGCACGACCTGCCCCTCGTGCTCGAGCGCTTCTCGTACGTCGCCGTGATGGCCGGCCGGCTGGTCGCGTCGGGCGCGCCGGCGGAGTGCCTGCACCGCGGACTGCCGTCTGCCGACAGCACGGGAGGGGCGACGTACGCGGGCCTGTCCGGCGCCGGAGGGTATACCACCCGCGCCACCATCGCTACCAGCGTGGCAGGTGCGGCTCCGGCCTCGTTCGGCGGCTCGGCCCGGGATGGCGCACACCTGCCGGGTTCGGTCGCGCCCCCCCGCGGAGGCCCGCGATGAGCATGGTATGGGATCTGATCGTCGGCCCGTTCTCGGAATTCGACTTCATGCGCCACGCGCTCGTCGGCAGCCTCGCGTTGTCGATCGGATGCACGCCGGTAGGCGTGTTCCTGCTGCTGCGACGCATGAGCCTGATGGGCGATTCGCTCTCGCATGCCGTGCTGCCGGGGGCCGCCATCGGCTATCTGATCGGCGGCCTGTCGCTGCCATGGATGGCGGGCGGCGGCATGGTGGCCGGCCTGCTCGTTGCGCTGCTCGCCGGGCTGTCGAGCCGGCGCACGCGGCTCGACGAAGGCGCCTCGTTCGCCGGCTTCTATCTGCTTGCATTGGCCGGTGGCGTGGTGATCGTCTCCAAATGGGGCAACAGCGTCGATCTGATGCACCTGCTCTTCGGTTCGGTGCTCGCCGTGGACGATCCGTCGCTCATTCTCGTGGCCGCGATCGCTACCGTGACGCTGCTCTGGTTCGGATGGCATTATCGCGGCCTCGTGCTCGATAGCGCCGATCCAACGTTCCTCGGCCACGGGCATGGCAAGAGCGTGATGCGCTACCACCTCGGCTTTACCGTGCTCACGGTGATGAACCTCGTGGCGGGATTTCAGGCGATGGGCACGCTCATGGCCGTAGGACTGATGATGCTGCCGGCCGCGACCGCCCGGCTCGTCGCCCGCACGCTGCCGGGCATGCTGCTCGTGGCCTGGCTGGTCGCGAGCGCGTCGAGCGTGATCGGGCTGCTGATTTCGTATTATTTGGCCTGCCCGTCCGGGCCGGCCATCGTTTTGACAGCAGGCATCGCCTATCTGGGCGCGCTGCTTGCCACTCCGGGCCAGGCCAATACGGCGAAGACCCCGGCGCTTTAAGAGAGGAAAACATGTTCGGATTGGGTAAACGGGGCCGCCGCTCATCGGGCGGCAAATCCTGGCTTGGTGCGGGCGCCTTCGCCGCAATGTTCGCTCTGGCGCTGGCGTTCGCCGGTCCGGCACGCGCGCAGGACACGCGCCTGCCCGTCGGCGTGAGCTTCAGCATTCTGTCCGACATCGTGAAGGTGGTCGGCGGCGACCGGATCGACGTCACCACCCTCGTCGGCCCCGATCAGGACACACACGTCTATGAGCCGACCCCGGCGGACGTCGCCAAGCTCTCGGGCACCAAGCTCTTTTTCGTGAACGGTCTGGGCTTCGAAGGCTGGCTGCCCCGTTTGATGAAGTCGAGCCACTATGCCGGCACGCTGGTCACGGTCACGAAGGGCCTCAAGCCCCGCACCATGGTCGACGACGGCAAGACGGTGACCGATCCGCACATGTTCCAGGACCCTGAGCGGGTGAAGGCCATGGTCGACAACATCGCAGCCGCCCTGTCGCAGGCCGATCCGGCCGGTAGCACCTACTATGCGGAACGCGCGAAGAACTATCAGGGCGCGCTCGACGACCTGATCACCTGGGCGAACAAGCAACTCGCCCCGATTGCGCCCGCCCGTCGCGTAGTGCTGACGTCGCATGACGCTTTCGGCTACCTCGGCCAGCGGTTCGGCATCAAATTCCTCGCCCCCGAGGGGGTGTCGACGGAGAGCGAGGCCAGTGCCAAGGACGTGGCGAACCTGATCCGCGTGATCCGTCGCACCGGCATCAAGGCGGTCTTCATGGAGAACATCTCCAATCCGCGTCTGGTCGAGCGTATCGCCAAGGACGCCAAGGTCACGGTCGACGGCAAGCTTTACTCCGATGCGCTCTCGCAGAACCCGGAAGCCACGACCTACCTCCAGTTGTTCCAGCACAACATCCGCGCCATTGCGGCAGCGATGAAGGATAACCGCTAGTCTCGCTGTTCCCCCGCGGTGCACGCGGTATAATGCGTGCACCACACACCGGCCCCGCTACGGAGGTCCGGACAGGCCGGCCACGCCGGCTTTTGCGTTTGGGCCGCCGCTTTTCTCGTGCAGCCCGGCAAGACTGAACCCCTGAAACACTCAATACGGACGCCCCCAGGTTAACCACTGAGAACGGCGCACACTTAATGGCAAAGAAGATTTACATCAAGACGTTCGGCTGTCAGATGAACGAGTACGACTCCGACAAGATGGCGGACGTGCTCGGCGCAGCCGAAGGTCTCGAAAAGACCGACTCCCCCGAAGACGCCGACGTGATCCTGTTCAACACCTGCTCCGTGCGTGAAAAGGCGCAGGAAAAGGTGTTCTCGGATCTGGGCCGCATGCGCGCGCTCAAGGAGATCAAGCCGGATCTGGTGATCGGCGTGGGCGGCTGTGTTGCCAGTCAGGAAGGCGCTGCCATCGTGCAGCGCGCGCCCTATGTAGACGTGGTGTTCGGCCCGCAAACGCTGCATCGTCTGCCGCAAATGCTCGAAGCGCGCCGCGCCACCGGCCGCTCGCAGGTCGACATCTCGTTCCCGGAGATCGAGAAGTTCGACCATCTGCCGCCGGCCAAGGTCGAGGGCCCCACCGCCTTCGTCTCGATCATGGAAGGCTGCTCGAAGTATTGCAGCTACTGCGTGGTGCCGTACACGCGCGGCGACGAAGTCTCGCGCCCGTTCGAGGACGTGCTCACCGAGATCGCCGGTCTGGCCGAACAGGGCGTGCGCGAAATCACGCTGCTCGGGCAGAACGTGAACGCCTATCGCGGCCTGATGGCCGACGGTGAGATCGCCGACTTCGCGCTGCTCATCGAATACGTAGCGGAAGTGCCGGGCATCGAGCGTATCCGCTACACGACCAGCCACCCGAAGGAATTCACACAGCGCCTGATCGACACCTATGCCAAGGTGCCCAAGCTCGTGAGCCATCTGCACCTGCCCGTGCAGCACGGCGCCGACCGTGTGCTCTCGGCCATGAAGCGCGGCTACACCGTGCTGGAATACAAGTCGATCATCCGCCGCCTGCGTCAGGTGCGCCCCGACATGTCGATGTCGTCGGACTTCATCGTCGGCTTTCCCGGCGAGACGGAAGACGATTTCGACAAGCTCATGACGATGATTCACGAGATCGGCTACGACACGAGCTTCTCGTTCATCTACAGCCCGCGTCCCGGCACGCCGGCCGCCAATCTGCCGGACGACACCCCGCGTGAAGTCAAGCTGCGCCGTCTGCAACACTTGCAGGCGGTGATCGAGGAAAACGCCGCGCGCATCAGCCAAAGCATGGTCGGCTCGCGCCAGCGCATTCTCGTCGAAGGCGTGTCGCGCAAAGACCCGAACGAGCTGCAAGGCCGCACGGAGAACAATCGCGTGGTGAACTTCCCCGCCTCCGAAGCGCAACGCGCCAGCCTGATCGGCGAGATGACCGACGTTGTGATCACGCTCGCCTACCCGCACTCGTTGCGTGGCGAGCTGGTCACCACGCACTAAGCGATATTCGCGCATATGAACGGACCCGGCAGGCCCTGGCGAGCACACCGCATTCCCGAGCCTGCCCCCGGCGACTCCATCGAACGACCTGAACAGGCACCCGACCGGATCATTTTGAAAGCACCCGTCCAAGAATTCACCGCCCCGCGCGACGATAATCGCCGTCTGGCCAACCTTTGCGGCCCGCTCGACGAAAACCTGCGCCAGATCGAACAGGCGCTCGACGTCTCGATTTCCCGCCGCGGCCATCGCTTCTCCGTTCGCGGCAAGAGCGCCGTGATCGCCACGCAGGCGCTCGAGAGCTTCTACAACCGCGCCGCCGAACCGTTGTCGGTCGACGACATTCAGCTAGGTCTCGTGGAGTCGCGTCAGGGGCTCGTGCCGAGCGTGCGACATGGCGACGACAACCCGTTTGCCACCGGGGAGACCGAAGACGGCTCCCCCGTGCTGCACACGCGCCGCAGCGACCTGCACGGCCGCACGCCGGCGCAGCGCGATTACCTCAAGCAGATCCTCTCGCACGATGTGACGTTCGGCATCGGCCCGGCCGGTACCGGCAAGACCTATCTGGCCGTGGCGTGCGCCGTCGACGCGCTCGAGCGCGACGCGGTCAAGCGCATCGTGCTCACGCGTCCGGCCGTGGAAGCGGGCGAGCGTCTGGGCTTCCTGCCCGGCGATCTGGCACAGAAGGTCGACCCGTACCTGCGCCCGCTCTACGACGCGCTCTACGATCTGCTCGGCTTCGACAAGACGCAGAAGTACTTCGAGAAGCAGATGATCGAGATCGCGCCGCTCGCGTATATGCGCGGGCGCACGCTCAATCACGCGTTCATCATTCTGGACGAGGCGCAGAACACCACGCCCGAGCAGATGAAGATGTTCCTCACGCGTATCGGCTTCGGCAGCAAGGCCGTCGTGACCGGCGACACCACGCAGGTCGACCTGCCGCGCGGCGCGAAGAGCGGCCTGATGGAAGCGCAACTGATCCTGAAGAACGTTCGCGGCATCGCCATGACCCGCTTCACCAGCGTGGACGTGGTGCGTCACCCGCTGGTCGCCCGTATCGTCGAAGCGTACGACGCGCACACGCAGCACGCCGAAGCCGGACTGGATCTGCCGGAACCGGGTGAGCGTGAGCGACGCGAGGCCCGCGCATCGCGAGGCAAGGCATGAGCGAGAGCACCCGCGAGCGCGCCACGGGGGCGCCGCGCCGTGCGCCCGCCCATGCGCTCAAGCTCACCACCCAGTTCGTGGCCGGCCCGGCGTTCGCCGCGCACAAGGCGCTGCTCTCGCGCACCGCTGTGCGCCGCTGGGTGCAGGCTGCGCTGCTGGCCGACGCCGAACTGACGCTGCGCTTCGTCGACGCCGAGGAAGGCCAGACGCTCAATCGCGGCTATCGCGGCAAGGACTACGCCACCAATGTGCTCACGTTTGCCTATGCGCAAGACGAGAGCGATCCGGTGACGGGCGACATCGTGCTGTGCTGCCCGGTGGTCGAGCGCGAGGCGAGCGAGCAAGGCATCGCGCTTGAAGCGCATTACGCGCACCTGATCGTGCACGGCGTGCTCCACGCGCAAGGCTACGACCACGAAGCGGACGACGAGGCACAGGAAATGGAAGGTCTGGAGACGGAGATTCTCGCCGGCCTCGGCTACCCCGATCCTTATGCGTCGGAGAAGTCCGCTCCCGCGGCGGCTGCCACGCCTGTCAAAACCAAGACGCCGGCCAAACCGCGCCGCGCCTGACCCGATATCGTATGGACCGCACCCCTGAACGCCCGACTGCCTCCGAGACCTCACCGGCCAGCGTGTCGAGCGGTCCAGGATGCACCCAATACCCACCCGACATCGGGCTGGGCCGCCATCTCACGCAGGAAGAACTCGCGAGCTCGCTCGACGCGGCGCTCACCGGCTGGGATGGCCGTCAGGATCTGTGGATCTTCGCGTACGGCTCGCTCATCTGGAACCCCGGTCTGCCCGTCGAGGAAAGTCAGCGCGCCCGCGTGTACGGCTATCACCGGGGGCTGTATCTGTGGTCGCGCGTCAATCGCGGCACCCCCGAGCACCCCGGACTCGTGCTCGCGCTCGATCGTGGCGGTTCGTGCGCAGGCGTGGCGATGCGGATCGCGGCCGCCCGTGCCCGCACCGAACTCGAAACGCTCTGGTATCGCGAGATGGCGATGGGCTCGTATCGTCCGGCGTGGCTCAATTGCGTGCTCGCCGACGGCCGCACTGCGCCTGCGCTCGCGTTCGTCATGCGACGCGACGTGAAGAGCTACGCGGGACGTCTGCCCGACGACATCATCCGCAAGGTCTTCCGTCAGGCGCAGGGACGCTACGGCACGACACAGGATTACGTCGCCCGCACGGTCAAGGCGTTGCGCGAAGCGGGCATGCCCGACCCAGCGCTCGAAGCGGTGCTGCACCGGTGCGGTGCACACTGAAACACGTGCCAACGCGCTGAACGGTCTGAATTCCGTAGCGTCGCGCCGTCGCAAACACGGCGTAATAATTCACTGTGGAAATCGGACGCAAGCATGACGGAAATACGACGCCAGCGCGGCGGCGCTGTCGCAGCGATGCCGCACATCTGGTGTATCCTTTAGCTTCCTGAAACAGCCCGGCGTCCGCCCACCTTGGACGCGCCGTCATGAACGACCCTTATCCCAGTCGACCCGGTCGAAAAAACCCTGATAAACCTCGCTCCCTGCTCGAACGCCTCACCGATCTGATTTCTCCAGAGCCGGAGTCGCGCGCAGAGTTGCTCGAAATTCTGCAAGACGCCCACGCCCGCAACCTGATGGACGCCGATTCTCTGGCGATGATCGAGGGCGTATTCCAGGTGGCTGATCTGTGTGCCCGCGACATCATGGTGCCGCGCGCGCAAATGGACGCCATCAACATCGAACAGACTCCCGAAGAATTCGTGCCGTTCGTGCTGGAACAGGCGCACTCGCGCTATCCGGTCTTCGAAGGCAATCGCGACAACATCATCGGCATTCTGCTCGCGAAGGATCTGCTGCGTTACTACGCGAATCACGATTTCGACGTGCGCGACATGCTGCGCCCGGCCGTGTTCATTCCGGAGTCGAAGCGTCTGAACGTGCTGCTGCACGACTTCCGCGTGAATCGCAATCACATCGCCATCGTCGTGGACGAATACGGCGGTGTGGCAGGCCTCATCACCATTGAAGACGTGCTCGAGCAGATCGTCGGCGACATCGAAGACGAGTACGACTTCGATGAGGAAGAAGACAACATCATCTCCGCGCCCGACGGGACCTATCGCATTCGCGCGCTGACCGAGATCGAGCAGTTCAACGAAGCGTTCGGTACGCAGTTCGTTGATGCCGAAAACGACACGATCGGCGGTATGATCACGCACCAGTTCGGTCGTGTGCCTCGCCGCGGTGAACGTATGCGCATCGGCAATCTCGTGTTCGAAGTGCTGCGTGCCGACGGCCGTCAGGTTCACATGCTGCTGTTGCGGCGCATGGAGCCGGCACCTGCCGTTCAGTCCGAGTAACCCCTTCATCGATCCATGCAGGAAATGACCGTCCACGCGCCCGAGCGGCGCTCGTGGCCGGCCTGGCGCGCCCGTGTGCTCGCCGGTCTGGCCGGTATTGCGCAAACGCTGGCGTTTGCGCCGCGCGACGTCTGGTGGCTGCAACTGCTCGCCATGGCGGGACTCTTCGTGCTCGTCGAGCGCAGCGCCTCGCGGCGCGACGCCCTCTGGCTCGGCGGCTGCTTCGGCCTTACGTCGTTCGTGTCCGGCATCTGGTGGCTCTACATCAGCATGCACACGTACGGCGGCATGCCGGGCGTCATGGCCGGTGCGGCGGTCGTCCTGTTCTCGATCTATCTCGCGTTTTACCCTGCGCTGGCGGCATTCGTCACCCGCTCGGTGACAGCCGCCGGCCCGTGGCGCAGCTTCGCGTTCGCCGGTGCCTGGACACTCGCGGAATGGCTGCGCGGCACCGTCTTCACCGGCTTTCCGTGGCTCTCGCCCGGCTACGCCCATGTCGACGGCCCGCTGGCAGGCTTCGCGCCGCTCGTCGGGGTCTACGGCATCGGCGGACTCGCCGCCCTCGCGGCAGCGTGGCTCGCCCGTGCCGTGCTGCCCGTGGTCATGACGGCACGGCCCATGCGTCGCCTGGCAGCCGTCGTCGGCACGCTGGCGCTGCTCGCCGTGGGGGCAGGACTCACCCGGCACGAATGGACGACGCCGTCGGGCAAACCGCTCACGGTTCGGCTGCTGCAAGGCAATATCGCGCAGGACATGAAGTTCGAGCGCGCCGGGATCGACCACGCCATGGCGCTGTACCGCGACATGATCGTGGCCGCGCCGGCCGATCTCATCATCACGCCGGAGACGGCGTTCCCCGTGCTGCTGCAAGGCATTCCGCCCGACGTGGCCGTCCCGATCCGCGAGTTTGCCGATCGCACCGGCTCGCACGTGGTGCTCGGCGCCGTGGGCGCGACCCTCACCGAGCGCGGCCCGACCGATCTGACCAACAGCCTGTTCGGCGTGACACCGCGCGATCAGACGCTCTACCGCTACGACAAGCATCACCTCGTGCCTTTCGGCGAATTCGTGCCGTGGGGCTTTCGCTGGTTCGTCGACATGATGCACATCCCGCTGGGCGACTTCCTGCGCGGCACGGCCACGCCGGGCGGCTTCCCGGTTCGCGATCAGCGCGTGGCGCTCGACATCTGCTACGAGGACTTGTTCGGCGAGGAAATCGCGCAGGCGCTACGCAACATGCCCGAACCGGCGACCGTACTCGTCAACTCGACGAACCTCGCGTGGTTCGGCGACACCATCGCCCTCGACCAGCATCTGCAAATCGCGCGCATGCGCGCGCTGGAGACGGGGCGTCCGATGTTGCGGGCGACGAACACCGGCACGACGGCGATCATCGATGCACACGCTCGCGTGCAGGGGCGTCTGCCCGCGATGACGACGGGCGCGCTCACCGGCAACGTCCAACCCTACAGCGGCCTCACGCCGTACGTTCGCTTCGGCAATGTGCCCGCGCTGGTGCTCGCACTCGTCGCGCTGGGCCTCGGTCTGGCGATGACACGCCGGGCGCGCTGAGACATTCGGGCGCCATCGAAATGACGCAGGGGGACGTGAAAATCCCCCTGTCGCACCACCCAATGGGCACTGACGCCCCGTTCGGGTCGAATTCCCGCTAAAATTCAACGTTTTAGTTTGCTGGCCGCGCTCGCGGCCGGGCCAGCGAACTGCGCAAAATCCGCAATTTTTCCTGTTCGTCCGCGCGAATTCATCATGCTCACCTTTCAACAAGTCATCCTGACGTTGCAGGATTACTGGGACAAGCAAGGCTGTGCGTTGCTCCAGCCTTACGACATGGAGGTCGGCGCCGGTACCTCGCACACTGCCACGTTCCTTCGCGCAATCGGCCCGGAGCCGTGGCGTGCCGCCTATGTGCAGCCGTCGCGCCGTCCCAAGGATGGCCGTTACGGTGAAAATCCGAACCGCATGCAGCATTACTACCAGTATCAGGTGGTGCTCAAGCCGGCGCCGGAGAACATTCTCGACCTGTATCTGGGGTCGCTGCGCGCGCTCGGTCTCGATCTGACCGAAAACGACGTGCGCTTCGTGGAAGACGACTGGGAAAACCCCACGCTCGGCGCCTGGGGACTGGGCTGGGAAGTGTGGCTCAACGGCATGGAAGTGACGCAGTTCACCTACTTCCAGCAAGTCGGCGGTCTGGATTGCAAGCCCGTGCTCGGCGAAATCACCTACGGTATCGAGCGTCTGGCCATGTATCTGCAACAGGTCGAGAACGTCTACGATCTCGTGTGGACGGAATGGGAAGAGCAAACGGCTGACGGCCCGGTCAAGCGCCGACTGACCTACGGCGACGTGTTCCATCAGAACGAAGTCGAGCAGTCGACGTACAACTTCGAGCACTCGAACCAGCCGATGTTGTTCAGCTTCTTCGACAACTACGAGAGCGAAGCCAAGCGCCTCATCGAGGCCGAACTGGCGTTGCCCGCCTACGAGATGATTCTCAAGGCCGCGCACACCTTCAACCTGCTCGACGCGCGCGGCGCCATCTCGGTGACTGAGCGTGCAGCGTATATCGGCCGTATCCGGGCGCTGTCGCGTCTGATCGCACAGGCCTACTACGCTTCGCGCGAGAAGCTCGGCTTCCCGATGCTGAACGCCCCCGCCGCCAAACCCCAAACGCAAGCCGCATGATGAGCACCGCACAACGCACCCTGTTGGTCGAACTGCTGACCGAAGAATTGCCGCCGAAGGCACTGGCGCGTCTGGGCGACGCGTTCGCCGACGGCATTGCCAACGGCCTGCGCACGCGCGGCCTCACCACCGACGCGAGCGTCGTCACGCCGTACGCCACGCCGCGCCGTCTGGCCGTCACGATTTCGAACGTGCTCGAGCGCGCCCCGGACGCCACCATTCGCGCCAAGGTGCTGCCCGTGTCCGTCGCACTCGACGCCAACGGCAACCCGACGCCGCCGCTCGCGAAGAAACTCGCCGCCATGGGCTTTGCCGACCTGCCGGTCGCCAGCCTCGAGCGCGCCATGGACGGCAAGGCCGAAGCCTTCTTCCATACGTACACCGCAGCGGGCGCCCAGCTCGCCGGCGCGCTGCAAGCCGCGCTCGACGAAACGCTCGGCAAGCTGCCGATCCCGAAGGTCATGAGCTACCAGCGCCCGGACGGCGAGACGGTGCAGTTCGTGCGTCCGGTGCATGGCCTCATCGCGCTGCACGGCGACACGCTCGTGCCGGCCACGGCCATCGGCCTCGCCTCGGGCAACAAGACGCTGGGCCATCGCTTCCTGTCGAAGGGCGAAGTCACCATCGCCAATGCCGACGCCTACGCCGCAACCCTTGAGACCGAAGGCCGCGTACTGGCCAGCTTCTCGGGCCGCCGCGACGCGATCCGCACGCAATTGCTCGCGGCCGCAGGCAACGACCACGTGGTCATGCCCGACGCGCTGCTCGACGAAGTGACCGCGCTCGTCGAATGGCCCGCGATCTACGCCTGCCATTTCGAGAAGGAATTCCTGACGGTCCCGCAGGAATGTCTGATTCTCACGATGCAGACGAACCAGAAGTATTTCGCCCTGACCGACAAGCCGCTCGCCGAGGGCGGCCGTCTGACGAACCGCTTCCTGATCGTCTCCAATATCGAGACCGCCCGGCCCGAGCAGATCGTGACGGGGAACGAGCGTGTGGTGCGCCCGCGCCTCGCGGATGCGAAGTTCTTCTTCGAGCAGGACAAGAAGAAGCCGCTCGCCGATCGCGTGCCGCTGCTCGCGAACGTGGTCTATCACAACAAGCTGGGCTCGCAGTTCGAGCGCACGCAGCGTCTGGTGAAGCTCGCCGGTGCCATCGCGCAGGCGATCGGCATGGATGAGAAAGGCGTGGCGCTGGCCGAACGCGGCGCTCTGCTGGCCAAGGCCGATCTGCTGACCGACATGGTCGGTGAATTCCCGGAACTGCAAGGCACGATGGGCACGTACTACGCGCGTCACGACGGCGAAGCCGACGAAGTCGCGCGTGCCTGCTCGGAGCACTATCAGCCGCGCTTCGCCGGCGACGCCCTGCCCGCCAGCCATACCGGCACCGTCGTGGCGCTGGCCGACAAGCTCGAGACGCTCGTCGGCATCTGGGGCATCGGCCTGCAACCGACGGGCGAGAAGGATCCGTTCGCGCTGCGCCGCCATGCGCTGGGTATCGTGCGCATGCTCATCGAGCGCCGCCTGCCGGTCATGCTCTCCGACCTGCTGGACTTGACCTACAAGCAATTCACTTCGGGTGTCGCCGGTCCTGAGTATCTGAGCGACGTCTACCAGTTCGTGCTCGATCGCCTGCGCGGTTATCTGCGTGAGCGCGGCTACGGCGCCAACGAGATCGAAGCGGTGCTGGTCTCCCCGTCGATCTATCTGGATCTGAGCGATCTGATCGAGCGTCTGGACGCCGTGCGCGCCTTCTCGGCACTGCCGCAAGCCGCAGCGCTCGCCGCCGCGAACAAGCGTATCGGCAACATCCTCAAGAAGACTGCCCCGCCGCCCGATGGCGTGATCGTGCCGTCGCTGCTGATGGAACCGGCCGAGAAGTCGCTCGCCGCCGCGCTCGAGAAAGTCGCCCCGGTCGTGCAGCAGAAGTTCGAGGCACGCGAGTACGCGCAGGCACTCTCCGTGCTGGCCGAACTGCGCGATGCGGTCGACGCGTTCTTCAACGACGTGATGGTGATGGCCGACGACGAGGCAGTGCGCCACAATCGCCTCGCGTTGCTCTGGCACCTGCACGTGCAGATGAACCGCGTGGCCGATCTCTCGAAGCTCGCCGCCTGATCGCGGCTTAATGTCCCGGAAGCCCGCCCGCCATGGATTCGCGTAAAGACCGTACCCCCGGCCCCGCCGCCCGAAAACTCGTGATTCTCGACCGGGACGGCGTGATCAACGCCGACTCGGACCAGTTCATCAAGTCGAAGGACGAGTGGGTACCGCTGCCCGGCAGTCTCGAGGCGATCGGCCGCCTGAATCAGGCCGGCTATCGCGTCGTGGTGGCGACGAACCAGTCGGGTGTGGGCCGCGGGCTGTTCGACATGGCCACCCTCGGCGCCATGCACGCGAAGATGTCGAAGCTGGCGGCGGCCGCTGGTGGACGAATCGACGCGGTATTCTTCTGTCCGCATACCGCGGCTGACGCTTGCGACTGCCGCAAGCCCAAGCCGGGCATGTTTCAGGAAATCGCACGCCGCTACGAAACCGACCTGACCGGCGTGCCGGCCGTGGGCGACTCGTTGCGCGACTTGCAGGCTGCTGCCGCCGTTGGCGCCAAACCGCATCTCGTTCTCACCGGCAAGGGCAAGAAAACGCTCGCCGCGGGCGATCTGCCCGAAGGCACGTGTGTCCACGACAGCCTGCAAGCCTTCGTGAACGACCTGCTCGCCGAAGAGGACGCCAGGAGCGTGTGAGCGGCGCCTCGCACGCCGCATGACTCATGACGCGCGTCAGAAACGCGCAGGACAATCGCTCCGGCACCTCACCCCAGGCTCACAAGACCCGATGCTGCAACTTCGTTCGATACTCTTCTTCATCTTCCTGATTGTCTGGACGATTCCGTACGCGATTGCGTGCATCCTGTCCTTCCCGTTCCTCTCGCGCGTCAAGCGTTACTGGTTCGCGGCCGGCTGGTGCAAGGTCGTGATTCGCGTGGGCGACGCGCTGTGCGGCATGCGTTATCGCGTGATCGGCTGGGAGAACCTGCCGGACCGTCCCGCCGTGCTTCTGTCGAAGCATCAGTCCGCCTGGGAGACGGTCGCACTGCCGGCGCTCATGCCGCGCCCGTTGTGCTTCGTGTTCAAGCGCGAACTGCTCTACGTGCCGTTCTTCGGCTGGGCGCTCGGTCTGCTCAGCATGATTCACATCAATCGCAGCAAGGGCACCGACGCGTTTCAGTCGGTCGTAGCGCAAGGCCGTGAGCGTCTGGCCGAGGGATCGTGGATCATCATGTTCCCGGAAGGCACGCGCACGAAGACCGGCTCGCGCAACAAGTACAAGTCGGGCGGTGCCCGGCTCGCGGTATCGACCGGTGCGCCCGTCGTGCCCATCGCGCACAATGCCGGACGTGTCTGGCCGCGCAACTCGTTCAAGAAATACCCCGGGGAAGTGATCGTATCGATCGGGCCGGTCATTGAAACGCAGGGCCGCACGGCCGAAGCCGTCAATGCCGAGGTGGCCGAATGGATCGAACGCGAGATGGTGCGCATCGACCCCAACGCCTATACGTCAAAGCCGTCGAAACCGAGGACGAGCGCTTCCCACTCGTCCGACCCGGACCAGGCCCCGGACGATAAGCCCGACGCCTCACCACGGAACTGACCCGCATTCCGAGACTGTCTCATGTCGAAAGTCCAACCCGCTTCCCGCGACACCCGCTCCCGGCATGAGACGCCTGCTCCCCAGATGGAACTCGATTTGTTCGGCACCCCCGCCGCAGAAGCCAACGGCGTGACCACCGACGCGCCCGGGCCGTCCGCCGCACTGAGTCCGTCAGCGACCGACACGAACACGTTGCAGACGACGCCGTCGAACCCTTCTGGCAGCACCGGCCCGCGCCGCACGCCCGCCAGCGGCGAGCGCGTCATCATGCTCGACGGTCATGCGATCTACTACCGCTTCAAACGCTCCTCACGCCGCACCATCGGCTTCATGATCGACGAATCGGGGCTGGCCGTGACTGCCCCGCGCTGGGTCACGCTCGCCGATGTCGAAGCGGCCATCGTCGAGAAGAAGCGCTGGATCTTCAACAAGATCACCGAGTTTCGCGAACGCGCCGCGCGTCGCGTAATCCCGCGCGTGACCTGGGCCGACGGCGCCACGCTGCCCTACCTCGGCCACACGCTGACGATACGGCTTGGCGCACGCGCCGGCGCTGCGCAATACGACATCCATACCCACACGCTGTGGCTCGATCTGCCACCGCAGGCCGCGCCGGAGCAGATGCGCGACCGCGTGCAGGGGTGGTTGCAGCAGGAAGCCCGCAAGCTCTTCACAACGCGGCTGGAGGTCTACGGCGAGCGGCTGGGTGTGCGCCATACGGCGCTGGGGCTGTCATCGGCATCGACCCGCTGGGGCAGTTGCGGCGCCGACGGGCGCATTCGCCTGAACTGGCGGCTGATCCACTTCCCGCTCGGCGTGATCGATTACGTGGTGGCGCACGAACTGGCGCATCTGAAGGAAATGAACCACGGGCCTCGCTTCTGGCAGACCGTGGCGTCGATCTTTCCGGAATTCGAGGTCGCGCGCGACACGCTCAAGTCGCACGCACCGGAGTGGCTGCCGGAGTTCTGACCGGCGACCGTCTCTGATCGTCAGCATTTTTCAACGCGACATGAACGCGGCTCATTTTCATGGACGCGGGTACAATCGAGGTCTCGTTGTCCCCACACGTTAAAAACACCATGCGAATGCTCCACACCATGCTGCGCGTCGGCGACTTGCAGCGCTCGATCGATTTCTACACGCGCGTGCTCGGCATGAAACTGCTGCGCCAGAGCGAGAACCCCGAGTACAAGTACACGCTGGCCTTCGTCGGCTACGGCGCCGAGTCGGAGAACACCGTTCTCGAGCTGACCTATAACTGGGGCGTGGAAAAGTACGAAATCGGCACCGCGTTCGGCCATCTGGCCATCGAGGTCGATGACGCGTATCAGGCCTGCGACACGATTCGCGCGGCCGGCGGCAAGATCAGCCGGGAAGCCGGTCCGGTCAAGGGCGGCACCACCGTCATTGCCTTCGTGGAAGATCCGGACGGCTACAAGATCGAACTGATCCAGAAGCACTCGTCCAAGGGCAGTCTGTAAGGCCTGCGGGCCCCGGCGTCATGAGGTGATGGCCGCCCTGTTTGCGGCGGCCGTCTCAGTCTTGGCGCCATATCGCGCCGGTTTCATCGCGCAAACCGGCGCGACGCTTCAAAACTCCACCATCGCGAAGTCTTCCTTGCCCACGTCGCACAACGGGCAACGCCAGTCTTCCGGCACGTCTTCCCAGCGGGTTCCCGGCGCAATGCCGTCTTCCGGATAGCCCTGCGCCTCATCGTAGATCCAGCCGCAAATCACGCACACCCATTGCCGGGATGCAGCAAGCGCCGCATCGGACGATGCCTGTGCGACACCATCGCCCTGAGTCCCTTCCCCGCCTTGCCCCTTTTGCTTCGCACCGGGATCGAGCAACGTGAACACCAGGGGGGATTCCGTGCCCGAGGCGTCATGCGCCGGTCGGCTCAGATGCGATTGCAGCGCAGACAGCAACGCTTGCGCTTCGTCTCGGGTGAGATCGATCCAGTACGGATCGCCAGCCCCGTCGTTGAGTCGCGACGGGGAGAACTGGAGTTCGACGGCTGTGCCTTTCTTGTACATACGAGTGACTGGGATGAATGACGGCAGGGGCGGGGGTCGGTGTAACTGTGTAACGGGTGTAACGGTGTAACGGCCCGCGCGAAGCATTGTATCGGTGCGATCATGCGCAATAAACCCTCGAAACGGGGAGACATTGTGCCGCATGAAGAAACAATGCCGGTCGGATTACCCATGTTGCCTGCACCAGATTGAAGCCAACGGCAACGGGATCGGGGACAATGGGCGGCACTGCAATGCGTCGCCATCCTAACCAATTCCATGAAAACCACGCCGCGTCCGATCGATGCCACCGCACTCGCCATCATGCTGGTCTTGTGCACCGTATGGGGCGGGCAGCAAGTTGCCGTCAAACTGGCGGTGCCCGTGGTCCCTGCCGTGCTGCAAGCGGGCGTGCGCTCCGTGATCGCGACGGTGCTCGTGGGCGCCTGGATGCTGTGGCGTCGTCAGAAGCTGGTGACGGGCGACGGCACCCTGCCCGCGGGCATTCTCGCCGGCGTGCTCTTTTCGCTGGAATTCCTCTGCATCTTCGTCGGCCTGACGCACACGACGGCCTCGCGCATGGCCGTCTTCGTCTACTCGGCGCCATGCTTCACGGCCATCGGCCTGCACTGGATGGTGCCGAGCGAGCGCCTGCGGCCGATGCAATGGCTCGGCATGGCCATGGCCTTCTGCGGCATCGTGGTGGCGTTCTCCGACGGTAGCGGCACGGACCTCGCGACCACGTGGCCTGGCGACCTGCTCGGCATTCTCGCGGGACTGTTCTGGGGATTGACGACGGTGGTCGTGCGGGCGTCACGCCTGGCGAGCGCGCCGCCGTCGAAGACACTGCTTTATCAGCTCGCCGTCTCGGCGGTGCTGCTGTGCGCGCTGGCCCTGGCGACAGGGAACGTCCATATCGCCCCGATGACGACCACGACGTGGGTCAGTCTCGTCTACCAGTCCATCGGGGTGGCTTTCGTGAGCTATCTGATCTGGTTCTGGATGCTCACGCACTACAGCGCCGCCCGCCTCGCATCGTTCTCGTTCCTGAGCCCGCTCTTCGGCGTGACGTTCGGCGTGCTGATTCTCGGCGAGTCGGTCGGCTGGCGCTTCGGCTGTGCCGTCGCCCTCGTTTTTGCCGGGATCAGCCTTGTGAACCGGCGCCGCTGATCGCGCGCGCGAGCCTCACGTATTCCTCGACCGGAACCTCTTCGGCGCGGCGGGTGAGGTCGAACCCGAGCGCGTCGAAGTCGACACGGTCGCGATAGCTGTGCAGCGTGTTGCGCAGCATCTTGCGGCGCTGTGAGAACGCCTGCGCGACCACGGCTTCGAACACCTCCAGATCGACTTCCGGCAGATCGGCCACTGCACGCGGAATCATCCGCACCACGGCCGAATCGACCTTCGGCGGCGGATTGAACGCGTCGGGCGGCACGTCGAGCACCTTGTCCATCCAGTAGCGATACTGAAGCATGACGGAGAGCCGGCTGTAGTTGCTCGACCCGGCCGGCGCCACCATGCGCTCGACCACTTCGTTTTGCAGCATGAAGTGCTGATCGCGCACGAGCGTCGCGTAGCGCATCAGGTGAAAGAGCAGCGGGCTGGAGATGTTGTACGGCAGGTTGCCGACGATGCGTAGCGGCGCTTCATCGCGGCGATCTTCCGAGACAAGCGATCCGAAGTCGAAGTCGAGCGCATCGCCTGCATGCACGCTCACGCGCTCGCCGAACTTGCGCGCGAGACGGCCGACCAGATCGCGGTCGAGTTCGACGACATGCAGATGGGTGAGCCACTCGGTCAGCGGCGTCGTCAGCGCGCCCAGCCCCGGCCCGATCTCCACCATCAGATCGTCAGCACGCGGCGAAATGGCGCTCACGATCGCGTCGATGACGCCCGTATCGACGAGAAAATTCTGACCAAAACGTTTACGCGCCACGTGGCCCTGTTGGACGCCCGTGCGCTTCGATGCGCTACCCATGTGAAATTCCTTATGAACGCGGTTGTGCAGCGTCCGGACCGGCGGTCGTGCCAGCCGTCAATTGTGCGTGTGTTGCGGCGTTGGCCGCCATGATGGCCGCCGTGCGCAAGGCTTCGAGCAGGCTGCCGCTCTCGGCTTGTCCCGTGCCCGCGAGATCGAGCGCCGTGCCGTGATCGACCGACGTGCGAATGATCGGCAGGCCGAGCGTGATATTCACCCCTGCGCCGAAGCTCGCGTACTTGAGCACCGGCAGCCCCTGATCGTGGTACATCGCGAGGACGGCATCGGCCCCTTCGAGATGGCGCGGCTGGAACAGGGTGTCGGCAGGATACGGACCACGGGCGTCGATGCCTGCGGCACGCGCATCGTCGAGCGCAGGCGTAATGACGTCGATCTCTTCCCGGCCGAGATAGCCCGACTCCCCCGCATGCGGGTTGAGCCCGGTCACGAGAATGCGCGGACGCGTCACGCCGAAATGCCGCATCAGATCCTGATTCAGGATCACGAGCGTTTGCAGCAGATCGTCGCGGCGAATCGCGCCGGAAACCTGCGCGAGCGGCAGATGTGTGGTTGCCAGCGCCACGCGCAATCCGCCTCCCGCGAGCATCATCACGACGCGCGGCGTGCCGGTGCGCTCGGCGAGATACTCGGTGTGGCCGGTAAAGGCCACGCCGCAGTCGTTGATCGTGCTCTTTTGCAGCGGCGCGGTGACGATGGCGTCGTAAGTGCCCGCCAACGCGCCGTCGATAGCGTCGTCGAGCAACGCCAGCACGTAACGGCCGTTGGCGGCGTCGAGCCGGCCAGCCTGCGCCGGTACGGCGAGCGGATGGTGCACGACGCGCACGCGATCGCTCGCCAGCAGCGCCTGCCATGCGTCGCCCAGCCCCACGGCCTGCGCGCGTGCCGCGAGCAACGAGGCATCGCCGAGCACAGCGAACTGGCACCGGGAGAGAGAGGCGTCGACGGCGGTGTTGATCGTCCCTTGCACGGTGGACAGGCACGTCACGAGCGCCTGCACCGTCAACTCCGGCCCGACGCCCGCCGGTTCACCCGTGGTGATGGCGAGAACGAAGGACCGGTCGGGAGTCATGCCTGAAAAGGGAGGGTAGTGGCGAAACGTCTCACGCGGCGCTTACTGCTGCGCACTGCTCAGACGATAGTCGACGTAAGCGCTGTCGCGCAGTTGCTGCAACCAGTCGCGGTACTGCTGATCGGCCTTGCGGCCACGCAGTTCCTGCATCGCGAGATTGCGCTCCTGATCGCCGGAGACTTGCGACTCGCGGTGACCCAATACCTGAATCAGGTGATAGCCGTACTCCGAGCGCACCGGATCGCTGATCTGGCCGTCCTTGAGTTCGGACATGGCACGCTCGAACGCCGGCACCGTCTCGCCGGGCGAAATCCAGCCCAGATCGCCGCCTTGCGACGCCGAGCCGTCCACCGAGACCCGACGCGCGAAGTCGGCGAAATCGCCCTTGCCCGCTTCGATCTGTGCCTTGATGTCGAGCAGCTTCTGACGTGCCTGCGCTTCCGACACGCCATCGCCCACCCGGATCAGGATGTGACGCGCATGGATTTGCGGCACCGTCATGCCCTGATCGCCGCCCTGCTTGCGGGTCTCGACCAGTTTGACGACGTGGAAACCGTTGTTGCTGCGAAGCACCTGCGGCACAAGCGTGCCCGGTTGCAGCTTCTGAACCTGATTCAGGTACAGATCGGGAATACGTTCGGGAATGCGAAAGCCCATGTCGCCGCCGTCGGCGGCATCCGAGGCATCCGAATACTGTTTCGCCAGCGCTGCGAAGTCACCCCCGGCTTTCGCCTTGTCCAGGGCTTCATTGGCCTTCTGCTGCGCGGCTTTGACCTGATCGGGCGTCGCGCCGTCAGGCAGTTTGACGATGATTTCGCTCAGGCGGTATTCGGTCTCGGACGGCGTTGCCGTAGCGCCGCGCTGCGCGGCGAGGAACGTGTTGATTTCCGAATCGCTGACTTGCACCTGGCTGTCGACTTCGCGATCGCGCAGACGCGCCAGAATGATCTGTTCGCGCACTTCCTTGCGGAACGCGTCCCAAGGCACGCCGGCCTGCGACAGACGTGCCTTGTACTGATCGACACTCAGACGGTTATCGGCGGCAATGCGCTGCAATGCCTGCTCGACGTCGGCGTCTTTCACGACGATGCCGTCTTCCTTCGCCCGCTGGAGCTGCACCTGCGTGACGATCATCTGCTCGAGCACCTGACGTTGCAGCATGTCGGCGTCCGGAATCGGGCGCTTGGCGAGCGTGAGCTGGTGCTTGGCCTCGTCGATACGCGCGTCCAGTTCCTTGCGCGTGATCACGCTGTCGTTGACGATCGCAACGATGGAATCGACCGCGCGCGTGGACGACGCGGGCGCCCCGGCGACTCTGGCACTCACCGGCGCCGGCTGCGCCACCGCCACGCCGGCGGCAAGACACAGGCTCGCCAGCAGCGAGGCACGCTTCACAAACATGTCATTCATAGTTGCTGAATCGAGAAGGAATCTGGTTCGTCGGCGGCGGCTGATAGCCTGGCACCCCGACCTTGAAGGCTTCCGTAGCGGCGGTGCCGGACTTGGTCAAGCCCTTCAACTCCAACTGCGCGAAGACGCGCGAAGTCGTCGTGGTGGCATTGGTCGCGTAACGCTGGAGCCCAATGCGGAAGGCCCAGCAGTCGGCATCATACTCGAAACCCGCCAGGGCATCGATGAACGTCTTGTCGGTAATGCTGTAGTTCAGACGCCCAACAATCCCGAGACGCGGTGTGATCGGCCACTGGCCGGAAAGTTCGATCTGGTTGATCGGCGTGACGGTCAATGCGGTTTGTCCCACGACCGGCGGCGGATTGCGCAGGTAGCGGTAATACAGGTTGAACACGCGACGCTCACCCGGACGCCACGTAATCCCCGCGTCCGAGCGGTTGAACTGCGACGTGCTCGGGCTGTATTGCACGGCGGTGCTGAACGTGAGGTTGCTGTACAACAGCGCCGAACCGCCGACCAGAAAGTCGGACACCCCGGCGTTTTCCGGTGTGCCGCCCGGCATCGTCACACGCGACTGCTGAATGTTGTAACGCTGCGCATACCAGACACGTCCGCGCTCGATGCCCGATTCCGCATCGATGAGGCGCGACGTCAGCGCCATCGTGACGCGGTTGGCGTCCTGAATCCGGTCCTCGCCAATGAACGAGTTCTCGCTGAAGATTTCCGCGAGGTTGAAGTCGGACACTGCGCTGTCGAAAATCGGAATCGAACTCTGATCTCGGTACGGCGTGTAGACGTAGAACAGACGCGGCTCCAACGTCTGCCGCATTGCGCTGCCGAACAGTGTCAGCGGGCGCTCGAACGTCAACCCGGTATCGAGACTGACCGTCGGAACCGTGCGCGTAATCGACGACTGCAACGTCGAGCCGTTCGGGTAATCGACGTTGTACGACGCCGCGTTGAAGATGACCTTCGGCACGACGAAGTAGCCGGGCGTCAGGATCGGGTAGCTGAGCGTCGGCTGGGCGTAGAGACGCTCGCCGTTCGGCTGGCCCGTCGACGATGCGATCTGGAACCGGTTGTACCGGATCGGCATCGTGAAATCGAAGCCGTGGAAATCCGCCTTGTTGTACGTCGCCGACAGCTCCGGCACCGATTCGTACTGCGGGGTGCTGGGCGCGAGCGTCTGATACTTCAACACCCGGGCGAGGAACGACCAGTCACCGTGACTCCACGTCAACCCGGCCTCGCGGTTGTACACGCGCTGCACGCCGGTCTGGAAATTGGTGCCCGAGCCGAAATCGTCGGGATACGTATCGTCCGAGACCTTCGTGAAGTTGACGTAGGCGTTCACGCCATAGCCGAGCGACTGGCTGTGCTGCCACGTGAACGTATAACGCGCGTCGCCCGTCACACGATCCTTCGGCAGATACTCGATATGGAACAACCCGGAGTAGCTCGACTCAAGGTAACGAAAATCGCCCATGAGCATCACGCCACGCTTGGTCATGAAGCGCGGCGTGAGCGTCAGATCGCGGTTCGGCGCGATATTGAAGTAATACGGCGTCGCCAGTTCGAAGCCTGTGCTGGTCGACTGCGTGAACGTGGGGGCCAGAAACCCTGAGCGGCGTTCGTTCGACGTCGGGAAAGACAGGTACGGGCTGGCGAAGATCGGTACGCCCTGAAAGAACAGGATGCCGTTGTACGCCGTGCCTTCCTGCTGATCTTGATCGAATTCGAACTCGGACGCCTTGATGTACCAGGCCGGCGTTTTGCCGTCATCCGTGCAGGCACACGCCGAATACGTGCCTCGCTGCATCGTGATGAGGTTGTTCGCCTCGATGTCCGCGCGCTCCGATTTGCCGCCACCGCCAGAGACAAGCCGGTAAGTCGGCGTCAGCATGTAACCGTCGCCAGCGCCGGTATACATATGCGCCTCGGGACCGACGAACAGGTTGCCGCCCTGCGACAGATGGGCATTGCCGCGCGCCACGACTTCGTCCGAGTCCTGGTCGTACGTCAGGCGATCGCCCTTCACGAACTGGCGGTACTTGCGCGCTTCGGCGTCGCCATCGACCGTCGCATCCACGTTGGTGCGGCCGGTGAGGTGCATGCCGCGCACGTACATCGGCACGTCGTCACCAGCGCCCAACGGGTTGTCGACGAGCGCCGGCACCGTGCGCAGCACGAGTCCGTCGCTCTTGGCGATATCGGGCGGGGGGGCTTCCTGCGCACCGGCGAGTGAACACCACACCCCCGGAAGGGAGAGCAGCAGTGCCAGCGGCTTGCGCCGCGTGCGCATCAGGCGCCGCAGCGAAGAAACATCATTCGTATGGACTTGTTTATCCGGCATGTACGCAAACGGCGTGACAATCGTGGCGCCGCTTGCGGGCAGCCAATCCCGCATGTCTGCACGGCGTTGCCGGGACATTCGGGACGGTCGATCGAGGTCGAGAAACAGGGCGTCGGGAAAACATGATCGGGTATTATATGGCAAGACGTTTACCGCCCCCATCATGACAGCACACCCCACTGCCGCCGCGAGTGTTTCCAACGCTTCCCATTCGCTGCGCGACACCACCGATCCCCGCCTGCAAGCCCTCAGCGACTGGCTCGCCAGTGTCGCCGAACCGTTCGCGCTCGACATGACCCAGTGGGCCCCGGCATCGGCCGACGCCAGTTTCCGGCGCTACTTCCGCATCGGCAGCCACGATCCCGCCCATCCGAGCCTGATCGTGATGGACGCCCCGCCGCCGCAGGAGGATTGCCGCCCGTTCGTGCACGTCGCCCAGTTGCTCGACGAAGCAGGTCTGCAAGCGCCGAAGGTGCTGGCCGAGGATCTCGCGCAGGGCTTTCTGCTGCTCACGGACCTTGGACGCGAGACGTATCTCGACGTCATCAACGAGCAAAACGCCCGTCCGCTCATGCGCGCCGCCCTCGATGCGCTGATCGTCTGGCAGAAAAGCTCCCGGCCGGAAGTGCTGCCCGCGTACGACACGGCGCTGCTCCAGCGTGAGCTCGATCTGTTCCCGGACTGGTATGTCGGCAAGCATCTGAAGGTGGCACTGAGCGCGGACCAACGGGCCACGCTCGATCGCATCAATCAGTTGCTCATCGACAATGCACTCGCGCAGCCCAAGGTGTTCGTGCATCGCGATTACATGCCGCGCAACCTGATGCCGGGCCTGCCGGGCACCACGGGGCCGGGCATTCTCGACTTTCAGGACGCCGTCTACGGCCCGCTCACCTACGACGTCATCTCGCTCATGCGCGATGCGTTCCGCAGTTGGGACGAGGAAAGCCAGCTCGACTGGCTGGCGTATTACTGGGAACGCGCGCGCAAGGCCGGTCTGCCGGTCGACGCCGACTTCGGCGAGTTCTATCGTCAGGCGGAGTGGATGGGGCTGCAACGTCACCTGAAGGTGCTCGGCATTTTCGCGCGCATCAACTACCGGGATGGCAAGCCGCGCTATCTGGCCGACACGCCGCGCTTCATCGAATACGCCCGCAAGGTCGCCGATCGTTATGCGCCGTTGCGCCCGCTGGCCAAGTTGCTCGACGAGCTGACCGGCCAGCAGGTCGACGTCGGCTACACGTTCTGAGGCGCGCCGCATGACCGCGATGAGCGCGATGACCGCCATGAAGGCGATGATCTTCGCTGCCGGACGCGGCGAACGCATGCGCCCCCTCACCGACGTCACCCCCAAGCCGCTGCTGAGTGTCGGCGGCAAGCCGATCATCGTCTGGCAGATCGAGGCGCTCGCGCGTGCGGGCTTCACGGACATCGTCATCAATCACGCCTGGCTGGGCGCGCAGATCGAAGCCTCGCTTGGCGACGGCAGCGCGTTCGGCGTGCGGCTCACGTACTCGGCCGAGGCCGAGGCGCTTGAGACCGCGGGCGGGATTGTCAAAGCGCGGGCGTGGCTCGAAGGGGCCGGGCACGTGTTTCTGGCCGTGTCGGGCGACGTTTTCACCACGTTCGATTACGCGTCGTTGCGCCCGCACGCCGCACGCATGGCGACTCAACCCGAGCCTGGCATGCATCTTGTGATGGTGCCCAACCCGCCGTTCCATCCGAAGGGCGACTTCGCGCTCGACACGACCGGCCGGCTGCATCTGCCCGATGCCGCCCCGGCGACAGCGATCCCGCTCACGTTCGGCAATATCGCGCTGTACGACCTGCGCCTCTTCGACGGCATCGCCCCCGGCACGCGCATGGCGCTCACGCCGCTGTATCAGCGCTCGATTGCCGCCGGACGGGCCAGCGGCGAGCGCTTCGACGGCCTCTGGGAGAACGTTGGCACGCCGGCGCAGCTTGCCGAACTGGACGCCGCAGTCCGCGCTCGGCACGACCTCGCCCCCGGCAGTAGAATCGCCTGAACACGCCTGAACGCGCCTGAAATCGTCCGAACATAACGAATAGACCCCAATGGAGCCCGCGATGTCTGATTCCCCGTACCGTGCCCGCCGTGAGCGAGTCATCGAACAGATGCGCAAGGCCGGTGGCGGCGTCGCCATCCTGCCAACGGCGCCGGAAGTACCGCGCAATCGCGACAGCGACTACCCCTACCGCCACGACAGCTACTTCTATTACCTGTCGGGCTTTACGGAACCCGAAGCGGTCGTCGTGCTCGACAGCCGCACGGGTCACTCGATCCTGTTCTGCCGCGCGAAGAATGAAGAGCGCGAGATCTGGGACGGCTTTCGCTACGGCCCGGACGCCGCGCGTGAGGCCTTCGGCTTCGACGCCGCCTACCCCATCGACGAGATCGATACGCGCCTGCCGCAACTGCTCGCCGACGCCCCGGCCCTTTTCTATGCACTCGGTGCGTCTGCCCAGCAGGACCGTCAGGTGCGTCACTGGCTGAGCGCGGTGCGCGCCCAAAGCCGCACGGGCGTGTCCGCCCCGTCGGTCGCACGTGACGTGCGCGCGATTCTCGACGAGATGCGTCTGGTCAAGGACAGCGTCGAGATCGACATCATGGCGCGCGCCGGCAAAATTTCAGCCGATGCCCATGTCCGCGCGATGAAGACGTCGCGCCCGGGGCTGCGTGAATATCATCTCGAAGCCGAACTGCTGTACGAGTTCCGCCGCGGCGGCGCGCAATTCCCGGCTTACACATCGATTGTCGCCACCGGCGCAAACGCGACGGTACTTCACTACCGCGCGGGCAATGCCGAGTTGCGCGACGGCGATCTGTGTCTGATCGACGCGGCTTGCGAACTGGATGGCTACGCGTCGGACATCACGCGCACGTTCCCGGTGAACGGCAAGTTCACCCCGGCGCAGCGCGAGCTGTACGACATCGTGCTCGCGTCTCAGCAAGCCGCCATCGACGCCACGCGCGCCGGGGTGCGCTTCGATGCGCCCCACGAAGCCGCCGTGCGCGTGCTTGCGCAAGGCATGCTCGATACCGGCCTGCTCAAGCGCGACGTCGTCGGCAGCCTCGACGACGTGATCGCCGACAAGGCGTTCAGCCGTTTCTACATGCACCGCACGGGGCACTGGATCGGCATGGACGTACATGATTGCGGCGAGTACCGCGAGGACGGTCCGAATGGTGAGCGCCCGTGGCGTACGCTGGGCGCCAACATGGTCACGACCATCGAGCCGGGCATTTATGTACGCCCCGCGCCGGACATCGACGAGCGCTATTGGAACATCGGTATTCGTATCGAGGACGATGCGGTCGTGACCGCTGACGGTTGCACGCTGCTCACGCGCGACGTGCCGGTCGATGCCGACGAGATCGAAGCGCTGATGCGCGGCTGATGACGCACGCTCAGGCCCCGACATTCGCGATGTCCGCCACCGCCGCAACCCTCACATCCCCGGCCACCCCCGCCGCCACGGTGGACAAGCCGCCCACGCGACGTTTCGACGTGGCGATCGTCGGCGCCGGCCCGGTCGGCACGACGCTCGCGCTGATGCTCGCGCAGCGCGCGCCGCAGTTGCGCATCGCGCTGGTGGATGGCCGGGGCGCGCAGGCCGGCTACGACGACCCGCGCACGCTGGCCCTCTCGCATGGCAGCCGCGAGATTCTGGCGCGCGCCGGGGCGTGGCCGCACAGCGGCTCGGGGCTGGACAGCACACCGATTCAGCATATCCACGTCTCGCAGGCGCGACGCTTCGGCAGCACGGAAATCGACTATCTCGATCATCACGTGCCCGCGCTGGGTTACGTGGTGCGATACGGCGCGCTGATGCGCGCGCTGGACGCCGCGATGTCGCGCGTCCCCGCCCGCATCGAGCACGCACCGTCATCACTTGACGCGGCCTCGTCGCAAGACGCCCCGGGCCTGCATCACTTCCGCCCCGTGCGGGCGATCGCCCTGCGTCAGGACTCGCAGCAGGTCACGATCACCCTCTGCACCACGCTCGACGATCAGGCGCACACGCTGCACGCCACGCTCGTCGTGAATGCGGAAGGCGGTCTGTTCGAGAGCCAGACGGCTCGTCCGCGTGCCCGCGACTATGGCCAGACGGCGCTCGTCGGTTTCGTCACCTGTGAGCGGCCACGCATCGGCTGGGCGTGGGAACGCTTCACCCCGGACGGCCCCCTCGCGCTGCTACCGCAGGAAAACGGCTACGCGCTGGTGTGGTGCTGCTCGCATGCCGAGGCGAAGCGCCGTCGCGAGATGGACGACGCCTCGTTTCTTGCGGAGTTGCACGCCGCGTTCGGCGACCGCATGGGCCGTTTCACGTCGGTTGCCGCGCGCGCGGGATTCCCGCTGGGCATGAACGCCCTCGGCCAGGTCGTCGACGGCCGGGTCGCGGCCATCGGCAACGCCGCACAAACCCTCCACCCGGTGGCCGGACAGGGGCTGAACCTCGGCTTGCGCGATGCCTTCGACCTTTGTGACACGCTCGTTCGCGACGCTCGCGCCTCGACCTCCCCTCATGGCGTGCCGGGCCCGGCTGCCCTTACCGCGTTCGCCCGCCGTCGTCGGGCCGACCGCGGCCTCACGATCCGCATCACCGATCTGCTGCCTCGCGTCTTCGGCATCGACGCCGCCCCTGTCGCCCTCCTGCGCGGCATGGCACTCGCCAGTCTCGACCTCCTCCCGCCAGTCAAAACTGCCTTCGCCCGCCAGATGATGTTCGGCCAACGCGGCTGAGCACCGGGCTTGCCCGCGGCACGCCCGGATAATTTGCTCATTTTTTAGGCGACGAGAACGGGTTTTCACAGTAAAATACAAACTTTTTCCCGGCTTTTCCCTTCATTGTGCGTATCGGTCCCCACGAACTCCGCAACAACCTGTTTGTCGCCCCCATGGCGGGTGTGACGGATCGGCCATTCCGCCAGTTGTGCAAACGACTTGGCGCGGGTTATGCCGTCTCGGAGATGGTGGCGTCTAACGCACAGCTCTGGAAAAGCGAGAAGACGATGCGCCGTGCCAATCACGCCGGCGAAGTCGCCCCGATCGCCGTGCAAATCGCCGGCGCCGACCCGGCCATGATGGCCGAGGCTGCCCGCTATAACGTGGAGCGTGGCGCCCAGATCATCGACATCAACATGGGCTGCCCGGCCAAGAAGGTCTGCAATGTCGCGGCCGGATCGGCGCTGCTGCAAAACGAGCCGCTCGTCGCCCGAATCGTGTCCGCCGTCGTGGGCGCGGTGGGCGACGTGGTGCCGGTCACGCTCAAGATTCGCACGGGCTGGGATCGTGAGCACAAGAACGCGCTGACGGTCGCGCGTATCGCCGAAGACTGCGGCATCAGCATGCTCACGGTTCACGGCCGCACGCGCGCCGACCTGTATCACGGCGACGCGGAGTACGAGACCATTGCCGCCGTGAAGGCCGCCGCACGCATTCCGATCGTCGCCAACGGCGACATCGCCACGGCGCAGAAGGCGAAGCACGTGCTGGAAGTCACGGGAGCGGACGCCATCATGATCGGCCGTGCCGCGCAGGGGCGCCCGTGGTTGTTCCGCGACATCGAATTGTTTCTCACGACGGGCGAGATCGCCTTGCCGCCGCGCGTCGACGAGATCCAGCAGATCATGAACGAACACCTCGAGGACCATTACGAGTTTTACGGGGAGTACACCGGTGTGCGGACCGCGCGCAAGCATATCGCGTGGTATTCGCGTGGACTGCCGGGGGCAGCCACGTTCCGCCAGCGTATGAATACGCTCGACACCACGCAGGAACAGTTGGCTGCGGTCAACGAGTTTTTCGAACAGCAGAAGGCGCACTCGGACCGTCTCTGCTATGAACAAGAATCGCCGAGGGAGCTATTAGCCGCATGAGCAAAACAAACATAGAACAATGCGTGCGCGACAGTCTGGATTCGTATTTCCGCGATCTGGATGGCGCACGGCCACACGATGTCTACGATATGGTCGTCTCGGTCGTTGAGAAGCCGCTGCTCGAGTTCGTGCTCGGCAAGGCCGACGGCAACCAGTCGCTCGCCGCCGAATATCTGGGGATCAACCGCAACACGCTGCGCAAGAAGTTGCAGCAGCATGGCCTGCTCTGAGCATTGCGCCCAGTCATTCGCCCAACCCGCCCGTTTTTGCCGCTTCACTACCGTCCGTCATGATCAAGCAAGCTCTCATTTCCGTCTCCGACAAGACCGGCATCGTCGACTTCGCCAAGTCGCTCGCTGCCCAGGGCGTGTCGATCCTCTCCACCGGCGGCACCGCCAAACTGCTGGCCGAAGCTGGCCTGAAGGTGACCGAAGTGGCCGACTACACCGGCTTCCCGGAAATGCTCGACGGGCGCGTGAAGACGCTGCATCCGAAGGTTCACGGCGGCATTCTCGCCCGTCGCGATCTGCCCGAGCACATGGCCGCGCTCGAGAAGCACGACATTCCGACGATCGACCTGCTCGTCGTGAACCTGTACCCGTTCGTGCAGACCGTTGCCCGCGATGACTGCTCGCTCGAAGACGCCATCGAGAACATCGACATCGGCGGCCCGACGATGCTGCGCTCGGCGGCGAAGAACCATCGCGATGTCACCGTGATCGTCGATCCGGCCGACTACGCCGTGGTGCTCGACGAAATGAAGGCAAATGGCAACACGGTCGGCTACGCCACGAACTTCCGTCTGGCGACCAAGGTGTTCGCCCACACGGCCCAGTACGACGGTGCGATCACCAATTACCTCACGAGCCTTGGCGAATCGCTGCGTCACAGCGAGCGCTCCGCCTACCCCGCTACGCTGAATCTGGCGTACACCAAGGTGCAGGACATGCGCTACGGCGAGAACCCGCACCAGAGCGCTGCGTTCTACCGCGACATCGCCACGCCGGCCGGCTCGCTCGCGAACTATCGCCAGCTCCAGGGCAAGGAACTGTCGTACAACAACATTGCAGATGCCGACGCCGCCTGGGAGTGCGTGAAGACGTTCGACGCCCCCGCCTGCGTCATCATCAAGCACGCGAACCCGTGCGGTGTGGCCGTGGCCGCCACGCCGGCCGACGCGTACGCCAAGGCGTTCCAGACCGACCCGACGTCGGCCTTCGGCGGCATCATCGCGTTCAACCGTGAAGTCGACGAAGCCGCGGCGCAATCGGTGGCCAAGCAATTCGTGGAAGTGCTGCTGGCCCCGTCGTTCACCGACGCCGCCAAGCAAATCTTCGCCGCCAAGCAGAACGTGCGTCTGCTGGAAGTCCCGCTGGGCAACGGCGTGAATCAGTACGACTTCAAGCGCGTTGGCGGCGGTCTGCTCGTTCAGTCGCCGGATGCCAAGAACGTGGCACCGCATGAACTGCGCGTGGTGACGAAGCGTCATCCGACGCCGAAGGAAATGGAAGACCTGCTCTTCGCATGGCGCGTGGCGAAGTACGTCAAGTCGAACGCCATCGTGTTCTGCGCCGGCGGCATGACGCTGGGCGTGGGCGCTGGCCAGATGAGCCGCGTGGATTCGGCACGTATCGCGAGCATCAAGGCGCAGAACGCCGGTCTGTCGCTGAACGGCTCGGCCGTGGCGTCTGACGCGTTCTTCCCGTTCCGTGACGGCCTCGACGTGGTGGTCGACGCGGGCGCCACCTGCGTGATCCACCCGGGCGGTTCGATGCGCGACGACGAAGTCATCGCCGCTGCCGACGAACGCAATGTCGCCATGCTGATGACGGGCACGCGTCACTTCCGTCACTAAGCGTTCGGCTTTACGTCGAAAAAAGGACACCCAAGGGGTGTGAAATTCCGTTCAGTTAAGCGATTTTTTGAGGAACTGAACGGTATATTTCGAGGGTCTTGCTTTAACGGCTCGGGGACAAGCTCTCCCGGGCCGTTTTTGTATGGTGCATTCGAGCAGTCGCACCGTTGGCAGAGTTTTTCGACATCGGTGGCTCGCCATTGAGCCCGGTCGGTCAGCAAGGTGAGTGACACGCGCTCATGCCCCTGCGCATCGGCACCGGTTACGCATTGCGCGAGCGATGTTCTATTCAGTTTGTGGCCAGAAGTGCTCGCGCGGTTCTGGGGCTATCGGCAGCGCGCAGGTTGGCGCGGTCGATGGCCCAAAGCGAAAGTTATTTGAGCGAGTCATGCCGGGATTGCTGCTCGACCCACGTATTGGTGCTGATAAGGAAGAGACGCTGCGTCGGAGCTTGGCCGCACCGCTGGTGTGCTTGTGTGACAGCGCTCTTGCTAAAGCAGGACGCTTCGCAGCATGGCAGACCCTGGCCCAAATCACGCACGGCCTCATCGGTTGAGGTCGAGCGGTAAAAGGCAAGGGCGATGACGAGCGTCGACTGGATTCGACATTCCAGCGAGACAGGTGAGACGTTCTCCAAGCATCAGCCCTCAGATATAACAATGCCGTTCAGCGGCTTAGCTAAACGGCATGATCCCTTACCCTTAGCCGCGCTTAAGAGCGCTAAGGGCCGCAAGTCAGGCCAGTGCAGGTAACGACGCCCTTCGTCCGCAACGGCGTCGGTCTGGCGTCGCCCGACGCTAGGCATCAAGCCGCCTCACACCGGCTTCAACCGGCTTCAACCGGCATCTGCCTGTGTATCGTCGTCCTCGCGCAAGCGCGTGTAGATGTTCCAGCTTGCGATGAACAGCGCGGCGATCAGCGGCCCGATCACGAAGCCGGTCAGGCCGAAGAGCGACATGCCGCCGAGGGTGGAGATCAGCACGACCCAGTCGGGCAGCTTGGTGTCCTTGCCGACCAGGATGGGACGCAGCACGTTGTCCACCAGACTCACGATGGTGCCGCAGAACGCAAACAACACCACGCCCTTCCAGATCGCCCCCGAGAGCAGCAACCACACCCCGACGGGCACCCACACGACAGCCGCGCCCACGGCGGGCAGCAGCGAGAGGAACGCCATCACCACGGCGGCAAGCACGTAACCCTGAATACCGAGCACGGCGAAGATGAACCCGCCGAGCGCGCCTTGCGCCACGGCCACGGCGATATTGCCCTTGACGGTGGCACGCACGACCGTGGTGAACTGCTGGATCAACAGGGTCTTGTGACGCTCGTCGAGGGGCAGGGCGCGGCGTACGAGCGCACCGAGCGCCATGCCGTCGCGCAGCAGAAAGAACAGCAGATAGAGCATCACCCCAAAGCTCACGAGCAGTTGCGCCGTGTTCTGGCCGATGCTCACGAGGTAGACCGCGACCAGACGGCCGATCTGCGCGGCCCCGTCGCCGAGTTTCTGTTGGATGGCGTTGACATCCTGCACGCCGGCGAGGTCCATCACACGATGCACGCTCGCGGGCAGCCGGTCGAGCAATTGCTGGAAGGCGATCGTGAGTTGCGGCAAATCGGCGCGGAAGCGAACGAGCGCCGTGCTGATTTCCTGCGTCAGCATGCCCACGACGAGCGTGAGCGGCAGGATCACGATCAGCAGAATGAGCGCGAGGGTGGTGAGCGCGGCCAGATTCGGGCGGCCGCGCATGCGCATGAGGATGCGGCGCTGCACCGGCTGGAACAGCACGGCGAGAATCGTCCCCCAGAAGACGGCCCCGAACAGCGGCAGCAGAATCCACCCGAACACGATCGTCACGACGAACAGCATGAGGTGGAAGAATTTGCGCTGGTCGCTACGACTCGACATGAGGTTTCCTTGCAGAGGGTGGCGGCGCAGAAGGCTCGCCAGTCGTTCTTATATCAGAATCGGTCGTCGCCCCGATTTCCCGAAGGATCTGTGCGACCAGCGGATGCCCTTCGCCGCGTCGCGAGCGAATGGCGTGAATGTCTTCGTGCACGTCGTCGGGGCGGCCGAGCCAGCGCAGGCCGCGCAGCAGCGAGACGTCGCCTGCGCCGGCTTCGCTTAGCGGGAATACACCCATGCCGCGCGTGGCGAACACGGCCATGAGTGCGCTATCTTCGAATTCGCCGACGATATTCGGGCGAATGCCCTGCGCCTCGAACCATTGATCGAGCCGGGCGCGCAGGGCCGAGTGACCGGTCGGCAGCAGCACGGGCAGGTCGGCCAGGCATTGGGGAAAGGCGTCGCGCGAGGCATTGCGCACGAGAGATGCCGGTCCGTACCAGTCGACCGGCGACTCGACCAGACGTTCGCTCACCAGCCGCAAGGTCGGGTTGTAAGGCGCCGGCTGACTGGCGAGCACCAGATCGAGCTTGTGCAGTGCGAGTTCGGCGAGCAATTGCTCGTGCTCGCCTTCATGGCAGACGAGCCGCAGCGAGGGGGTGCCGAGCACGGGCGCGAGGATGGCGTGCGCGGCGAGTTTGGAAAGGCCATCGGCCAGCCCGACGGCCAGCCGCGCCACCCGGCCGCTCGCGGCTTCGCGCACTTCGTCCGGGATCGACTGGCCGAGCCGGAAGATCTCTTCTGCGCGCCGAAAGGCCGCCTGTCCGGGCTCTGTCATCGTGACACCGCGTCCGGCGGGCTTGAGCAACTGGTGGCCCAGTGACTTCTCGAGCTCACGGACCTGGGCACTGATCGTCTGCACGGCCATGTCGAGGCGCTGCGCTGCACGGGCGAATCCGCCTTCCTTGACGACAACCCAGAAATAGTAAAGATGACGGTAGTTCAACATATTCATTGGACTTCGGAAAAACCGAACTTTTTTTAAGTATATAACTGGTTTTTGCGAAGCACGAGTTCGGAGATGATGCTGTCCTGAACCCGCACCGTACGTTGGGTGCGGAATAACGAAGGGGAATGGCCGCTGCCTACTGCGGCGGACGCCCCGATAATCCTACGGAATCTCTGGCGCACATATGGACTATCTACTTGCTTTGGCGGCCGACCCGGCGGTGTGGGCGGCGCTTGTCACGCTGGTGGTCATGGAGGTCGTGCTTGGCATCGACAACCTGATCTTCATCTCCATTCTGACCAACAAACTGCCGTTATCGATGCGTGCGCGCGCGCAGCGCATGGGGATTGCGCTGGCGCTTATCATGCGTCTGGCGTTGCTCGGCACGGTGGCGTGGATCGCAAAGCTGACCACACCGCTCTTTGAAATGTTCGGTCACGGGTTTTCGTGGCGCGACCTGATCCTGATCTCGGGCGGCCTCTTCCTGGTGTGGAAGGCGACGAAGGAGATGCATCACCATGTGGCGTCGGCAGCGGACGAGCCGGCGCACGGTGAAGGGGCAACGACTGCGGGCGCGGTGGCGACGATCACCGCTCGTGCGGCCGTGATTCAGATCCTGATGCTGGACCTCGTGTTCTCGATCGACAGCATTGTGACGGCCGTGGGCATGACCGAGCACATCCCGATCATGTTCATCGCGGTGCTTGCGGCAGTGACGGCGATGTTGTTCTTGGCGGGACCGCTCTCGCGCTTCATCGAGGCGAACCCGACGGTGGTGATGCTGGCGCTGGGTTTCCTGCTGGTGATCGGTATGACACTGATTGCGGAAGGCTTCGGGTCGCATATCCCGAAGGGTTACATCTACGCGGCGATGGCATTCTCGGCATTCGTCGAGGGGCTGAACATGCTGACGCGTCGTGCCTCGGCGCGTCGCAAAGCCCAGAAGGCCCAAGTGCTGCACTAAGTGGCGTGGATGTGAAGATTTGACGCAGTAAGCGAAGCGGCGCCGGTGAACATCGGCGCCGCTTTTGTTTTGTGTTGAAGGGGTTCGGTTTTTTCGAACTTTAGTGAATATAAAAGCAGGTTTTTCCGTGACGCAGGGCCCGATACATTGAGCACGTTGTCTTTTACGTATCGGAGCGAAACGATGAAATGTCCTGTATGCGGTACCCCGGATCTGCTGATGACGGAGCGTCAGGGAGTTGAGATCGATTACTGCCCGAGCTGCCGCGGCATATGGCTCGATCGTGGAGAGTTGGACAAATTGATCGAACGCACGGATGGGGGTGAGAGTCTGCCGGCGCAGGCGACGCGCGGTAGTGACGCCAGGGCCGTGCGTCAGGACGACCGCGAGTATCGAGATGGGGATGCGGATCGGGATTGGGACGATCGTCACCATCGCAATACCCACCATGGCTACGATGGTCGCCGACGGCACTACGATCAACCACGCAAGAAGAAGTCGTTGTTTGAGATATTCGACTTCGATTGAATTCGATCGGGTTGCGTGAAACGAGAAAAGCGAGTTAACAACCCAAGCCGCTGTCTCACGACAGCGGCTTTTTTTACAACTGACGCCTAACGTCCGGCGTGCTTACTTCGCAGACATCAGCGCGACGGTCGTGTCGAGCATGCGGTTCGAGAAGCCCCACTCGTTGTCGTACCACGAGCTGACCTTCACCAGACGGCCCGACACCTTGGTCAGCGTGCCGTCGAAGTTCGACGAGGCCGGGTTGTGGTTGAAGTCGACCGACACCAGCGGTGCCGTGTTGTACGTAGCGATGGCCTTCAGCTTGCCTTCAGCCGCTTCCTTCAGGATCGCGTTGACTTCGTCAACCGTCGTGTCGCGCTTGGCGATGAACGACAGGTCGACGATCGACACGTTGATCGTCGGAACGCGAATGGCATAACCATCGAGCTTGCCATTGAGTTCCGGCAGCACCAGACCGACAGCCGAGGCGGCGCCCGTCTTGGTCGGGATCATGCTCATCGTGGCCGAACGGGCGCGACGCAGGTCTTCGTGATAGACGTCCGTCAACACTTGATCGTTGGTGTAAGCGTGAACGGTCGTCATCAGACCCGTTTCCAGGCCGATCTTCTCGTGCAGCGGCTGAACCAGCGGTGCCAGGCAGTTCGTGGTGCACGATGCGTTCGAGATGACCGTGTCGGTCGCCTTGAGCACGCCTTCGTTCACGCCGAACACGATCGTCGCGTCCACATCTTTGCCGCCCGGGGCCGAGATGATGACCTTCTTCGCGCCGCCCTTCAGGTGAGCACTGGCCTTTTCCTTCGTGGTGAAGAAGCCCGTGCACTCGAGCACGACGTCCACGCCCAGTTCGCCCCACGGCAGTTCGGCCGGGTTGCGGTTGGCCAGCACGCGGATCTTGTCGCCATTGACGACCATGAAATCGCCATCGACCGACACCGTGCCCGGGAACTTGCCGTGCGCCGTGTCGTATTGCGTCAGGTGAGCGTTCGTCTGTGCATTGCCGAGATCGTTGATGGCAACGATTTCGATGTCGTGCTTCTTACCACCTTCATAGTGGGCACGCAGTACGTTGCGGCCGATACGGCCGTAGCCGTTGATAGCGACGCGGATGGTCATGGGGGTATCTCCGTAAGGTCTAACGAAATCAGCCAAGCACGGACTTGACCGTCGCGACCACGTGGTCGACGGTGAATCCGAAGTGTTTGAACAGCACGCCGGCCGGGGCCGACTCGCCGAAGGTGTCGATGCCGACCACGCCGCCTTCCAGGCCGACGTACTTGTGCCAGAACGCCGTTACGCCGGCCTCGATGGCCACACGCGGCACGCCGCGCGGCAGCACGCTCTCGCGATACGCTTTGTCCTGACGGTCGAACACATTGGTCGACGGCATGGACACGACACGCGCAGCAATCCCCTCGGCAGCCAGCGCTTCGGCGCCCTTGAGGGCCAGATCCATTTCCGAACCGGTCGCGATCAGCACGATCTGCGGATTCGCCACGTCGCGCAGCACGTAGCCGCCACGACGGATGTTGGCGATCTGCGCGTCGTCACGCGAGACGAACGGCAGGTTCTGACGGCTGAGCACGAGACTCGACGGGCCATCATGACGCTCCACCGCCGCCACCCACGCGACCGCCGTTTCCGTCGTATCGCACGGACGCCACAAGTCCATTTGCGGAATCAGACGCAGGCTCGAGACATGCTCGATCGACTGGTGCGTCGGGCCGTCTTCGCCAAGACCGATCGAGTCGTGCGTGAACACGAAGATCGAACGCAGCTTCATGAGCGCCGCCATACGCAGCGCATTGCGGCTGTAGTCGGAGAACGTCAGGAACGTGCCGCCAAACGGAATGTAACCGCCGTGCAACGCAATGCCGTTCATGATGGCGCTCATGCCGAACTCGCGCACACCGTAGTTGATGTGGTTGCCGAACTGCACGCCTTCGGCGTTTGCCCGCACGGCCTTGCTGGCCTTCCAGTTCGTCAGGTTCGAGCCGGTCAGGTCGGCCGAGCCGCCCAGGAATTCCGGCAGCACCGCCGCCAGACCTTCAATGGCGAGTTGCGACGCCTTGCGCGTAGCGACCGTCTCGGCCTTCTCGTTGGTCTTGGCGATGAGCGCGGCAGCGGCCGACTTGAAGTCGCCCGGCAGTTCCCCCTTCATGCGGCGCTCGAATTCGGCGGCTTCTGCCGGGAACTGGTCGCGATACGCGGCAAAGCGTTCGTTCCACGCAGCTTCGGCTTGCTGGCCGGCGGCCTTGGCATCCCATGCGGCGTAGACCTCGGCGGGCACTTCGAACGGTGCCAGGGTCCAGCCCAGCGCTGCACGCGTGGCGGCGATCTCATCGGCGCCCAGCGGTGCGCCGTGCACGTCGTGACCACCCTGCTTGTTCGGGGCGCCCTTCCCGATCAGCGTCTTGCAGCAAATCAGCGTCGGACGATCCGACGTCTTGGCTTGCGCAATGGCGGCGTCGACAGCGTCGACGTTGTGACCGTCGATGCCGCGAATCACGTTCCAACCGTATGCTTCGAAGCGCTTCGGCGTGTCATCGGCAAACCAGTACTCAACGTCGCCGTCGATCGAGATGCCGTTGTCGTCATACAGCGCAATGAGCTTGTTCAGACGCAGCGTGCCCGCCAGCGAGCAGGCTTCGTGCGAGATGCCTTCCATGAGGCAACCGTCGCCGAGGAATGCATACGTGTAGTGATCGACGATGTCGTTGCCCGGACGGTTGAATTCCTTGGCGAGCAGCGCCTCGGCGAGCGCAAAGCCCACGGCGTTGGTGATGCCCTGACCCAGCGGGCCCGTGGTCGTCTCGACGCCCGGCGTGATACCCACTTCGGGGTGCCCCGGCGTCTTGCTGTGCAACTGACGGAAGTGCTTGAGCTCTTCGATCGGCAGGTCATAACCCGTCAGATGCAGCAACGAGTAGATGAGCATCGAACCGTGGCCGTTCGACAGCACGAAGCGGTCGCGATCGAACCAGTGCGGGTTGACGGGGTTGTGCTTGAGGTGACGGCCCCAGAGAGCGACCGCGATATCGGCCATGCCCATCGGCGCGCCAGGGTGACCGGAGTTGGCCTGTTGGACCGCGTCCATGGAGAGGACGCGAATGGCAGAGGCCATCAGTGCCGCCGTAGCAGAAGAGGAGTTCGTCATGGTGACTTGCCGGAAGAGGCGGGCGTGCCCCCGTTGCCGCGAGCTGCCGCGCGAAATTCAAATGCAGAGAAAGACCGAGATTTTAACAGATACGCTCCCTGCCCGGGTCGCTCGCAGCGAACTTCCCCAACCGGCGGGAACGTGGAATCATGCGGGAAAGTCACGTGATCGCCCCAAATTAGAGGAAGTTGCCCTGCCAATGCCCGCCAAACGTGATCTCCCCGTACACGAATCCGGCACCGCGCCGCCCCCTTACACGGCGCCGCTCGGACCGTGGGCCAGCTACGCGTTCGCTGCGCGCCCCGTATTCGCCACGACGACCGCTTATCAGCACATCGAAATCGTGGACTTGGCGGCGTTCGGCACGCTCGGGCGA
>NZ_JAELTP010000486.1 GCF_016428915.1 Pandoraea sp. ASV26
CTCTGTCAGAATCAACCCTACTAGGCAGTTCCGATGATGCATTGAGCCTGAGGAACCCTTTAGTTTTTGAGTTTACGTCATTTCCGTCAACGAGAGGACTGCTTCAATGTTTGGCGGCAGAGGCCAAAATGCCCTTATCCGGAAGCGGGAGGGCAGAGCCACAAGTACTGTAGGTACCTACCTCTAGTAGGAGGTAACCCCCCCTCAAGCCGGCCCAGGCGCAACTTGGGCCTTGAGAGTTTACGATACCTACCTTGCCTAAGGTAGTTACCTAGGTACTCTCTCACGGTGTATTGGGGACACTGAAAAAGGATGGACAAAAGCGCCAATTGACTTTTTTTCAATGCTACACTTTCCGGCAGCAGAGGGTTGGATAGAGTAAAGTTCAAAATAAAATAATAGTAGCGTTGCTGGGGGTTCATCTGCCACTGTCACAGCT
>NZ_JAELTP010000487.1 GCF_016428915.1 Pandoraea sp. ASV26
GTATTGCTCAAGTGCCGTCGGGATGATCCGAGAGGCGGCACGGTCGTCTATGACAGCCTTACGGGATTCCACAGCATCCAATGCAATCATAATCAAGGTAAAAAGTATTAAGAAAAATACACAATAATACGCCTAGGTTACTGCTTACATGTACATGTACACGCTTAATATTCAACGCAACCTGTTGGACCCTGAGATCAGACTACCGATGTCCTAAATGCAGGGACCAAGGCGACATAACTACTGCAGATCGTATAAGCGAATGCTTTGCATTCACCGACAGATTTATTAATAAGCAGCGGTGTTAATCAAAACACGCCTAACCATAAAAAAAAAACTTAAAAAATAGGGATAAATGCCGCTCGGAGTTTTCCACATCCTGGTTCTCTTTTTTTTCCACCTTTTGACCGGAGGAAAGCGACCCGAACAGAATTTTCGC
>NZ_JAELTP010000488.1 GCF_016428915.1 Pandoraea sp. ASV26
GACATGTACAACACACTCACACCTCGGTGGGCGGGTACTTTACTTGGGTTACTGCTCGTGGTGACGATTCCTATTCCGTGTGTGTTTTGGCGCTATGGTGGCAGGATTCGCTCAAAGAGTAGGCTAATAAGGCAGTTGAGAGAGGATCAGGAGCGGTTGGATGGCAAGAGGGCTCGTGGTCTCGCGAGGGCAGAAGCAAAGATGAAGAGGGCGTCGGATGAAAAGAGGCGCGATGAGGAGGTGGAAAGGCAGCTGGACGATAACGAAGAGGTTGCTGCTGCTAGGGAGACTGTAGTTGCGGCGAGGAGGGACTAAATGAGGTAAGAGTAATCTGGCGTTTATTGCATTTATGGGGGTTTTTCAAGCATTTATAGCGTAACCTTGTAGAGAATATCAGCAAGTGAATGGTCTTATAGATCTCCGTCGATACCTAGTATG
>NZ_JAELTP010000489.1 GCF_016428915.1 Pandoraea sp. ASV26
GTCGCTGCGAGTGCGTTCGAGCTTGCGTCGGATGGCGACCTCGGATGCCACGAGCGCGTCAATCATTTGCTGCTGCTGTTGTACGTCGTGCTCTAGGTTTTCGACTTCGGCCTGGCTCTTGCGCAGGTGTTTGCTGTGCTTGGTGTCGGATGATTTGGACGACGATGCTGCGTCACGGTCGCGAATGGCCTTGTCAAGCTGGTGCTGCAGACGTTGAAGTGCTTGCTCGTGTTCCATGGCGGATTCTTCGGCCTGTTGGCGCGCTTCTTCCAGGAATTCTTCGAGTAGTATCTTTTGATCTTCAACATCGTTAAGCTGCTGCTCTAGATCCTCTTGTGCAGGTGACTGTGTACTGCCGCCGTACGTTGCATTGGCAGACTTATTATTTGGTGACCCTGCCAATTGTGTAATCTGGTTGTTGTGCAGCCTGCTCTCAAG
>NZ_JAELTP010000490.1 GCF_016428915.1 Pandoraea sp. ASV26
GCACTGGCATCAGTCGTCAACCTGTTCGTAGGTGTCAGCCTGGAGTATTTCGTCTGGCAGCATGGATCTGAGGAACATCCATATGGATGGCAAGTTGATGACGACGACGCAGACACCCATTTCAAGAGCCCAGAAAAATGCCGCTTTGGACATGTACACTTTTATTTTCAGGGTAGTTAGTAAAGTGTTGCACACCTGGTGGTAGATTGCTAAAATCGATAAGACATACTTTCCACGTCTCCCCGATGGACACCAATAATACCGACTGGATCCCAAACATTAATACTAGCATGTAAAAGGTATAGCTCAACGTACTGTTTGTGATTTGGAATGTAATGACCAATCTCGCAATCGAAGCGGCAAGGCCCCTAGTAATGCGTAAGTGGCCAGCAGAACAAAGTTGGGGGGATTGGAGCCTACAAGCAGGCTACCGCAAAG
>NZ_JAELTP010000491.1 GCF_016428915.1 Pandoraea sp. ASV26
TATGTCTCCACTAGTAATGCTTTAAAGCATCGTTATTTTCTAAATCCTCTAACTTAGGCCATATCTTTACTAGGTTAGTTTTTGGGCTTCTGGTGAGTCTAGTTAGGTTTAGATTAGATGAGTTAATGGTTAGATAATATACCTCATTCTTTATAATTTGAGCTATTTAGGCATGCTGCTAACGTTATAAATCTACGCGTTATTCTATCGAAAATATCATAATCTAGTGCTAACCTAGCCTAAAGGCATTTTAGTAGCTTCTTGCCGTATACATTCCCTTAATGTAGTAGAATCGCGTCCTGGCCACCCACTCCACGGTTGGCCAGCTTGAGGCGGCTTGATACACGGAACATGCTAAGGAGGCTGCTAACTGCGGGATAATACGAATCATTGCTTGTAGTATCCAGACAGCATAATCTTGGCTGTCAATATGAGGCG
>NZ_JAELTP010000492.1 GCF_016428915.1 Pandoraea sp. ASV26
GGTCTCCTGCAGATCCAGAGTTATCCTTCTCACACGAAAACCCGTGGAAAAAGATTCGCAAAAAGGTACCGTTTCAATCCCCTTTTGTTGCAGTGAGGCCGTGAGAGCTGCATTGGCCTTGTGTGGCGTTCCTGTGCAAGCCAATACTGACGCCACCAATATCCCTGCCACACACGAACGAGCTGTTTGGCACGAGTCTGCAGCAGGCATGTTAAGCACTTTGAAAGAGGCGAATTAAGCACTGATCAATCGAGTCTGCAAAGCTACATTGAACTCTTATTATTACTTGATTCAGCATATACCCAAAGAGTGACATCGCGAAATGGCATCGACATGACGGTGAGACGCTGCAAGCCGCCAATCTTTTAAGCGCCAGAAGCGTGGTGACGCGGCAGGTCTATCCGGATCCTCGTCTTTCAAGTACGAGTAGGCGTAGAC
>NZ_JAELTP010000493.1 GCF_016428915.1 Pandoraea sp. ASV26
CCTCCACACCACACGGTTCGTCGGCAGCGTCAGATGTGTATAAGAGACAGGGCCACCGGACACGCCATCTGGAATGTTGAGGACATCGCGAACGTCGGATGTGGATGCCATTTTGACAAAGTTGTTGTTTGGCGGCGCTGCCGGCTCGCAGCTGTCAAGTTGATGTCCAGCTGGGTTCTTTAGATGCCGTATTTCATCGCAAGAACTATCGATAATTATTCCGTCGCTGATCCACAAACAAGAGTGTGTCGTGGGTTTGTGTAGAGTCGCGCGCAAGAAACACAGACGATGCCGCAGTCTCCTGTTATTTTGTCGAGATTGTCGCGCGTTTGTATCTGTATCTTCTAACAAATCCGCCTAAATTTTGACGGTAGTGGTTCCCGGGCGCTGGTAGCGTCCGCCGGACGTGAGGTGCCAAAAAATGGGTGCACGTGACC
>NZ_JAELTP010000494.1 GCF_016428915.1 Pandoraea sp. ASV26
ATAACGTCACACCACACGGTTCGTCGGCAGCGTCAGATGTGTATAAGAGACAGGCACATCCACCTCGCAACTCGCCGAGCAACTCGGCCTCGACGTCCGCCGCTACGCATCCCACCAATCCCAACAGAACAGCACAAGCGACGACCTAGAAATCCATCCGCTCGAGTCCCAAATCCCCGACGAAGTCCGCTTCGCAGAATGCGCCCGCCTCGGCCTCCGCTGCCGCAAATGCAAAGCCACCGCCCCCTTTGAAGGCCTCGTCGCCTCCCCAGATCGCGTCTCCGCCGCCGGCATCCTCTGCGGCTCATGCAGCGCAGTCATTCCCACGCTCTCCGCCGTAGCCCAGCTCGAACACGCCATCCGCACCGAAACAACACGCTACTACGACGGCTGGCTCATCTGCGACGACTCCCAATGCGGCAACCGCACCCGCCAGA
>NZ_JAELTP010000495.1 GCF_016428915.1 Pandoraea sp. ASV26
GGAAGATGCTTTAGCCAGGCTGACGAGGCAGTCAAGCTGCGCAACGACTTGAATGGCCCGCAACCACCTCTCATAGTCGACATCAAACTTCTTGCAGAAGCGGAGCGAAACATCTTTGACAAGTTGTGAATGCGTCTCTTCGGCCTCTTTCAGTTCTCGGACCAAATCCGTCAGTTCTGTAAAGTACCACCGCTTGACATCTTTCGTCGACGACATCTGACGCCAGGTTGACGGAACCTTGATGGCTTTGGGCGCCTCTAGCTGGTAAATTTCCTTTCCTACATCTGTAAATTTCAAGGACTTGCACTTGAATTCGGCCTTTTTGTCCACTAAAAGTTGCTGTAACTGGCTCTTGATTTCATCCATGCGAGCCACACTTGCGTCAAAGTCTTCTTCGACGCCATGCTCGGGGATCAATATCTTGTCTTCCTTTGCCT